>NZ_JADYVS010000033.1:0-76328 GCF_020194055.1 Bradyrhizobium sp. NBAIM03 | reverse complement strand
CCGCAGGAACCCGCTTGCCCCCGGCCCCGCCGCTCTGTATACGCGCGGTCGGTGTCCCCGAGGCACCCGTCCAGTGCGGGCCACCATACTGACCCTTATGAAGGAATGCACGCGTCGTCATGAGCCGCCTCGTGATGAAATTCGGCGGCACGTCCGTCGCCAACATCGAACGTATCCGCAACGTCGCACGCCATGTGAAGCGTGAGGTCGATGCCGGCCACGAAGTGGCCGTGGTCGTCTCGGCGATGGCCGGCAAGACCAACGAGTTGGTCGCCTGGTGCACCGAGGCCTCGCCGATGCACGACGCGCGCGAATATGACGCCGTGGTCGCCTCGGGCGAACAGGTGACGTCCGGCCTTCTTGCCATCGTGCTCCAGGGCATGGGCATCCAAGCCCGCTCGTGGCAGGGCTGGCAGATCCCGATCAAGACCAGCGACGCCCATGCCTCGGCCCGGATCGAGGACATCGACGGCAGCGAGATCATCAAGCGCTTCAAGGACCGAAAGGAGGTCGCGGTCATCGCCGGCTTCCAGGGCATCAACCCCGAGACGGGTCGCATCACCACGCTCGGCCGTGGCGGCTCCGACACCTCGGCCGTGGCGATCGCCGCCGCCGTCAAGGCCGACCGCTGCGACATCTACACCGACGTCGACGGCGTCTACACCACCGACCCGCGAATCGTGCCGAAGGCCAAGAGGCTCGACAAGATCGCATTCGAAGACATGCTGGAACTGGCCTCGCAGGGCGCCAAGGTGCTCCAGGTCCGCTCGGTGGAACTCGGCATGGTCCACAACATGCCGATCTTCGTCCGCTCGAGCTTCGATAAGCCCGAGGATATCGACCCGCATGCCAACCAGCCGCCCGGCACGCTGATCTGCAGCGAGGAGGAGATCATGGAAAGCCACGTCGTCACCGGTATCGCCTTCTCCAAGGACGAGGCTCAGATCTCGGTGCGCCAGATCGAGGACAAGCCCGGCGTTGCGGCCTCGATCTTCGGCCCGCTGGCTGATGCCAATATCAACGTCGACATGATCGTGCAGAATGTGTCCGAGGACGGCAAGACCACCGACCTCACCTTCACCGTGCCGGCCGCCGACTTCACCCGCGCCAAGGATACGATTACCGCAGCCAAGGCCAAGATCGGCTATGCGCGGCTCGATACCGCCACCGATGTCGCCAAGATCTCGGTGATCGGCAGCGGCATGCGCAGCCATGCCGGCGTCGCCGCCCAGGCGTTCTCGGCGCTCGCCGGGCGGAACATCAACATTCGGGCCATTACAACCTCCGAGATCAAATTTTCGGTCTTGATCGATACCGCCTATACCGAGCTTGCGGTGCGCACCTTGCATACGCTCTACGGTCTCGATCAGACCTGACGGTCTTTCCGGAAAACCGCTTCGCACTTTTCCGGACAGTGCCAAAAGGCTAATTTTCTCTTAGCGGTCGCAGCAAACGCGAAGGTGTACACACCTTCGCGTTTGGCAGGCGTTTTGCTTGGCAAAACAAGCCTCAATTCGCTATACGGCGGACAGGGTGGGCTGCCGCAGACTGTGTCCCAGTTCAGGCGGCGCTGATTCGGTACGAGCACTCAATCTCCCGTGGATTTGGGCTTGTGCCTGCGCCGGACAAACAATTTGATTGTTTTTCTGGAATTTTGGTCCAGCCGCCGGCCGATATCGCCGGGCCCGGCCGATGGAGGAGATTGACGGTTCATGCGGAGCGCGTCGGGAGGTCCCCGCGTCTTGTTGAGACGGCTCCGCGAGACCATGGCGGAGCAGGTCTCGGCCCAGGAGCGGCTGGACAAGATCGTGGTGCTGATCGCCGCCAACATGGTGGCCGAGGTGTGCTCGGTCTATGTGCTGCGCATCGACAATACGCTCGAGCTCTACGCCACCGAAGGTCTCAACCGCGAGGCGGTGCACCACACCGTGCTCAGCGCCCATGAGGGCCTGGTCGGCCTCGTCGCCAGCGAGGCGACGCCGCTCAATTTGAGCGACGCGCAGAGCCACCCGGCCTTCTCGTTCCGGCCCGAGACCGGCGAAGAAATCTACCATTCCTTCCTCGGCGTGCCGATCCTGCGCGCCGGCAACACGCTCGGCGTGCTGGTGGTGCAGAATCGCGCCAAGCGCAATTATGTCGAGGAGGAGCTCGAGGCGCTCCAGACCACCGCGATGGTGCTGGCCGAGCTGATCGCCTCCGGCGAACTCTCCGCGCTGGCGCAGCCGGGCCAGGAGCCGGCGGCGCGCCATTCGGCGCAGAAAGTCGGTGCCATCCTGTCGGAGGGCATCGCGCTCGGCCATGTCGTGCTGCACGAGCCGCGCGTCGTCATCAAGGACTACATCGCCGAAGACCTGCCGAAGGAGATCAAGCGGCTCGATACTGCGCTCGCCAAGCTGCGTGCCGATCTCGACCGCATGCTGGAGCGCGGCGACGTCGCCGAAGGCGGCGAGCACCGTGAGGTGCTTGAAGCCTATCGCATGTTCGCCAACGACCAGGGCTGGTCGCACAAGCTGCACGAGGCGGTCGCGACCGGCCTCACCGCGGAAGCCGCGGTCGAGCGCGTCCAGTCGGACACCCGCGCGCGCATGCTGCGCTCGACCGACCCCTATTTGCGCGACCGGCTGCACGATCTGGAAGACCTCGGCTACCGCCTGATGCGGCAGCTGGTCGGCCAGGATCATGCGCCCTCGCGCGAGCAGCTGCCCGACAACGCCATCGTCATCGCCCGCGCGATGGGCCCGGCGGCGCTGCTCGACTACGACCGCAAGCGCCTGCGCGGCATCGTGCTGGAGGAAGGCACCGCGAACTCGCACGTCTCGATCGTGGCGCGGGCGCTGGGCATCCCTGCGGTCGGCGAGGTGCCGAACGCGCCTGGAATCGCCGATCCCGGCGACGCCATCATCGTCGACGGCACCTCGGGC
Source organism: Bradyrhizobium sp. NBAIM03 (assembly GCF_020194055.1). Taxonomy (NCBI): domain Bacteria; kingdom Pseudomonadati; phylum Pseudomonadota; class Alphaproteobacteria; order Hyphomicrobiales; family Nitrobacteraceae; genus Bradyrhizobium; species Bradyrhizobium sp. NBAIM03. Next base: position 73,407 of record NZ_JADYVS010000033.1, on the reverse strand, counting down.
TCGATCTATGTGCGCCCGTCGCAGGAGATCGAGGCGGCCTTCGCCGAGCGCGTGCGCTTCCGCGCCCGCCGCCAGGCGCAGTACCTGGCGCTGCGCGACCGGCCCTGCGTCACCAGGGACGGCCAGAAGGTCGAGCTGATGATCAACGCAGGTCTTGCGATCGACCTGCCGCATATCGAGGACACCGGCAGTGCCGGCATCGGCCTGTTCCGCACCGAGCTGCAATTCATGGTCGGTCAGAGCCTGCCGCGCACCAGCGACCAGCTCGCGCTCTATCGCACCGTGCTCGATGCCGCCGGACCTAAGCCCGTCACCTTCCGCACGCTCGATATCGGCGGCGACAAGGCGCTGCCCTATATGGAAGCGGTGATCGAGGAAAACCCCGCGCTCGGCTGGCGCGCGATCCGGCTCGGGCTCGATCGTCCCGGCCTGTTGCGCGGCCAAATCCGCGCGCTGCTGCGCGCCGGCGGCGGCCGCGCGCTGCGCATCATGTTCCCGATGATCTCGGAGGTCGCCGAATTCGACTCGGCCAAGGCGCTGGTCGAGCGCGAGCTCACATACCTCCGCCAGCACGGCCACACGCTGCCTGAACGAATCGACATCGGCACCATGGTCGAGGTGCCCGCCCTGCTCTACCAGCTCGACGAGCTATTGAAGAAGGTCGATTTCATCTCGGTCGGCTCCAACGATCTGTTCCAGTTCCTGTTCGCGGTCGACCGCGGCAACGCCAAGGTCTCCGAGCGCTTCGACACCATGTCGGCGCCGATCATGCGCGCCTTGCGTGACATCGCGCGCAAGGCGCACGCGGCGCAGAAGTCGCTCTCGCTGTGCGGCGAGATGGCCTCCAAGCCGATCGGCGCACTGGCGCTGATTGCGCTGGGCTACCGCTCGCTCTCGCTCTCGGCGACCGCGCTCGGCCCGGTCAAGGCGATGGTGCTCGACCTCGACGCCAAGAAGGCCGAAGCGATGCTGGGCCCTCTGCTGGATGCGCCTGCGGGCAGCGTCTCGATCCGGCAGAAGCTGACGGAATTTGCCGAGGCCGAGGGCCTTGCGTTGTAGCGGGCCTGTCGCCAGCTTCCCGCCGCCCTCGCCTCCTTCCGCACTTTGAGACAGAACCGATGTCGTCACTTCCCGAAGCCAAACTGGACGTCCTGCTCGCGCATCACGCTTCGCTCGAGGCCGAATCGCTCGGACAGCTCGCCTCCGAGCGTTACGTGCAGATCACGCGCGAGCTCGCCGAGCTCACGCCCCTGATCGAGGCGGTGAAGTCCTATCGCGCCGCCGTCAAGGAGCTCGCCGACACCGACGCGTTGATCGCCGATGCCGCCACCGATGCCGAGATGCGCGGCATGGCGGAAGCCGAACGCGACGAGCTCGCGCCGAAAATCGAGGAACTGGTCCAGAAGATCCGCGTCGCGCTCCTGCCCAAGGACGCCATGGACGACCGCAACGTCGTGCTGGAAATCCGCGCCGGCACCGGCGGCGACGAGGCTTCGCTGTTCGCCGGCGACCTGTTCCGGATGTACGAGCGCTTCGCCAGCTTGCAGGGCTGGAAGGTCGAGGTGATCTCCGCCAGTGAAGGCACCGTCGGCGGCTACAAGGAAATCATCGCCGAGATCCAGGGCCGCGGCGCATTCTCCAAGCTGAAATTCGAATCCGGCGTGCACCGCGTGCAGCGCGTGCCCGACACCGAGACGCAGGGGCGCATCCACACCTCCGCCGCGACGGTCGCCGTGCTGCCCGAGGTCGAGGACGTCGACGTGGACATCAAGAACGACGACCTGCGCATCGAAACCATGCGCGCAGGGGGCGCCGGTGGCCAGCACGTCAACAAGACGGAATCGGCGATCCGCATCACCCACATCCCGACCGGCATCGTGGTGATGATGCAGGACAGCCGCTCGCAGCACAAGAATCGCGCCTCCGCCATGAACATCCTGCGCTCGCGCATCTATGACGCCGAGCGGCAACGCGTCGAGGCGGCGCGCTCGGCCGAGCGCAAGGAGAAGGTCGGCTCCGGCGACCGCTCCGAGCGCATCCGCACCTACAATTTTCCGCAAGGACGCGTCACCGATCATCGCATCAACCTCACGCTCTACAAGCTGCCGCAGGTGATCGCGGGTGAAGCGCTCGGCGAACTGATCGACGCACTGACGACGGAGCACCAGGCCGCACAGCTCGCTGCGCAAGGCGCGGCGGCCTGAGGCGTGAGCAACCCCTTCACCGGACAATCCATCGAGAGCGCGCGGCGGGCGCTGGCTGCGCAACTGAGATCGGCACGGCTCGACGAAGCCGAGCTCGACGCGCGCATCCTGATCAGTGCGGCACTCGGCCTCGACCTCACCGGCCTGGTCACGCAGGCGGCCCGTCTCCTGACCGCGGCCGAAGCATCGCGGCTCACGCAACATGCACAGCGCCGCATCGCCGGCGAGCCGGTGTCGCGCATTCTCGGGACGCGCGAATTCTGGGGCTTGCCGTTCCGCCTGTCGGAAGCAACCCTGGTGCCGCGCCCCGATACCGAGACCGTGGTTGAGCTTGCGCTCGAGATTCTCCGCGAGCGGGAGGCATCTCACCCGCCGCGGATCGCCGACATCGGCACCGGCTCGGGCGCGATCCTGCTCGCGCTGTTGCACGAAATCCCCGATGCGTTCGGCGTCGGTACCGATCTCAGCCAGAACGCGCTCATGACCGCCAGGGACAATGCCGCGGCGCTGGGACTCGCCGACCGCGCCGCCTTCGTCGCCTGTTCCTACGCCGCGGCGCTCGGTGGCCCGTTCGACCTCATCGTGTCGAATCCGCCCTATATTCCCTCGGCTGAAATTCCGAAATTGAGCGTCGAGGTGCGCGAGCACGACCCGCATCTGGCGCTCGACGGCGGCAATGACGGATACGACGCCTATCGCGCCCTGATCCCGCAGGCGAGCGAGCGGCTCGCCCCCGGCGGCGCCCTGGTCGTCGAGGCTGGACAGGGCCAGGCCCAAAATATTGAAACCTTGATGAGGGCCGCCGCGTTATCGCTGGACAGGTCACCCAAGGCCGACTTGGCGGGCATTCCGCGGGCCGTTTCGGCCCGAAAAATGCCCCCATAAAAGCCGGATTGGCCTGCAAAAACCACTTGGAATATCCCGTGGGAACGACTACGTTCCGGTCAACACATCGGTGCCGGCCCCGTAGACCTACGGGCGAAAGCCGGGCTCTCGGGCGAGAGCTTTACTGATTGAAGGTTCCAAGCCGCAGGTCCTGTTGAGCGCGATGGCCAGTGGAGCTGCGCTGCTCTCTCCGACCGCAAGTGAACGAAAGCCTGATATTGCGCTTGAACACTTACGCAAGAAAGCTGGGCTTGTTTCGGCAGGCGAAATGAATGGGTTCGCTGGCAATGGATGCTGGCGGGTGGGGAACGCGTCTTTGTTGAACGCGACGGTCGACGAACATCGGCAGGGTTGGATCCGCTTTTGCGCGGTGCGCGCAAGACATGTGAGCCACTGTCACCAGGTCACTCCTAGCAATCAGTAATGCGTGCAACCTTTAGGGCTGGAATTAAAGGCAGGACATGAGAAACGGTCAGAACAAGCAGCGGATGCGCAACCGCAACAACAATAACAACAACAACCGGCGCGGCCAGAACCCGATGACCCGGGTCTACGAATCCAACGGACCCGACATCAAGATTCGCGGCACTGCTTCGCACATCGCCGAAAAGTATCTCCAGCTTGCACGTGACGCGCGCTCCTCCGGCGATCCCGTTGCAGCCGAGAACTACTACCAGCACGCCGAGCATTATTTCCGCCTGATCGCGGCGGCTCAGGAGCAGTTCCGTCAGAACCAGCAGCCGCGCGGCGATGAGCCCATCGCCAGCAGCGACGAGGGCGAGGACGACGGTGAGAATTTCTCGGCCTTCGGCCAGGAGCCCGGCTTCGTCCCGCAGCCCCAGCCGCAGCCCTTCATGCGCGACCGCGACGGCCAACGCGATCATCACCAGCGTGATCACCAGCCGCGCGACAACCAGCCGCCCTATCAGCGCGACAATCAGCAGCCGCGCGAGCACCGCGAACGCGATCACCGTCCGCAGCCGCAATATCAGCCGCAACCCGCCAACCAGCCGCAGCCTGTCATCGCCGATGGCGGCGTCGACCGCCTACCCTCCTTCATCACCGGCGCGCAGCCGCAGGTGAACGGCAATCAGGGCGGCTTCGAGGGCGGCGGTGGCGGCGAGCGCTATCCGCGTCGGCGGCGCCGGCCGCATGGCCCGCGCCCGGAGCGTGAAGCCGCTCCGGTTGCTTCCAGCGACGAAGTCGCCCCCGGCGAGTAAGCTCTTCTGACTTTCCGACTCGAATCGTCCCGGCCTCGCCGGGACGATTTGCTTTTGACGCTGTGCGTTGGCCGGACACAGACCCACCTCTCCGGAAGGGAGAGGTGAAGCTAACTGCGCGTCACCGTCGTCGAGGATGGCACCAGCACGGGCTTGGCGAGCGAGGGAATCAGCCGCGCCCGCTCGCGCTTGGCGGGGATCGCGCGGTAGACCTGCTTGGTCGCCTCCACGATGTGGACGCCGGCAAAAGGCAGTGACAGCGCCGCACCGGCACGTTCCCACATCTGGGCCGATTTCAACACCCAGCCGCCGGCATAGGGCGGCATGAACAGCGCCTCGCCCCAAGCGGTCGGCGTGAACCAGGTCTGGCGCAACAGCTCGGTGATCTGCGAGCGCGAATAGGGCCGGCCATGGCCGAACGGCGTGCTGTCGGTGCGGGTCCACACCCCACGCCGGTTCGGGATCACGGCGATGACGCGCCCAGAGGGCGACAGCACGCGCCACACCTCGCGCAGCAATGCGGCCGGATCGTCCGACATCTCCAGCGCGTGCACCAGGAGAATGCGGTCGACCGCGGCGTCGGGAAGCGGCAGCGAGAACTCATCCACCAGCGAGGCCAGCGCGGGCCGTCCCGTCGGCCATTTCAGGACACCCTGCGCCGCCGGCATGAAGGCGAGGCAGCGCTCGGCGTCCTCGCGGAACAACCCCAGATAGGGTGTGGGATAGCCGACGCCGAGCACGCGCTGGCCCTCGGCGCTGGGCCAACGCTCCCTGATGCCGCGATTGATCATTTGCCGCGCCACGATGCCGAGGCGGCGGGAATAGAACTCGCGGAGGTCGACGACGTCGATGGTCATGACCGCAATGTAACATGCGCCAGGGCGCCGCTGCGCGCGGAATATTGCATTGCCTGCGCAACGTTAACGCCATATTTGTCTGGCGGGGCTGAGCGCGATGGAGATGACATGGCCGCCGAAATTCGTACTTTCAACTGTTTAAACGACAATTTCGGTTATCTGATCCACGATTTGGAAACCAAAGCGACGGCCTCGATCGACGCGCCGGAGGCCGGCCCGATCCTCAAGGCCCTGGAGCGCGAGGGCTGGCAGCTCACCGACATCCTGATCACCCATCATCATGGCGATCATGTCGGCGGGGTCGCCGAGCTCAAGCAGAAATACAATTGCCGCGTCGTCGCGCCGCACGACAAGACCACGAAGATCGCCAACGTCGACCAGCGCGTCGCCAATGCCGACGTGGTCAAGATCGGCAATCTGCTGGCGCGTGTCGTGGAGACGCCCGGCCACACGCTCGACCACATCTCCTACGTGTTCGACAATGAGAAGACGGTGTTCGCCGCCGACACGCTGTTCTCGATCGGCTGCGGCCGCGTGTTCGAGGGCACCTATCCGATGATGTGGGATTCCCTGCTGAAGCTGCGCGCCCTGCCCGACGACTTCAAGCTCTATTGCGGCCACGAATACACCGCGTCCAACGTCAAGTTCGCGCTCACCATCGAGCCGGACAACGCGGCGCTGCAGGCGCGCGCCGCGGAGGTGACAAAGCTGCGCGCCGAGAACAAGCCGACCATTCCCTCGCTGCTCGGCGAGGAGAAGCGCGCCAACGTGTTCCTGCGCGCCGATGAGCCGGCGGTCGCGGCCAAGCTGCATATGAAGGGCGCGGATCCCGCTGCGGTGTTCGGCGAACTGCGCGAGCGCAAGAATAAATCCTGACGCAAAAGTCCTGAAGCACACATCCCGACGAGGATCGATGCCGACCGCAGCCGAGATCATCGCACGCCTCGAGCTCCGCCCGCATCCGGAAGGCGGACATTATCGCGAGACGTTTCGCGACCAGAGCACGGACGCCAACGGGCGTTCGCGCTCGACGCTGATCTACTTCCTGCTCGCGCGCGGCGAGCGTTCGCACTGGCATCGCGTCGATGCGGTGGAGACGTGGCACTATTACGCCGGCAGCCCCTTGACGCTGCGCATCGCCCATGACGGCTGCTCGCAGCACGAGGTGCGGCTCGGCGCCGACCTCGGCGGCGGTGAGCGGCCGCAGGCGATCGTGCCTGCGCTGGCCTGGCAGATGGCGGAAACCACCGGCGAGTGGACGCTGGTCGGCTGCACCGTGGCGCCCGCATTCGAGTTCGCAGGCTTCGAGCTCGCGCCGTCCGGCTGGGAGCCGTAGCTCCGCTCCAATCATCGCTTCCGCAGCACCATGTCCTTGGCCGCGATCAGGCCGCCCCCGGCAATGAGGATCGCAGCAAGGGCGATGTTGGCGCTGGCCTTGGCGAAACCGGCAGCGATGAGGAATCCCGTCGAGAGCAATGGCGTCGCGTAGGAGGCGGCGCCGAGCACACGGATGTCGCCGCGCTTCATGCCGATGTCCCAGGCGTAGAACGCGGCACCGACCGGGCCGATGCCGAGTGCGATGACCGAGAGCCATTGCACCGTGGTCTCCGGCCAGACCGTGGCTTCAAGCAGGCCATGCATCAGCGCGGCCAATATTGCCGTGGCAAGACAGAAGCCCGCGACCGCATCGGTCGGCACCGCTTTCAACCGGCGCGACAGCACCGAATAGGTCGCCCAGACGAACGCCGCGATGAAGGCCGCGATGAGACCCGGCACAGCTCCAGGCGCAAAACCGCTGGTGTTGCCGGCGAACAGCAGCACCGTGCCGACGAGGCCGAGCACGGCGCCGATGATGTGGTGCGCCGCCAGCCGCTCGCCTGGCAGGAAGGACGAGAACAGCACGATCAAGAGCGGCCACAGGTAATTCAGAAGGCCGGCTTCGGCCGGCGGGGCGAAGCGCAGCGCGAGGAAATACAGCGCGTGATAGCCAAACAGGCCGCCGACGCCGACGATCCAGACGGCGAGCGGTTGCCGCAAGCTTCTCGCCGCCTCGCTCCGCCCGATCCAGGTGAGCAGGCCGACGACACCGCCGATCGCGAAGGTCATCGCAGCGAGCTGAAACGCCGGGATCTTTCCGGTCGCCACCGTCATCACCGACAGCAGCGACCACATCAGGATCGCGGTCAGACCGATCAGCGTGGCAGTGCGGGGAGTCATTGGCCCAATGTTTCCGTCATGGCGGGGCTTGTCCCGGCCATCCACGTTCTTCCGTGGCGACGGCTGTTGTAAGGCCGTGGATGCCCGGGACAAGCCCGGGCATGACGATGTGGACAATATCAGCCTGCGTGATGCGATCGCATCACACCATGTACTGGCCGCCGTTGACCGACAGCGTCGAGCCGGTGATGGCGCCGGCCTCATCCGCGGCGAGGAACACGACGGCACGCGCGATCTCTTCGGGCTCGCCGAGACGGCCGATCGGAATCAGCGGCAGGATCGCCTTCTCCAGCACGTCCTTCGGCACTGCCTGCACCATCTCGGTATTGATGTAGCCGGGACAGATCGCATTCACGGTGATGCCGCCCTTGGCGTTCTCCAGCGCCAGGGCCTTGGTGAAACCGATCTCGCCGGCTTTCGCTGCGGAGTAGTTGACCTGTCCGAACTGCCCCTTCTGGCCGTTGATCGAGGAAATGTTGATGATGCGACCGAACTTGCGCCCGCGCATGCCTTCGATCACCTGGCGCGTCATGTTGAACAGCGAGCCCAGATTGGTGTTGATGACGGCGTTCCACTGCTCAAGCGTCATCTTGTGGAAGGCACCGTCCCTGGTGATGCCGGCATTGTTGACCAGCACGTCGACCGGACCGACCTCGGCCTCGACCTTCTTCACGCCCTCGGCGCAGGCCTCGAAACTGCTGACGTCCCACTTGTAGACGGCGATGCCGGTCTCGGCCTTGAATTTCTCCGCGGCAGCGTCGTTGCCGGCATAGCTCGCCGCAACCTTGTAGCCGGCGGCCTTCAGCGCCTTGCTGATCGCAGCACCGATGCCCCGCGTACCACCCGTCACCAATGCAACACGTGCCATGTCGTATTCCTTCCCTCTTCCTTGGACGCTTCGGACTTTTCTGACGTGATCGCTTTTTAGCTACGGATTATGCGGTTGGTTTGACGGACATCAAGAACAAAACGCCCGGCATCGAGCCGGGCGTTTTTCTTTAGTCGAGGCTTGTCGGGTTGCGAAGAATATTTGATTTGCAACCGCTGCCTTTTTAGTCGCGTGCAACGCACGCGCTGACGTGTGCGGCGCACCCGTCAGCTGCGCGTAAGATCAGTCGCGCGCCACACACATGGCGATGCCCATGCCGCCGCCGATGCACAGCGTGGCCAAGCCCTTCTTCGAATCGCGCTTCTGCATTTCGTGCAGCAGCGTCACCAGCACGCGTGCGCCGGACGCGCCGACCGGATGGCCGATCGCGATCGCACCGCCGTTGACGTTGACCTTGGAGGTATCCCAGCCGAGGTCCTTGTTGACCGCGCAGGCCTGTGCCGCGAAGGCTTCGTTGGCCTCGATCAAATCGAGATCGCCGACGCTCCAGCCGGCCTTCTTCAGCGCGGCGCGCGAGGCCGGGATCGGGCCCGAGCCCATGATCTTCGGATCGACGCCGGCCTGCGCCCAGGACACGATCCGCGCCAGCGGCTTCTTGCCTTCCTTGGCGGCCTGCTTGGCGGTCATCAGCACCACGGCGGCAGCGCCGTCGTTGATGCCCGAGGCCGAACCCGCGGTCACCGTGCCATCCTTCTCGAAGGCGGGCTTGAGCTTGGCCATCGCGTCGAGCGTGGCGCCATGGCGCGGATATTCGTCGGCGCTGACGACGACGTCGCCCTTGCGGGTCTTGATGGTGACGGGGACGATCTCGTCGTTGAACTTGCCGGCCTTCTGCGCCGCCTCGGCCTTCTGCTGCGAGGCCACGGCGAACTCGTCCTGCTGGGCACGGGTGATCTGCCATTGCCGCGCGACGTTCTCGGCGGTGTTGCCCATGTGGTAGCCGTTGAAGGCATCCCACAGGCCGTCCTTGATCATGGTGTCGACCAGCTCCAGGCCGCCCATCTTCACGCCGCCGCGCAGATGCTGGGCGTGCGGGGCCATGCTCATCGATTCCTGCCCGCCGGCGACCACGATCTCGGAATCGCCGTTGAGCAGCGCCTGGTAGCCGAGCGCAACCGTGCGCAGGCCCGAGCCGCACAACTGGTTGACGCCCCAAGCCGGGCTCTCCACCGGAATGCCGGCGCCGATCGACGCCTGGCGGGCCGGGTTCTGGCCCTGGGCGGCGGTCAGGATCTGACCCATGATCACTTCGGACACCCGGCCGGGCTCGATGCCGGCGCGCTCCAGCGCGGCCTTGATGGCGACGGCGCCAAGGTCATGGGCGGGTAGGGTCGCGAACGCTCCGTTGAAGCTTCCGACCGGGGTGCGGGCGGCGCTGACGATGACGACATCGTCTGACATGGGCATCTCCTGGGGCTTGAGTTCTTGTGAAGGGGGCAGGCGGGCTGGAAAGCGAACGCCAGTCTCGTCAGCCATCCTGTTAACGTCGTTGAGGCATGTCAATCGGCGGGGCACCGAATTCATACCGCAGCGCATTCAAAATAGCGTTCTTGGCGTTTTCGCAAGCAGGATTTTGCTCTGCAATTAACCGTGCCGCACAAAACGGTAGCGTGAGCCCTTTGAAAATGCTTATTTTGTTGCGTTGCGTACTCTTCCCGCCCTGCGGCATTGCCCGACAGGTTCCCGTTCTCCGCGTTTGCAAGTGAGAGCCCATGGCGAAATCAGACCAACCCACCACAATCAAGAAATACGCGAACCGCCGGCTCTACAACACCGGAACGAGCACCTATGTGACGCTCGAAGACCTCGCCGCGATGGTCAAGGACGGCGAAGACTTCCTGGTCTATGACGCCAAGACCGGCGACGACATCACCCGCTCCGTGCTCGCCCAGATCATCTTCGAGCAGGAGAACAAGGCCGGCCAGAACCTGTTGCCGACCACCTTCCTTCGCCAGCTGATCCGCTTCTATGGCGACAGCATGCAGATGGTGGTGCCGAAATATCTGGAGCAGTCGATCGCAACCCTGACCCAGGAGCAGGAGAAGTTCCGCAAGCAGATCGCCAATACGCTGTCCGGCACTCCTTTTGCTCCGTTGGAAGAGCAAGTCCGCCGCAACATGGAGCTGTTCCAGCAGACCTTCTCGATGTTCAAGCCGTTCGCTGCGCCCCGTCCGGCGGCAAGCCCTGAGCCGGAGCCCGATGCGAATGCCGAGGCGCCGAAGGACAGCAACATCGACGAGCTGCGCCAGCAGATGAAGGAAATGCAGGAGCGCCTCGAGCGGATGTCGAAGAAGGACGAATAGTCTTTCGTTCGCGCCGGCCCCTGTACGCGGGAGGGCGAGCCACGTCTGACCGAAGCAACCATTGGGACCATGTCTACGCCACCAAGGGCGAGGCCGAGGTCAGCTGGTATCAGGATAGCCCCGCGATCTCGCTCGCGATGATTCGCGCAGCCGGCTCCGATCGCGACACGACCATCATCGATGTCGGCGGCGGCGCATCGCGCCTGGTCGATGCGCTGTTGCAGGACGGCTATCGCGACATCGCCGTGCTGGATCTTTCTGCCAATGCGCTCGCGGCGGCGAAGAAGCGCATCGGTCCGGCCGCTTCGACGGTCGACTGGATCGTCGCCGATGCCACGACGTGGCGTCCGACCAGGACCTACGATGTCTGGCACGATCGCGCAGCGTTTCACTTCCTGACTGACCCGCGCGACAGGGTCGCTTACGTGGAGCGCCTGCGGTCGGCGGTCAGACCTGGCGGCCACGTCATCATTGCGACGTTTGCACCCGACGGTCCCGAGAAATGCAGCGGCCTGCCGGTGCAGCGCCATGACAGCGCCAGCCTTGCGGCGGAGCTCGGGCCGGAATTTAAACTGGTCGAGACGCGCAGCGAGACGCACCACACGCCGTGGCATTCGACGCAGGCGTTTCAGTTCAGCCGGTTTCGGCGGCAGAAATAGTTCTCGTCATGGCCGGGCTTGACCCGGCCATCCACGTCTTGACGCGCGACGCGAAGAACGTGGATCCCCGGGACAAGCCCGGGCATGACGACAGAGACTCCGGATCAAGCCGCCATCTTCACGGCATGCGCAAAGTCCCAGTAGAGCTTGCGCGCCTTGGCGTAGAACGGGCCCGGCTTCAGCTCGCGCTCGTCGATGCGGATCACGGGCGCGACCTTGGCGAAATTGCCGGTCGAAAAGATCTCGTCGGCGGTCAGGAAATCGGCGTAGCGCAGCGTCTTCTCGACCACGGTGACGCCGTCGGCGCGAAGCAGGCTGATGACGCGCTGGCGCGTGATGCCGTTGAGGAAGGTGCCGTTCGGCACCGGCGTGAACACCACGCCATCCCTGGCCATGAACACGTTGGAATTGCCGAACTCGGCGACGTTGCCGAGCATGTCGAGCATCAGCGCGTTCTGGAAGCCGCGCGACGCAGCTTCGGCGAGTGCGCGCGAATTGTTCGGGTAGAGGCAGGCGGCCTTGGCTTCGACCGGCGCGCATTCGGCCGTCGGCCTACGAAACGGCGACAAGGTGATCGCGTTGCCGACGGGCTTTGGCATCGGCGCTTCGTAGATGCACAGGCACCAATTGGTGGTCTCGGGGTCGAACAGCACGCCGCCGCCGCTTCCGTTCTGCGCCCAGTACATCGGACGGATATAGAGCTCGGCATTTCCGGCAAAGCGCGCGATGCCTTCGTTCGCGAGCGACAGCCAAGTGTCGGTATCGACCACCGGCTTCAGGCCGAAACTGATCGCGGATTGATTGGCGCGGGCGACGTGACGGTCGAGATCCGGTGCGACGCCCTCGAAAGCGCGAGCGCCGTCGAACACGATCGAGCCGAGCCAGGCCGCATGGGTGCGCGGCCCCATGATCGGCACGTTGCCCTCGTGCCATTTGCCCTCGAAGAAGGTCCAGCTCGGCGAGTAGTCGATGGGCTTCTTGATCTCGGCCATGACCGGCCTCCTTTTCGAACGATCCGGCACTATTGTCCCAATTTCTAAACGATTTGCTGCGGGGAAATGGTAAGTTACCCTCTCCCCTTGTGGGAGAGGGTGGCTCGCCGCGTAGCGGCGAGACGGGTGAGGGGTATCCATCCGCGAACTCACCTGCGGAGAAAACCCCTCATCCGGCGCTGCGCGCCACCTTCTCCCACAAGGGAGAAGGAAGAATCCATGCCGCTGGATCCGCTCGCAAAGCGTTTGTTGACCATGATGGCTGCGGCTGCGCCGCAGGCGCGGAGCCGGCCGAGTGTGGAGGTGCGGCGGCAATCGCTGGCAAAGCTGATGCAGTTCGCCCGGGCCGAGGCGCCGGATGTGACGACCTCCGACGGCAGGCTGCCCGGTCCCGGCGGCGAGCTGCCCTATCGCCTCTACACGCCGGCAGGCACTGAAGCGCCCGCACCGGGCTTCGTGTTCTTTCATGGCGGCGGGCTCGTCGCCGGCAGCATTGCCACGCACGAGCGCATCGCCGCGGCGCTCGCGCATGCCACCGACTGCCGCCTCGTGTCGGTCGATTACCGGCTCGCGCCGGAGCACAGATTCCCTGCCGCGGTCGACGACGCGATCGCGGCCACCGAATGGGTGGCGCGCGAGGCGGCGTCGCTCGGCATCGACGCTGACCGCCTAGTGATCGGCGGCGATTCCGCCGGCGCCACACTCGCGGCGATCGTGTGCCAGAATGCGGCGCAGACCGCCGGCCTCTCCATCGCCGCGCAGTGCCTGATCTGCCCGGTGCTGGATTTCGAGGAAACCTCGCCTTCGCGCGAGGCCTTTGCCGAGGGTCATCTGATCGATCGCGCCACGATCGAAGCCGATCTTTCCGATTATCTGCCCGATGGCATCGATCCTGCCGATCCCCGCGTCTCTCCGTTGCGCGCGACGCGCCTCACGGGCCTTCCGACCGCGATCATCCACACCGCCGAGTACGACCCGATGCGTGACGAGGGCAATGCCTATGCCCGCAAGCTGCTCGCCGCGGGGGTCGCGGTCGAGCATGTCTGCCACGATGGCATGGTTCACAATTTCCACGCCATGGGCGCAATCCTGCCGCAGGCACAGCTCGTGCTGTCGCAAATCGGCGAACAGGTGCGGCGCGCGGTGAAGACCTGACAGCGTCAATCATGCGCGCGCGCCGATCACCGCGCGCGCCGCCGCGACATATTCCGGCCAGTGCGCTTCCGCATAATGCTCCGCCTGCCATGCGCAGGTGCTGTCGGGCGCATGCGCCGCCGCAATCGTGCGCGCGAAACGTTCCTCCGCAACCGTCGCCTTGCCGGGCTCGGCTGTGGGTGCAGCAGCCACCGCAGCACCGGGAGTAACGGCAAGCCCCGCCAGACCGGTGAGCAGGATGCGGCGTGACGTGTTCATGGCTGTCTCCTCCATTCTTCGGCCTGCACTGTGGCGGGCGAGTGTGTCAGTGCGATCACGCCAGGGTAACCGCGCACATCCGCGCCGTCCATCGCTTGCGGATAGCGCTTGACCAAGCGCGCGATCACGTTCCATCTAACAACGGTTCCACCCTCAAATCGCCACGCGTCGGATCGTCACGTGCCTCTTCGCAGCCAATCCCGTCGTGCGTTGCGCGCTGCCGCGGCGGGACTGCTGTGTCTGGCGGTCCCGGCAGGCGGTGCCCTCGCCGCCGACGATGAGGAGGACGAGCCCGCAAAGCCGACCGTCCCGAACATCTATCTCGATCTCCGCACCATCTATGCGACGATCCCCGCAGGCACGCTCGCGCTCGGCTTCGGCAACACCTCGCTGTCAGCCGCATTCCAAGCCCTGGCGGCGCAACGAGGCACGTCGCTGCGGAATGGACTGCCGGCCGCGAAATCGATTGCGATCGACCTGCCGCTGACCGTCGACGTCAGCGACCGCGTTTCGCTCTACGGCGGCGTATCCGGCACGACGACGGATATCGGCGGCGGCTGGTCGTCTTTCGACATCACGAGCTGGAACATCGGCGTGCAGGCCGATCTCTACCAGCAGAATGGCGGGAAGATCCCGACCATCACGCTGCAATCAACCCTGACGCAGTCGGTGCCCAACGAGCAGGGCATGACGAACTCCTTCAACAACATCGTGGAATTCGACTACGCGGTCGACGAGGACGAGACACGGGGCTGGCTCGCCGGCCTGCAATACACCACCGTCACCATCGCCAGCCCGTTCGCCACGATCCGGCCGAACACGATCCTCTATGCCGGCGGCTACTATCAATGGCCGAGCAACTGGAAGTTCACCGGGCGCCTCGGCATGCAGTCGTTCGGCGGCGCGCTGCTCGCGGGCCGGACGCTCGCGGAATCCTTCACCCAGCCGGTCCTGCGGCTCGACCTCGATCGCATGGACGACAACGACAACCGACTTTTCGGCATTACCGCGCAGATCGCCTGGATGCCGAAGCCGTCCTATCAGGTCACGTTGCGCACACCGCTCTACGCCGTGCGCAACTAGTCAGGCACCGGCACGTCGAAGGTGTTGAGCGTGACCGAGACCATGCAGTAGACGCCGACGAGATAGGACAACTCGGCCGCGCCGTGCTCGCCGAATTCCTTCACCGCCGCACGCCAGGTCAGCTCCGGCAGCACGCCGCCGCTGACCAGTGCCGAAGCCATGTCGTAGGCGATGGCTTCCTGCCTGGTGAGGTCCACCGGCCGCTGGCCGGCAACGATGGTCGCGAGCTTCTCGTCGGAGAGGCCACGCTGCTCGGCCACCAGCACATGAGCGTAGAGCTCGTAACCGGAGCGGAAATGCGAGCCGGTGACGAGGATCGCGACCTCGCGTACGGCCGCGGGCAGCAGCGGGTTCGACGCAATCGCCTTGACCAGCTCCCACACCGGCTTGCCGAAGCGCGGCTCGCGGATCCAGGGATTCCAGGGCCCGAGCAGCGCGCCGTCCTCGCGCATGTTCACAAAACCCTTGAAGTGGTCCTTCATGCCTGCCCGCATGTCGTCATAGAGCGGCTTCTGTTCGTCGGTTAGCTCTTTCGGATCGAGAATGGGAAGGCGCACGGTAGGGTTTCCTCGTTGAGAAGACGCAACCGTCACCTGCATGCCTGCGCAAGGCAAGTGAAGTTGCCGTGACGACCGTGCGATTTCGCAAATGCCAGGCAGATCTCGGCTATGACGCCGTGGGGCTTGGCACGCTTTGGGGATTGACGACGTCGTCGACGTCCAGCGTCAGTGGCTCACCTGTGGCGAGGAACGACGACAGCGCCGCCTCGAACGGCGTCGGATCTATGCCGCGCGCTTTCAGCCAGCCCGGCTCGTAATAGGTCTGCCGGTAGCGCTCGCCGGAATCGCAGATCAGCGTCACCAGCGATCCCGTGGCGTTGGCCTGGCGCATCTCCGAGGCGAGCCGGCACAGCGCCAGGAAGTTGGTGCCGGTGGAGCCGCCGACCGCACGGCGCAGCCGTCGCGACAGCACGTTCATCGCCGCGACCGTTGCCGCATCCGGGATCTTCATCATGCGATCGACCACGCCGGGCACGAAGGACGCCTCGCAGCGGGGACGACCGACGCCCTCGATCAGCGACGGGCGGTCGCAAACACGGGAGCGGTCCTGCGTGCGGAAGCAATCGAAGAACGCGGAATGCTCGACATCGGCGACGCACAGCCGGGTCGGATATTGCCGATACCGCAGATAACGTCCGATGGTGGCCGACGTGCCGCCGGTGCCGGCGCCCATCACGATCCAGTCCGGAATCGGCCGCGGCTCGCCTCCCAATTGCGTGAAGATCGATTCGGCAATGTTGTTGTTGCCGCGCCAGTCGGTGGCGCGCTCGGCGAAGGTGAACTGGTCTATGTAATGGCCGTTCAGGCGGCCGGCGAGCGCGGCGGCTTCCGCATAGAGCGCGCGGCCGTCGTCGATCAAATGGCAATGGCCGCCATAATGCTCGATCGCGGCGATCTTCTCCGCCGAGGTCGTGCGCGGCATCACGGCGTAGAAGGGCACGCCGATCATCTCTGCGAAATAAGCCTCCGACACCGCGGTCGATCCCGACGAGGCCTCGACCACGGGCGTGCCTTCGCGGATGTGGCCGTTGCAGAGCGCATAGAGGAACAGCGAGCGCGCGAGGCGATGCTTCAGGCTGCCGGTCGGATGCGTGGACTCATCCTTCAGATAGATGTCGATGCCCGATAGCGCCGGCACGATCAGCCGGATCAGATGCGTGTCGGCGGTGCGGCACTGGTCGGCCTCGATCGCGGCCAGGGCCTCGTCGACCCAGCCGCGCCGATAGGCCGGCCCGGCCGGATTGTGCTGGCGGAAGGGGAATGTCTGCATCGGGCGAATCTCTCATGATGCGGATAGCGCATCAATAGCTGCGCCTAAAATTCCAGCGGCGCGTTATCGACGACTTCCTTCATCACGAAGAAGGTCCGGGTCTGGCGCACGCCGGGGAGCGCGATCAGCTGCTCGCCGTGGATGCGGTTGAAATCCTCCATGTCGCCGACGCGGATCTTGAGGAAATAATCGAAATCGCCGGCGACGAGATGGCAGTCGAGCACGAATTTCAGCTTTGCAACGGCCTGCTCGAAGGTGGCAAAGCTTTCCGGCGTCGAGCGGTCGAGCACGACCCCGACCATCACCAGCGTGCCCTTTGCCACCTTCTTCGGCGCGACCATGGCGCGGACATTGGCGATGAAGCCGTCCTCGAACAGGCGCTGGGTGCGACGATGGCAGGTGGCGGGGCTGATCGCGACCGTTTCGGCCAGCTCGGCGTTGCTGAGCCGACCGTTATTCTGAAGCAATCTCAAGATCTTGAGGTCGGTGCGGTCGAGCCGGGCAGCCATGAAAGAAACTTCCGAAAATAGGTGCTGTTCTGGAAGGAATGTTAGCAATTATCACGACTTTCGCAAGAAGCCGTGCAACATGGCCGCAATATTCGAGAGCACATTTTCCCGACGTGATGCTAGGGAGCCGCCAACACCAACGCCAATCGAGATGACCCATGAAGCTGGACAAATTTCCGCGCTATCCTTTGACCTTCGGCCCGACGCCCATCGAGAAGCTGGAGCGGCTCTCAAAACATCTCGGCGGCCATGTCGAGGTCTATGCCAAGCGCGAGGACTGCAATTCCGGCCTTGCCTATGGCGGCAACAAGCTGCGCAAGCTCGAATACATCATCCCCGATGCGATCGCCTCCAACGCTGATACGCTGGTCTCGATCGGCGGCGTGCAATCGAACCACACACGCATGATCGCGGCGGTCGCGGCCAAGCTCGGCATGAAATGCCGCCTGGTGCAGGAAGCCTGGGTGCCGCACGAGGACGCGGTGTATGACCGTGTCGGCAACATCATGCTCTCGCGCATCATGGGCGCCGACGTGCGCCTGGTCGACGACGGCTTCGATATCGGCGTCCGCAAGAGCTGGGAGCAGGCGATCGAGGAAGTGAAGGCGGCGGGCGGCAAGCCTTACGCCATTCCCGCCGGTGCCTCCGTGCATAAGTTTGGCGGCCTCGGCTATGTCGGCTTTGCCGAGGAGGTGCGCAAGCAGGAAGCCGAGCTCGGCTTCAAGTTCGACTACATCGTCGTCTGCACCGTCACCGGCTCCACCCATGCCGGCATGCTGGTCGGGTTTGCGGCGGACGGCCGTGCGCGAAAAGTCATCGGTATTGATGCGTCGTTCACGCCGGCACAGACCAAGGCCCAGGTGCTCGAGATCGCGCAGAACACGGCAAAGCTCGTCGAGCTCGGCAAGGACCTCGTCACTGACGACGTCGTGCTGATCGAGGACTACGCCTATCCCGCCTATGGTGTGCCATCGGAGGAGACCAAGGAGGCGATCCGCCTCACCGCGCGCCTCGAAGGCATGATCACCGACCCCGTCTATGAGGGCAAGTCGATGCAGGGCCTGATCGATCTCGCCCAGAAGGGCTATTTCGAGAAGGGCGCGAAGATCCTCTACGCCCATCTCGGCGGCGCGCCGGCGCTGAACGGGTATGCGTATGCGTTCAGGAATGGGTGAGTGAGAGCGTAGCGCACTCGCACGTCATACACTGCTGTCGTCCCGGGGCGCGACGAAGTCGCGAGCCCGGGACCCATACGCCACAGCAATCGTTTTGCGAGGACTGGCAGTTGCCAGCCTGCCGTCATCACACCGGCCTGTGGTTATGGATCCCGGATCTGCGCTTCGCTTGTCCGGGATGACAGGGGAGTTTTTGGCTCGCCCTACCTCGTCCTCACGATCTGCAGCAGCTCGTCGCCGTAGTGCTCGAGCTTCTTGTCGCCGATCCCCGGCACGTTGCGCAGCTCGTCCAGCGTGGTCGGCCAGGCCCGGACGATGCCGTCGATGGTGGCATCGTGCAACACCACATAGGCCGGCACGCCGCGTTCGCGCGCGACCTCTGACCGCCAGGCGCGCAGGCGCGCGCGCAATTCGGGATCGACGTCGCCTTGCGGCGCGCTCGCCGCGGGCGCGAGGTCACCGCGGCGTGACGTGGCCCGGCTGGCGCGAACCCGCGTGCCGGGCGCCTCCTCGCGCAGCCAGACCTCGGTCTCGCCGCGCAGCACGCCGCGCGAAGACTCCGTCAGCTTGAGCGCGCCGTAGGCTTCGCTGTCGCTGCGCAAATGGCCCGTCGCCACCAATTGCCGCAGCACCGTGCGCCACTGCTTCTCGTTGAGCTCGCGGCCAATGCCGAACACCGACAGCTTGTCGTGACCGAACTGTGTGACCTTCTCGGTCAGGCGTCCGACCAGCACGTCGATCAAATGCATGGCGCCGAAACGCTGCCCGGTGCGATAGACGCAGGACAGCAGCTTCTGCGCCAGCACCTTGCCGTCGCGCATCTTCGGCGGCGTCAGGCAATTGTCGCAATTGCCGCAGCTCTCGCCCATCACGATCTCGCCGAAATAGGCGAGCAGGCGCCGGCGTCGGCAATGCGGCGTCTCGGCGAGGCCGACCAGCGCGTCGAGCTTGCCGATCGAGACCCGCTTGAAATCCTCCGATCCGGCCGATTCGTCGATCATGCGGCGCTGCTGCACGATATCGGAGAGGCCGTAGGTCATCCACGCCGCCGACGGCTTGCCGTCACGACCGGCGCGTCCGGTCTCCTGGTAATAGGCCTCGATGCTCTTGGGCAGGTCGAGATGGGCGACGAAGCGCACGTCGGGCTTGTCGATGCCCATGCCGAAGGCGATGGTCGCGACGATGACGATGCCGTCCTCGTTGAGGAAGCGATCCTGGTTGCGCGAGCGCACCGCCCCGTCGAGCCCGGCGTGGTAGGGCAGCGCCGCAATGCCGGCCTCGGCAAGCGCTGCGGCGACCTCCTCGACGCGGTTGCGCGACAGGCAATAGACCACGCCGGCATCGCCCATGTGGCGCTCGCGGATGAATTCCTTCAGCTGCGACACCGCATTGCGCTTGTCGACGATCTCATAGCGGATGTTGGGCCGGTCGAAGCTGGAGACGAACTGCGGCGCGCCCGTCAGCTGCAGCCGCTCGACGATCTCCTTGCGCGTCAGCTCGTCGGCGGTCGCGGTCAGCGCGATGCGCGGCACGTCGGGAAAGCGCTCGGCGATGACGGAAAGGCCGACATATTCGGGCCGGAAATCGTGGCCCCATTGCGAGACGCAATGCGCCTCGTCGATCGCGAACAGCGCCACTTTCGCCTGCGCCAGCAGCGATAGGCAGCGCGGCGTGACCAGCCGTTCCGGCGCGACATAGAGCAGATCGAGATCGCCGGCGAGCAGGCGGCGTTCGATGTCGGAGGCCTCCTGCGGCGTCAGCGACGAGTTCAGCGCGGCGGCATTGACACCGGCCTCGATCAGGCCGGCGACCTGGTCGCGCATCAAGGCGATCAACGGCGAGACCACGATGCCGCAGCCTTCGCGCAGCAAGGATGGAAGCTGATAGCACAGCGACTTGCCGCCGCCGGTCGGCATCAAGACCAGGCAATTGCCGCCGTCCGTGACGTGGCGGACGATCTCGCCCTGCGCGCCGCGAAATCCCGGCAGGCCGAACACCGAATGCAGCACCGACAGCGCATCGCCGCCGTTGGCCGGCGCAGGCAGTGGGGCGTTGGAGGGAGCGGACATGGGCGGAGCAGATCAGGCCGTGGGATTCGTCACAAGGCCAGTCGCATGCTGGTGTGGCTGTGGCAAGACTGTTTGGAGGCGAGGCACGACTCTTCCCTCTCCCCTTGTGGGAGAGGGTGCCTCGCGAAGCGAGGTGGGTGAGGGGTTCTATCCGCGAACGCAGATATGAGCTTGTGGAGACATACCCCTCATCCGGCGCTTCGCGCCACCTTCTCCCACAAGGGGAGAAGGGAAGAAGAGGCTACGCCCCGATCCGTCGGAGCGCTTCTGCGACCGTCACGATCGGCATGTTGCGCTTGGCGGCGGCTTCAAGCGCATGACGCATCAGATGCGGCGTGCAGCCATAGGGGCTCGGCCTGTCGCTGACGTCGTGGCCGTAGAAGATCAGCCAGCCGCCGCTCGCGACCGCCTCGTCGAAATAGCGATCGACGCCCGCCTCGTCGATCTCGCAATCGACCAAGGGGGAGGCGCGCAGGAATTGGAGGTCGATGACGCCGCTGTTGACGCCGGGAAGAATGCCGCGCGCGGAACGGAAGGCTTTTGTCAGCTGCGGCTTGCGCCACACCGAGGCGATGCCATAGGGATAGGCGAAATTCTCCAGCGTGATCGAGGCATCAATGCCACGGAGATGGCTGCGGTTTCGTTCGATCTCGCGCGCCATCGCGGCTTCATCGAGCGTGGCCGAGCTCTGGTGCGAGAAGGTGTGGCAGGCGATTTCGTGCCCGGCGCGGTGAAGCCGGACGATGGCGTCATCCGACAAGCCATGCCAATGCTCCGACGGCTGACCGATCAGGCTGCCGGCGAGGTAATAGGTGCCGCGGCCGCCATGCCGCTCCAGTAGCTCGGCGCCCTCGCCCGCGGCGCTATCGGGGGCATCGTCGAACGTGAAGCTCACCATCGCCGCATGCGCGGCCAGCCGGTGCGGCGCGGCGCGGAAATGCCGGGCCAACCGATTGCTCACGCGTCCCTGGAGTGCCGACCACACGACTGCGTTTCCTGTGATGCCTTCTTGCTCTACTGAAACATTCGTGCGCAGGTCGAGGCAAGCCTAACGCCCGGGTAATCCTAACGCCGAACCAAGAGCGCTTCGGCTAGCGCACCGACATCGACGCGTCGGCGTCCGCGCCGAGATAACGCAACCAATTGCGGAAGAGCACCGCCGCCGCGTCGCCAGCGCCGATATCGGCGCGCAGGTTCAGCGCGGGCAGCTCGTTGCTGAGCGCCGGATGGCGCTGGTGCGCCGCCTTCTTCTCGAACCGAGCCAGCTTCTCTTCAGTCGCTGCGTCAAAATAACTCACCGGCAGGCGCGGATAGGTCTCCCGCTCCCGCGCGAGATAGCGGCCGATGTCACGCAGATATTCGCGCTGCAGCGACAGCGCGTCATATTCGGGGTGACCCTGGAAGAACACGAAGCGGCTGGCATATTGGCGAACGAAGACGTCGACGCCAGCCTCCTGTGAGCGTGTCAGCACCTGATAACCGGCGTGCACGAGGTCGCTCTCGGCGATCTCGTTCAAACGTGAATGCGAGACCTTGAGCGGCGCAGACGCAGCGCGGGTCAGCGAATCGTCTGCGGCGATCTCGCAATCGAAAATGCCGTGACATTTGGCCGGCAGCCGCCGCCGTTCAATATTGTCGAGATGCAGCACCGCGGCATGCGCGGCAAGGCACGACCAGATCGTCGAACGCGTGTTGGCCTTGGCCCAGTCGATCAGGTTGGTGAGGTCGCGCCAGTACGGCTCCCTGTCGAGCTCGGGCGCGATCGGCTCTGCGCCCGTCACGATCAGCCCATCGAACTTGCCGCGCTCGAGATCGGAAAGGTTGGAATACTCGCTCTCGACATGCCATTTCGCTTCCGGCGACCGCTTCACGCTGGGAAGCGAGAAGCAGTGGAAGCGGATACGGCGCGAGCCCGCCGCGGCCTGAAGCAGCTTCATGAACTGCCGCTCGGTCGCCTTCAACGCGGCATCCGGCATGTTGTTGACGAGGCCGATGGTGAGCTCGGCGCCAGCATCGCGCGCGAGATCGTGCGCGGCCGGCACCAGCGTCGGGCCCGCGATGACCTGATCCTTGTCGATCAAGATCGTCATGGCCGGCGCCGCCTACTCCGCGGCCTCGCGGCGCGCCGACGGGCAGGCATTTTCCAGCGCCTGGTCGATGTCCTCGATGATATCAGAGACATGCTCGATGCCGATCGACAGACGAATCGTCTCCGGCAGCACGCCGGCGGCGCGCTGCTGCTCCGCCGACATCTGGCGATGGGTGGTCGATGCCGGATGGCAGGCGAGCGACTTGGCATCGCCGATATTGACGAGCCGCGTGATCAGCTTCAGCGCATCGTAAAACGTCTTGCCGGCCTCCATGCCGCCCTTGATGCCGAAGGTGAACAGCGAGGAGGCGTTGCCGTTCAGGTACTTCTGCACCAGGGGATAATAGGGGCTGTCCGGGAAGCCGGTGTAATTGACCCAGGCCACGCGCGGATCGCCGCGCAGGAATTCGGCGACCTTGCGGGCGTTCTCGACATGGCGCTCCATGCGCAGCGCCACGGTCTCGATGCCCTGAAGCAGCAGGAAGGCGTTGAACGGCGACAGCACCGAGCCCATGGTGCGCTGATAGACGCTGCGCGCGCGCTCGATATAGGCGGTCTTGCCGAAGCGCTCGGCATAGACCAGGCCGTGATAGGAGGCGTCGGGCTTGTTGTAGGCCGGGAAGCGATCGGCGTGCTCGGCCCAGGGAAAGTTTCCGGAATCGACGATGGCGCCGCCGAGCGTGGTGCCGTGACCGCCCAAGAACTTGGTCAGCGAATGCACCGCGATGTCGGCGCCGTAGTCGAACGGCTTGAAGAGGATCGGGGTTGCAACGGTGTTGTCGACGATCAGCGGCACGCCATGCGCATGGGCGATCTTCGCCAGCGCCTCGATGTCGCAGACATTGCCGGCGGGATTGCCGATGGTCTCGGCGAACACCGCACGGGTGTTCTCGTCGATCAGCTTCTCGACCGCCTCGGGCTTGTCGCTCTCGGCGAAACGGCCGGTGATGCCCTGGCGCGGCAGGATGTGGGAGAGCAGCGTATGCGTGGTGCCGTAGAGCTGCGGCACGGAGACGATGTTGCCGCCGTGATCGGCGACGTTGAC
Organism: Bradyrhizobium sp. NBAIM03; assembly: GCF_020194055.1. Taxonomy (NCBI): domain Bacteria; kingdom Pseudomonadati; phylum Pseudomonadota; class Alphaproteobacteria; order Hyphomicrobiales; family Nitrobacteraceae; genus Bradyrhizobium; species Bradyrhizobium sp. NBAIM03. The sequence goes on along the minus strand of NZ_JADYVS010000033.1, from coordinate 49,968 downwards.
GAAGGCGAAATGCAGCGCTGCCTGCCCGGTCGCGACCGCGAGCGCGCCGACGCCGCCTTCGAGCTGGGCGATGCGCTTCTCCAGCACTGCGCTGGTCGGATTGGCGATGCGGCTGTAACGAAAGCCTTCGGTCTCCAGATTGAACAGGGCGGCGCCATGATCGGCGCTGTCGAAGGCGTAGGCCGCGGTCTGGTAGATCGGCACGGCCACTGCGTGCGTGGTGGCTTCAGGCTCGTAGCCGGCGTGAATAGCGATCGTCTCGTTGCGCATCGTGCCACCTCCGCGTGGAGCGGGCCGCACTTATTGGCCTAGAATGAGGCATGTGCGTTGTCCGCCGCTCCTCTGTTAGAGGCGGGTGGTAAAGCGGACAATAATTCGCTTAGAGATCGAGGAAGTAACCCTAATGCTTGCTCGCGGATTGGCTGAAATCCGGGTTAAAGCGGATTAACGAACGCGCTCTCGCCGTGGCGCTCCTTCTCCCCTTGTGGGAGAAGGTGGCGCGAAGCGCCGGATGTGGGGTGTCTATCCACACGCGAACTCGTGGAGGGATACCCCTCACCCGTCTCGCCGCTCTGCGGCGAGCCACCCTCTCCCACAAGGGGAGGGGGTGAAATTACCCGCCGCTACGCCATTCTTTCCCACAGCCGGTGCGCGAGCACGCCGACGCGTTTCTCGATGGCGGCTGCGGCATCGAGGGCGAGATCCTCGCGATAGCGGCCGGCAATCAGTTGCACGCCGATCGGCTTGCCGTCATGCAGCGCCACCGGCACCACCGCGCCGGGCAGGCCCAGCACGTTGATGGCGGAGATGAAGCGGATCTCGCCCCAGAAGATCTCGCGCACGCGCTCGGAGCTGATGGTGTCCTCGCGCGGGCCCGGCGTCGGCTTCACCGTGGTCGGCGCCAGCACCACCGGATACTCCTCGAAGAACAATTGCCAGGCGCGGATGTGGCCGTTGCGCGCGGCGGTCGCCTGCATCCAGCCCTTGAGATCGAGCACGTTGGCCTTGGCCTTCATGCCGCCCCAGGACTTGTGAAAATCCTCGGATGTGACCTTCAGCATGGCGGCCTCCTGCATCATCACGGTCTCGTTGGTGATGATGTCGCACCAGGCCTGCCAGACCCCGTTGATGTCGGGTACCTCGACCTCGCTGACGCGATAGCCGGACCGCTCGAGATGATCGGCAGCCTGGCGCAGCGCCGCGGCGACAGAGGGATCGACGTCCATGTCCTCGGGGATCTTTGCCAGTGCAACCTTGATCGGCCGCTTCGGCCGCTCGCCGACCAGCGGCGCGGGCACCCACCAGGGATCGCGCGGATCGCGCTGGCTCATCACCTCCAAAGCGAGGCGCACGTCGGCGACATGGCGCGCGAGCGGCCCCTGCGCCGACATCAGATGCGCCAGCATAGGCCGCTCCGACGTTGCGCTTCCGTTGAAGGCGGGGATGCGGCCCTGCGTCGGCTTGATGGTGGCAACGCCGTTGCAATGCGCCGGCCAGCGCAGCGAGCCGCCGATGTCGTTGCCGTGGGCGATAGTGCCGATGCCCGCAGCGACCGCCGAGCCCGCGCCCCCGGAGGAGCCGCCGCAGGTGATGTCGGGATCCCAGGGGTTGAGCGTCAGCCCGTGCAGGGGATTGTCGGTGAAGCCGCGAAAGGAGAATTCGGGCGTGTTGGTGAGACCGATGACGATCGCGCCTGATTTCTTCAGGTTGCGCACCACGGGCGAGTCGGAGGGTGCAATGAGGTCCTTGTTGGCGGGCACGCCGTTGAAATTCGGCCGGCCCTCGTAGTCGACATTTTCCTTGATCGTAATCGGCACGCCGTGCAGGAGACCGAGCTCGCCGCCTTTGGCGCGCTGCTTGTCGGCCGCGTGCGCCGCTTTGAGTGCTTCCTCCGAGAGATCGACGACGACCGCATTCAGCTTCGGATTGACGGTGCGCATTCGTTCGAGATGCGCTTCCACCGCCTCCACCGCGGAGATGGCGCCGGAGCGGATCGCAGCCGCGGTCTCAACCGCCGACCATTGCCAGGCCGGGCCCTTCGGGCGCCGCGGCTTCGCCGATTTGCCGGCAGCGGCCTTTCCGGCCGGCTTGGCGACGGCGCTCTTGCGGCCGGAGCCCTTCTTCGAAGCCCTCGCCGTCGTCTTCAACACACTTTTCTTCTTGGTCGCCGTCTTCTTCGCCACGCCGCATCTCCTAAATTTGCGCGGCGGAGGTTAGGGACGACATGGGACCCTGTACAGGCGCGATTCTGCATGGCGCATTGTCGCGACGCTCTGTCGCAATCGCAGCCTTCCATGAGCAAGCTCCTACACCAACGGTGGATTGAGCCGCGCAAAGCCCTCCTGGACGCGATAGGGATAGTACGGATAAGGCGGCATCACCCCGCTGACCTCATCGAGCCGCTTGATCTGGTCCGCGCTCAGCGACCAGCCGACGGCACCGAGATTGTCGCGCAGCTGCGCTTCGTCGCGCGCCCCGATGATCACGGAGGAGACCGTGGGACGCGACAGCAGCCAGGCAATCGCGACCTGCGGCACGGTCCGAGCGGCCTCCACAGCAATCGCATCGAGCACGTCAACGACGGCGTAGAGGCGCGCATCGTCCACGGGCGGACCGAACTGTGCGGTGGCATGCAGGCGGCTTCCTTGCGGCAGCGACTGGCCGCGCCGGATCTTTCCGGTGAGCCTGCCCCAGCCCAGTGGGCTCCAGACCAGAGCGCCGACGCCCTGATCGCGCGCGAGCGGCATCAGTTCCCATTCATAGTCGCGCCCCAGCAGGGAGTAATAGACCTGGTGCGCGACATAGCGCGGCCAGCCATGCCGGTCCGCGATCGCGAGCGACTTCATCAGCTGCCAGCCGGCGAAGTTCGAGACGCCGACATAGCGCAGCTTACCGGCGCGCACGAGCATATCGAGCGTGGACAGCACCTCCCCGATCGGCGTGAACGCGTCGAAGGCGTGGAGCTGAAGCAGATCGATATGGTCAGTGCCGAGCCGTCCTAGCGCCGCATCGACCGAGGCAAGCAGCCGCTGCCGCGACGAGCCGGCATCGAGCGGACCGTCGCCCATCGGCAGGCTCATCTTGGTCGAGATCAGCACCTTGTCGCGGCGCCCCTTGATCGCGGCACCGAGGATCTCCTCGGAGGCGCCGTTCGAATAGACATCGGCGCTGTCGAACAGATTGACGCCGGCATCGAGGCAGATATCGACGAGCCTGCGGGCTTCATCGATGCCGCTGCGGCCCCAGGCGGAAAACAACGGACCCTGGCCGCCGAACGTGCCGGTGCCGAAGCTGAGGACGGGGACTTTGAGCCCGGAAGCGCCGAGATTGCGGTATTCCATGATCGCTCTCCTATTCCGCCGGGCACGCCGCGACGGTTGCCGGCGCGGGATCGAGCCGGAGACTCCACAGCGCCAGAACGAGGCCAATGGCGGTGATGCCGGCCGCGACCAGCGGCAGCGCCGAAAGGCCGAGCCCGCGGTCGATGGTGACGCCGCCTACCCAGGCGCCGAGCGCGTTGCCGAGATTGAACGCGGCGATGTTGAGGCTGGAGGCGAGCGTCCGGCCGCTGGGACCTGCGGCTTCCAGCACGCGAAGCTGAAGCGGCGCGACGGTCGCGAAGGCGGCGGTGCCGAGTAGCAGGATCAGCGCGACGGACAGGATCTTGATCGACAGCACGGCCGCCAGGCCGAGCAGCACGATCGCAAGCGCGGCAAGCGTGCCGGTCAAGGCCCGTGCGAGGCCGCGGTCCGCAAGCTTGCCGCCGGCGATATTGCCGATCCCAAGGCCGACGCCGAACACCAGCAGGATCGGCGAGACGGCAGCCTCCGAAAAGCCGGTGAAGCGCGTCAGGATCGGCTGGATATAGGTGAAGACGACGAACAGTCCGGCGAAGCCGAACACGGTCATGGCAAGACCGAGCAGCACCTGCGGACGGCCGAGCACGGCCACTTCCTCGGCAAGCGAGATCGGCTTGTCGCCATCGCCGACACGGCCGGGGACGAGCGCGGCGACGACCGCAAACGCGATCACGCCGATGACAGTCACCGCCCAGAACGCCGCGCGCCAGCCGAGCATCAGGCCGAGCCAGGCACCGAAGGGCACGCCGAGGAGCGTCGCGACCGTCAGGCCGATGAACATGGTGGCGATCGCAGACGCACGCTTGTCCTCGGCGACGAGGCTGGTGGCCACCACCGAGCCGACGCCGAAGAACGTGCCGTGGGCGAGGGAGGTCAGCACCCGCGCGGCCATCAGCAATTCGTAGGTGGGCGCGAGCGCGCAGGCCGCATTGCCGAGCGTGAAGATCGCCATCAACGCCAGAAGCACGGTTTTCCGCGGCATCCGCCGCGTCGCCAGCGTCAGCACCGGCGCGCCGACGAACACGCCGAGCGCATAGCCTGATATCAGCAGGCCCGCGACCGGCACCGAGACGTGCATGTCGGCGGCGACCTGCAGCAGCAAGCCCATGATGATGAATTCGGTGGTGCCGATGCCGAAGGCACCGGCGGTGAGCGCGAGGACGGCAGGAGGCATGCGTTGCTCCAAGGGATGAGACGAGCCACGCAGATAGCGGCGCTGCCGCCAAACCATTAGAATGTCCGCAATCCAATCATTTGTGACGTGAATTCAACATGGCCCGTTTCGATACCAACCGCTCGGCCGAGATGGAGGTCTTCGTCCGCGTCGTGGACCTCGGCGGCTTCACCCAGGCCGCGCGAAAGCTGCGTCTGACGCCATCGGGCGTCAGTAAGCTGATCTCGCGTCTGGAGGCGCGCCTCGGCGCGCGGCTCGTCAACCGCACCACGCGCAAGCTGACGCTGACAGCGGAAGGCCAGGCCTTCTACGAGCGATCGTTGCGCATCCTCGCCGAGATGGAGGAGGCCGAGCGCGAGGCGGCCTCGGGCGCGGCGCCGCGCGGCCGCCTCACGGTCAACTGCAACATCCCCTTCGGCATGCTGCATGTGATGCCTTTGATCCCGCGGTTTCTGGCGCAGCATCCCGACGTCACGCTCGATCTCGTGCTGACCGATACGGTGATCGACCTGATGCAGGAGCGCGCGGACGTCGCCATCCGCGTCGGTCCGCTGCGCGCCTCGCGTCTGGTCGCGCGAAAGCTCGGCACCAGCCGCATGGTCGTGGTCGGCGCGCCGGATTATCTCGCCCGTTGCGGCACGCCCAAGATTCCGGCCGACCTCGCCGACCACCGCGGCATCGGCTGGACCTTTCCACGCAGCATCCGCGGCTGGCCGTTCAGGCGTGGCGACCACGCCGAGGAGGCCCTGCCCCCGCCGGTCGCGCGCGCCAGCGACGGCGAAGCCGCCCGCCGCCTCTGCCTCGGCAGTGTCGGTCTCGCGCGCCTCGCGCTCTTCCACATCGGCCCCGACATCGAATCCGGCCGCCTCGTCCCGGTGCTGCAAGGATACAATCCCGGCGACCGCGAAGACATCCACGCCGTCTATGTCGGCCACACCGCCCCACTCCCGGCACGCGTGCGCGCGTTCATCGATTTCCTCGCCGAGCACGTGCGGGTGAGCGACCCCGCGTTGAAGCGGACCGGGGATGGGAAGTGGAAGCTGGTGGGGTGAAGCGGCGGCGAGCGCAGGAAAAGCTTGCCCCCCGGCAGGCTTGCCGAGCCGAAGCAAACGGCACCGAGTCCGCCTTCGGCCTGCGGGCTTCGGCGCGCCAGCCTTGCGCAAACTTGGTTTGCGAAGGCTGGCGAGGAGAGTGTCAGTCCAGGGATGCCGGGCGAGCCAACGCCGGCGAAATAAATTGCTTCAGCATTGCGGCCGCACTTCCTAGGGTCGGCCTGTGCTTGGCCAATTCCAGCGTCCGCACGAGCACGGTCAGGTGTGCGATTCCGAAAAAGAGGCGACCACGATCATGAGCAATGCCATCACTGCCACCGGAGAGAAGCCGCTGACTCCGGCCATGCTGCGCGAGTTGTCGGTGCGGTCCGATTGGCAGGGTCTGATCCGCGCGGCCAGCCACTACGGCGTCATCGTCGTTGTCGGCGTGCTGATCTGGCTGGTCTCATCGCAATACGGAATCGTCTGGGCGTTGCCGCCGCTGGTGGTCGTCCAAGGCTACTTTGTCGCATTCCTGTTCATGGTGGTCCACGAGACCGCCCACAAGACGGCGTTTCGCAGCCGGGCGCTTAATCTCGCCTTCGGTCATCTCTCCTCGTTCGCGGTCGGCTTGCCTTACGAATATTACTGCTTATTCCACTGGGATCATCATCGGTATACGCAGGATCCAAAGAGGGATCCGGAGCTGCTGTCGGTTCCGATCCCGACCTCGGACGCGCAACTGATGATCGTCTACAGCGGCTTGCGGCAGGTTGCCTTCCGGGTGGGGCTGATGCTTCGCCATGCGTTGACCGGCAACGCCACGTCACCCTGGATTCCCGAAAGCAAACGCCACATTGTCGTGACAGAAGCGCGTCTCCATCTGGCAGGCTACGTCGCGCTGTTGCTGGCCTCGATCGCGTTGCACACCTTGATCCTGTTGTGGGTCTGGGTGGTCCCCGTGATCGTCGGTCAATTGTTTCTGCGTCCGTATCTGCTTGCCGAACACACCGGCTGCGATCGCACGCGCAGCGCCTTCCAGAACACCCGCACCACCTATACCGCCAGGTTCGTGCGCTGGTTCGCATGGAATATGCCCTATCATGTCGAGCACCATGCCTATCCTTCGATTCCTTTCCATGCGCTGCCGAAACTGAACCGGATCGTCGCCGATCAGATCGTCTATCGGGGCCCGGGCTACATCGCAGTGACGCGGCAGACGTGGGCCTGGTTTCGCCGCGCACGCAACGGTACCGAACGCCCGACCGGTTCTGATTGAGTCGAGATCAGGACTTGGCGGAAGCCAGCAGAGTGCCGTTGCCGCAGGCCATGCTGCGCCCAAGGTGTGAGCAACTTGATGAATTTATTGCCCCGACCGCGGTTGGAAGCTGTTTTGCTTGCGCAAAAAGTGGACAGCAGGGCCTTGTCGATTAATTGCTTCATGATCTTCGATCTTCAGACGATCCTGTCGTCAAGGTCGATCACCTCCGATCGCCGGCATCACAGGGGTTTGGCATGCGATCAACAACTGCTCTTCGCTTCGCCGTGTTCGTGCTATCTGCGTCCTTCCTGTTTGCGCCGTCCGAGCGCGCGACGGCCGAGGAATTGCTGAAGGCGCGGCTCGCCCAGAATCTTGGGCCGATCTCGGGACTGGCGATCGTTGCCAATGCGAAGGGCCTTTTCGCCAAGCACGGGCTCGACATCTCGGTCTCCAATTTCACCAGCGGGAAGCAGTGCCTCGATACGGTGCTTGGGGGAGGGGCGGATTTCGCGACAACAGCCGAGGCGCCGGTCACGGCGGCCGCGATGGCGCAACAGCCGATCGCCTTCGTGGCGGGGATGGAATATTCGGATCTGAAGACCATGACCGCAGCTTCTGCCGGGATCAAGACGAAGGCCGATCTGCGTGGAAAGCGAATCGCCTTCACGGCAGGAACTGGCAGCGAAGTCTACACCTCGGTTCTGTTGAAAGCGGCGGGCCTGACCTCGAAGGACGTGACGCTCGTCAACCTGCGACCGCAGGAGATGCTCCCTGCCATGGCGGCCGGCAGCATCGACGCATTCGACACCTGGGAGCCGCACGTCGCGAATGCGAAGAAGGCTCTCGGCGAAGGCGCGATCCCGCTTGATACCAAAGGTCTCTACTCGGAGACCTTCAATATCGTCGTGACGCAGTCTTACCTCGCCGCCAACCCGGCGATCGTCGGCAAGTTCCTGGCGTCCCTCATCGAAGCCGAGGGCTGGCTCAAGGCGAATCCGGGTGAAGCAATCGACGTCATCGCAGCGGCGACGGGGATGAAACGCGATGAATTGGCGTCGATCTGGACGGACTACGTCTACCATGTGCGCCTCGACGACAGGATTCTCACGACTCTGAAAACCCATGCCGCCTGGCGGCTCGAGACCGGCAATCATCCCCCTGGAGCGAGCATGCCCGATTTCACGAAAGTCCTGGTGACGGCGCCGCTGAAGGCGCTCGATTCAGCTCGCGTCACGCTGGGGGCACGCCCGTGAGCGTCGGCAGACGCAGCAGCGCGACCGAACGGCTGAGCGTACTGGTCGCTGTCCTCTCCGTGCCCGCCTTCACAGGCATGTGGGAACTGGTTGCGCGCTCCGGCATCGTGAACACCGTGCTGTTTCCGCCGCCATCGACCGTCGCCGTTGCCGTTCTCGAATGGATTCGCAGCGGACAATTCTTCGCCGACCTGATGGCGAGCCTCGCGCGCGTGGCCGCGGGATTTGCCATCGGGGCCGCGGGCGGAATCGTGCTCGGCATCCTGACCGGCCGATTTCGACTGGTGTCCAGCCTGCTTTCGCCCTTGTTTCACATCCTTCGTCCAATTCCTCCCATCGCCTTCGTGCCGATCGTCATCCTTTGGTTTGGCCTCTCGGAAACAGGCAAGCTTTTCCTGGTCGTTTGGGGCGTGTTCTTCACGGTATGGCTCGCGACCCACATCGGGGTGCAGAAAGTCGACCACGGACTTATCCGAGCCGCCCAGATGCTCGGCACGCCGCAACCGCAGATGCTGTGGGAGATCGTCCTTCTTGGCGCGCTGCCCTATATCACGGTCGGTCTTCGAACCGCGGTGAGCATCTCCTTCTACACGCTGGTCGCCGCCGAGTTGGCAGGAGCGTTCGCCGGTATCGTTTATCGTATCGAAATTGCGCAACAGAACATGCAAACGGGTCAGGTCATGGGCGGGCTGGCGGCTCTCGGACTGCTTTCCTTCGTCGCCGACCGTTCCTTCGCGATTCTTGCCGAACGTGCCGTGTGGTGGCGATGACCCCTAGCCTGCTTCGTCCAGACCAGCCGCTCAGGCTCGTGGATACGTACCCGCCGTCCGCCGCGGCGTGTCAGGCGATCATCCGGGTCGAGGATTTGAGCATCGTCTTCGATGCGCCGAGCGGGCAGGTCATCGCGGTCGACCGCGTATCCCTGGCAGTAGCCCAGGGAGAATTCGTCTCGATCGTCGGTCCATCCGGCTGCGGCAAGTCCACGCTGCTGAATGCAATGGCCGGCCTCGAGCGGCCGTTCGGAGGCCAGGTGCTCATGGCCGGCGAAGCAATGCGCAAGCCACGGCCCGAGATCGGAATGGTCTTCCAGCAGCCACATCTGTTTCCGTGGAAATCGGTGCGCCGGAATATCGCGCACGGGCCCCGCGCCCTCGGCAAGCCGAAAGCGGAGGCGCTGCGGATTGCCGACGGCCTCATCGAGATGATCGGCCTGACCAGATTTGCGTCGGCATATCCGCACACGCTATCGGGGGGCATGCAGCAGCGGGTTGCGATTGCCCGTGCCCTCGCCAATCAACCGCGTGTCCTGTTGATGGACGAGCCGTTCGGAGCGCTGGATGCGCAGACCCGGGCGGTCATGCAGGACAATCTGCTCGAGCTCCGCGAGCGGATCAATGCAACAATCGTCTTCGTCACACACGACATCGATGAAGCGATCCTTCTCTCTGACCGTGTGCTGATCATGAGCGCCGGACCTGGCCGCATCCTCAGGGATCTTCAGGTGAGCCTGCCGCGGCCGCGCTCCAGCGCCATCGTCGCGGAGGCCGCCTATCTCGCCCTCAAGCGGGATTGCCTTGACCTGATCCGCTCGGAAGGCCGCAGGGCCTTCGAGCAGATGGAAATCAAGACGTAGGCGCCTGACGATATGTTCTGGCATGGCTCTTGAATAGCTTTCCCCTGCGGCGGCAGGGGAGCGAGCAGATGTCAGCGGCAAGTCTCAGGAATGCGACCGGCATCATGCTGGCGGGATCGGATGCTCTGGTCGGATCGCTGCCGAGCTTGTTGGATCCGTTGTGTGAGGCTGACCGGCGTCGTGTCCTCGCCATCGGACGCGAGGAGGTTCTGCAGGCAGGCAAGCATGTCTGGCGTCAGGGCGATCTGCAGAACGGCATATATCTGATCGAAGAGGGGCGTATTCGCAGCTACTACGCGGCGCCTTCCGGACGCGAGGTGACGCTGGCCTACTGGTTTGCCGGCAATTTCGTCGGCGGCCCCGATCTGTTCGGTGCTGGTGCCCACGTATGGTCTTCGGTTGCAGTGGAACGAAGCCGAGTGACGTTCTTGCCCGGCCCAGCCCTGCGTGCGCTGGCGCTTCAATCGGCAAGTATCGCAGTCGCGCTGCTGGATGCGCTCGCCTTCAAGGCACGGTGCTACTCGGCCATGGCGCAAATGCTGGGGACCCGCTCGGTGACCGAGCGGCTGCATCGTCTGTTGGTCTTCCTCTCGAAGATCTACGGTTCGCAGCAGGGCCGCGAGATCGTGATCGGGATCCCGTTCACGCATGGTGATCTCGCCAATCTGATCGGCTCAACCCGCCAATGGGTGACGGTGCAGCTTTCCCGCATGCAGGCAAGAGGCGTCATCCGTTATCACCGGGGCCTGATTGTGATCCTCAATCTGCGCGCCCTCGATCTCGAAGTGGTCTAGGAGGCGGCCTTCGGATATTCCTTTAGATCGAACAGTCTGGCCTTCGCATCGGGCAGCCATCGTTCGGCAAGGTCGAGAACAACATGGTCGCGCCACGCAGGTGCCAGCAAAGTGATACCCATCGGCATGCCGTTGCCGAGCGTTGCATTGGGAACCGACACCGCGCACAAGTCCACGAGATTGGCGAAATAGGAGTAGTAACCGAGGCGGTTGTTGAGCGTGATGGGATCTTCCATCATCTCCGCAATCGTGAAGGGGCGTGGCGCGGTCGGTACCACCAGAACATCGATCTCCTCGAAAAGCGTTTGGATCTGGCGTCGCAGCTTCCAAAGTCGATGTTGCGCGGCGAATGCATCTGTTGCGGAAAACCGGGCAGCTCCGCTCAGCACGTTGCGGATGACGTCAAGCAGGTCTCCATGATCGATGTTCATGAGCTTGCTGATCGCCGCATGACGTTCGGCAATCCAAGGCCCTGAAAAGAGCATTTCACCGGCTTCGGCGAAAGGCGCGAAGTCAATGTTCCTGGCTTGACCTCCCAATCCCGAAAGCCTCGTGCAGGCCTGCCTGTAGAGGTCATCGCATTCCGGCATGCCGAATGAATTGAGATGACCGACAGGGACCTGGCCGAACCGGAATTTGCGAGGAGGTGGGAAGGACGAGGCAATCCGTTGGCGGCTAAAGGGATCACTGTCGTCGAATCCTTCGATCAACCCGAGCAGAATTCGACCTTCGGCAATGGAATTGCAGAAGATCGAGGGACAATCGAGCGTCGGACAGTTCGGCACAAGTCCCCGGGACGAGACGAGGCCGACGGTTGGCTTGATCCCGATGATTCCGTTGAAACCTGCGGGAATCCGGCCTGAGCCGCCGGTATCTGTGCCGAGAGCGAAGGCAACATGGCCGGATGCTACGGCAGCAGCCGAGCCGGAGCTCGAACCGCCGGAGACATACAGATCGTCCGCCGCACTGGAACAGGCGCCGTAGGGGGAGCGGGCGCCGGACAGTCCGGTTGCGAACTGATCCAGGTTGGTTTTGCCAAGACAGATCGCACCCGCGGCCGCCAATTTCTCGACGCATCTAGCCGATTGCGCAGCCCTATATTCGAATGACGGGCAGGCTGCTGTCGTTGGCATGGCCTCAACGTCAATATTGTCCTTGACGCCGAATGGCACGCCAAGGAGCGGCAGGACTTCACCCTCTTCCGCTCGTTGCACAAGGGCATCAACCTCAGCCAGCGCTTCTTCCATGGGCCGCACATAGATCCAGCAATTGCGGTGCCGGTCCCGCTCGATGCGCTCATAGGCGCTTATGATGATGGAGGCTAACTCGGCACGGGAACGGAGGGGTCGGCTCTGCGCGGATAGGATCGCTTGCGGCACGGAATAAGCTCCTGAGGGCATGACCCCACGAATATGAAGCCGCTGCCCAGCAATGAAAGCAACTAAGCGCCTCAACCGCACCGGCGGGACTCGAGCCTGCAACCAAACCGTTATGAGCGGCAGCAAATGGCGGAGAGAGTGTCAGTCAATCCTGATTGACGTATAAGCTGTTTTCATTCCGAAGGGCGGCAATCAACGGTCCTGGCTACTGGGCGCTTAGACACGCCTCGTAACATGACGAGGTAATGAAGATGGCGACGAAACGGCTCTTTGACGACTTTGACTTCGAAGGCTTCTGGAATGACTGTCCGTATTCCCTGGAGAACTATGTCGAGCCTCCGCCGACCGACGAGCTGATCGCCTCCATTGAGCATGAAATCGGAGGGTATCGGCTGCCGGCGGCCTATGTCGACCTCGCACGGCGCCACAATGGCGGAATGGTCAAGCGCAACTGCCATCCAATGAAGGAGCGTACAGGCTGGGCGGAGGACCACGTGGCTATCGAGGGGCTCTTCGCTCTTGGCCGTACGTCCACCTATTCACTCGCCGGGAAGTTTGGCGCCAAGTTCATGATCGAGGAATGGGGCTACCCGCCGATTGGCGTCGGAATCGCCGACACGCCGGCCGGCGGCCACGAACTGATCATGCTGGACTACCGGAGCTGCGGAAAGCGGGGCGAGCCGCAGGTCGTGTACGTCGACCAGGAGGATGACTGCCGTATCGTCGTCGTCGCGCCGGACTTCGAGACCTTCATTCGCGGCTTGGTCGAGGAGTCCGAGTACGACACTGCTGAGGAGGATCGGGCCGCTGCGATCGCGACCGTCGAGCGGGGAACGTTATCGCCAATCGTGGTGCGAGCCTTGGCCGCCGTCGGCGACCGTCTGCCGCACGGCGAGCGAATGTTGCGCACCTTGGCCCGGCAGATCGTGGACGAGAAAGGCTTCTTTGCCCTGCACGACGACGAGCGCTCACATCTGATGTATGGACTGATGTTCTGGCTTTATTCGAGCCTCCGTACGGCCAGATCCTTCGAAGCTTTCTTGGGCCGGTCCGAGACCGGCGCCTCCTACGACTCGCCTTGTTACGAGCTGATGATCGCTTTCGACCTTGTCACCGAACCTTACGGCTTCAACACGCGCGGGTACGCCGAGGGCTTTGTGAGGGACTGGTGGGACGCGTGCGTCGCCCGCGGCGACATGGCCGAGATGGCGGAAGGCTACCGTCTGACTTCCAGGGCCGAGGCGGCCCTGCTCGGACGCTTGGCGACGATTGCTGGCCCCGAAGGCAAATAAGCCGGCGCCATTGATTTGAGCGGGTGGCGGAGAGAGTGGGATTCGAACCCACGGTACGGTTTCCCGCACACACGCTTTCCAAGCGTGCGCCTTAAGCCACTCGGCCATCTCTCCGGAGCGCCCTCTCTTGAAGGGGCGCCGACGATTTTGCAAGGGATCGCGGAGATATCGGGCGATTTTTCCGCAACTTACTGTATTTGCAGCACAATATCCGGCTCCGCGGGCACCCGAAGCGGCCGCGGGGCTGAACCGCGGGCGGCCCTGGCGCGACGATTCACGGCAAGCCGCCACACACGACCGGGACGCCATGACCATCCGCAAGACCATCGCCGCCTTGAGCCTGATTTCGACCCTCGGCTCCGCCCTTGCCGCGCCGGCCCTGGCACAGGTCTGCACCCGGCAGGGGGTCGACGTCAGCTGCGACGACGGCCGGCGCGGGGTGCTTTCAGGCGATACCATCCTCTGGCCGGACGGAACCCGCTCCAGCTCGACGCCGCATCAGAGCGTGATCATCGGCAACAAGAGCTCGGTGCGTGTCGGGACCGGCGTGTTTGTCGGTCAGGGCAAGGGCGTGGTGCCGCTGGATAATCCGAACGCGCCGAACAAGCGGCAATGCGCGATCCTGGACGGCGTGTCGTATTGCTATTGAGGGGCGCTCTTGCCTTCTCCCCTTGCGGGAGAAGGTGGCGCGAAGCGCCGGATGAGGGGTTGCATCCACGAATCTTGCTGCGAGACGTTCACGCGTGGAGAGACACCCCTCACCCGTCTCGCCGCTGTCGCCATAGCCGATGCAAAGCATCGGCGTTCTTAAGAACGGCGGCCAGAGGCCCCCTATGCCACCCTCTCCCACAACAAGGGGAGAGGGTGAGATCGAGCCAAGCTGAGATTAGATCAACCGCACGCCTGAGATCGCCGACTTCAACCAGCGCAGCGCCTGCGGCGGCTGGGCCGCGAGCGGCGCCACGGCGGCCTTCTCGGTGCGGCACTTCTCGAGCTCGGCGACGAAATCGGCGGACCATTGCTGGATGGTGTGGCCGCGCAGCTTCTTCATCATCGCGTCCCAGCGCATCTTGCGCTCGGTGAGCGGCATCGAGGCCGCGACCGCAATCGCGCGGGCCATGCCGTCGACGTCGTGCGGATTGACCAGCAGCGCGGCATCGAGCTCGTTGGCGGCGCCGGCGAACTTCGACAGCACCAGCACGCCGGGATCGGCGGGGTTTTGCGCGGCGACGTATTCCTTGGCGACGAGGTTCATGCCGTCGTGCAGCGGCGTCACCACGCCGACCTGCGCGGTGCGGTAGAGACCGGCGAGCACGGCCTGGCTGAAGCCTTTGTTCAAATAGCGGATCGGCGTCCAGTCGACCTCGCCGTGGCGGCCGTTGACGTCGGTGACGAGGCGCGCGACCTCGTTCTGGAGATTGCCATAGGCCTCGATGCCGCCGCGCGAGGGATTGGCGATCTGGAGCAGCGAGATGCTGCGCGCAAACTGCGGCTGCTCGGTCCAGAGCCGGTCGAATGCGCTGATGCGGTTGACAAGACCCTTGGAATAGTCGAGCCGGTCGACGCCGATCGCGAGGCGCTCGCCGTTGAGGCTGCGGCGCAGGCGCGACACATCCGGATGCGCGGCCGACTTCGCGGCATAGGCGGCGAACTTCTCCGCATCGATGCCGATCGGGAAAACTTCACAGCGCGTGCGCCCATGCTGCGAGACCACGACCCCGTCCTCGATGGTGAGGCCGAGCTCGGCGCCGACATAGCCGAGGAAGTTCTGCCGATCTTCCTCGGTCTGGAAGCCGAGCAGATCATAGGCCAGCATCGCGGTGATCAGCTCGCGATGGTTGGGTACGCCCTGCATCACAGCAGTGACGGGCCACGGCGTATGCAGGAAGAAGCCGATGGGATCATCGACGCCGAGCTCGCGCAGCTCGGCACCAAGCGCGAGGAAATGATAGTCCTGAACCCAGAACGCAGTCCGGGCTTTGCGGAAACGCATCAAGGCGCGTGCCATGAAGGCGTTGACCTCGCGATAGCTGACATAGTCCTCGCGCGAGACGCGGATCAGGTCGCTGCGCGAATGCAGCGCCGGCCACAGCGCCGAATTGGCAAAGCCTTCGTAGTATCCGCCGTAATGGGCCGCCGGCAGATCCAACGTCGCAATCGCGCCTGTCCCGAGCGCCTCGATCTCGGCGAACGGCTCCTTCTGGTGGCCATCACGCACCCGGCCGGAGGAACCGACCCAGATCGCACCAGAATGTTCCACAACGGGAAGCAATGCCGCCGCAAGGCCGCCCGTCATGGGCTCGTTGGGTTTGCCGCGGGCGACGCGATTTGAAACGACGATCAAGTTCACAGGTCGTCCCCTCCTGTTCATTCCGCCCCATTTAACTGCCGTTCATCAATATGGTTCCTGATCATCGTTTCAACCAATTGAAACCAAAATCGGGCGTGCGCGTTGGAACTGGTTTCGCTCGTGGAACCCAGTCATTTCGCTGCAAAGACAGCGTTTCCGGTCCTGTTGCGCAGCATGCATTGCAGCGCGCAATGGCGCTGCGATGGAAGCCTTTGTGTCTGCGAGATGACGCTGCCTTGGTTTCACCTGGGATCGAGCAGATGTGCAAGGAACGCACGCACATCCGCCGGCGCATCGAAGTGGCCATTCACGCCCATGGCGCGGCGGCCGACCGAGAACGCCAGCCCGTCCATGTCGGGCATGATCGCGAACACGGTCTCATCGGTGACGTCGTCACCGATGAACAGCGGACGACGTCCTTTGAACGGCGCGCGCTTCATCAACTCGCGCACGCCGCTCGCCTTGGTGAATCCGGAATGCTTGATCTCGCAGACGAACTTGCCCGGCAGCACCTCGATCGGCGCATTGGGCAGATCGGCGCGGATCAGTGAGACGGATTCGTAGATCGCCTTCTCCGCATGCGGCGCCAGGCGGTAATGCAGCGCGAGCGAATAGCCCTTGTCCTCGAGCAGGATTCCAGGGCTGAGCTTGGCGATGGCGGCGAGGCGCCGCTTCAGCTCCTTGTCGAGCGGCGGCGCGTGCAGGGCATCCGCTTCACTGTCCACCGCCAGCCGCATCTCCGCGCCATGACCGGCGACGGCGCGGAACACGTCGGGCGCGAAGATCAGGTCGATGTCGTTGAGCGAGCGGCCGCTGACCAGCGCCAGCGCCCCCGAGGTGCGCTCGGTCAGAGCTTTCAGCGTTTCCGACAGGCCCGGCGGCACCCACACCTCGCGCGGCGTCGGCATCAGCTCAAGCAGCGTGCCATCGATGTCGAGCAGAATGGCGATTTCATCGAGATGCGGCACCAACGCATGCGGCACCGGCACCGTTTCCGGCGTCTCGTCGTCATCAGGTATGGTGAGCTTCTGGTCCAACGCCATTTCCGCAAGTTCCGATTTCATTAGTCTACTCCATAAAGGCGAGCGGTCGCGCGATGTGTTCAAGCGATTTGCGCTCGGCGGCGACGGCATAGCGCCACGCCACGATCGCAGCCGCGATCATCAGGACGGCCCCCAGCAGATAGCCGGCGAATACGCTAGTGCGCGATCCCGTGTCGATCAGCGCGCCGAACAACGCCGGCCCGATCACGCCGCCGATGCCGGTGCCGACCGCATAGAACACCGCGATCGCCAGCGCGCGAACCTCGAGGGGAAAGGTCTCGCTGACGGTGAGATAGGCCGCGCTCGCGGCGGGCGAGGCGAAGAAGAAGATCACCATCCAGGCGATGGTCTGCCCCTGCGCGCTCAGGACACCGATCGAGAACAGATAGCCTGATAGCGCCAGCAACAGGCCCGATGCGCCATAGGTGAACGTGATCATGGTGCGGCGTCCCAGCGTATCGAACAGGCGGCCGAGCAGCAGCGGCCCGAGGAAATTGCCGGCCGCGAACGGCAGCAAGTACCAGCCGACGTGGTCGGCCTTGATGCCGTAGAAATCGGTCAGCACCAGCGCGAAGGTGAAGAAGATGGCGTTGTAGAAGAATGCCTGCGCGCTCATCAGAACGAGGCCGACCAATGCGCGCCGGCGATAGACCGAGAACAAGGTGTGGACCACCTCGGGGATCGGCGTGTGATCGCGCATCTTCAGGCGGATCTTGGTGAAGCGTCCGTCGCTCGTATCCTGGTCGTGCCCGATCACCGACCGCTCGATCCCGTCGACGATGGCATGGGCCTCGTCGGGACGACCATGAATCATCAGCCAGCGCGGACTTTCCGGGATCCACATCCGCATCAAGAGAACGACGAGGCCGAGGGCGGCGCCGATCAGATAGGCCAGGCGCCAGCCGAGATCGGGAGCGAATACTGCGGGATCGAGCAGCACGATGGCCGCCACTGCGCCCATCGCAGCCCCGATCCAGAAGCTGCCGTTGATCACGAGATCGGTCCAGCCGCGATAGCGTGCGGGCACCAACTCCTGGATCGTCGAGTTGATCGCTGTGTACTCGCCGCCGATGCCGGCGCCGGTGAGAAAGCGGAACAGCGCGTAGCTCGCGACATCCCATGACAGCGCGGTTGCGGCCGTTGCCGAGAGGTAGAGCGCCAGCGTGATGAAGAACAGCTTCTTGCGGCCGATACGGTCGGTCAGCCAGCCGAAGCCGAGCGCACCGAGCACGGCGCCCGCGAGGTAGGCGGAGTTGGCGATGCCGAGATCGAGATTGGAGAACTGCATCGATGGGCTTTGCTTCAGCGCACCGGAGAGCGCACCCGCAAGCGTCACCTCGAGGCCGTCGAGAATCCAGGTGATGCCCAGCGCGAGCACGACGCGGGTGTGAAAACCGCTCCACGGCAGCGCATCGAGCCGCGAGGGAATGCTGGTCTCGACGATGCGGTCGGTCACGGCCGCCGCCGAGACTACGGGTGCATAGTTCAGCGCTGGGCTCTGCTGCAGTTCCATCGGATTGTTGCGTCTGATCAATGGAAGCGGCCCCGGCTCACATGACGTGGACGGGGTCGATCCGATCATCGGGGTGCGGCATTCTGCCTGCCACCTGCGACAACGTTTGCGAGGGGGCCGGGTTCCCGCGGGAACGCCAGCGAGCACCGCTCGTTTCCGCTGGACCCGCAAGGAGTTGGCGCATGGCTCAGGTCAGAAAGACGACACATTCTCGAAACAGCAGCCCGCGCAAGACGGCACGCAAGGCAAACACCCGGCGGAGCGGGACCGCGCACAAGAGCACCAAACGCGCCACAAGGCGCTGGTCGCAGCGCGTGACGGAGGAGAGCAATGCGCTCGACCTCAAGCAAGGGGTGTTCAAGCTGACCAGCGCGAAGAGGATTGCGGCCTCGCTGAAGCGCTCGGCCGAGCACAGCTCGCGACGCAAGACCGGCGCCTATCGGTCGGCGCTGTCGATGCTGACCTTCTACATCAACCGTGCCGGCAAGACGCTGCCCAAGACGCAGCGCACGCGACTGGAGCGCGCGAAGGTCGAGCTGAAGCGGGCGTTCGGAAGGGAATGAACTCACTCCGCTGTCGTTCCGGACAGCGGAGTGTAAGGCGATAGCGCGGCCCCTTCGGGACCGCGAGCTACAGGAGCAGCGAACCTACGCCGCGCGGATATTCTCCATGAAGCGGTCGAGCTCGGCGCGAAGGCGGGTGCTTTCGCTCGATAGTGTCTTGGCCGAGTTCAGCACCTCTTCGGAGGCCGAGCCGGTCTCGGCGGCGCCGCGGTTGACCTCGCCGATATCGGTGGCCGCGGTCTGGGTGCCCTGCGCCACGGTCTGGACGCTGCGAGCGATCTCCTGCGTGGCCGCGCCCTGCTGCTCCACCGCGCTCGCGATCGAGGTCGAGATCGACGAGATCTGGCCGATCGTCGCGCCGATCTCCTTGATCGCGGCAACCGATTCGGCGGTGGCGCCCTGCATGCCCGTGATGTGCGAGGAGATCTCGTCGGTCGCCTTCGCGGTCTGGCTTGCCAGCGATTTCACCTCGCTCGCAACCACCGCGAAGCCGCGGCCGGCTTCACCCGCGCGGGCGGCCTCGATGGTGGCGTTGAGCGCGAGCAGATTGGTCTGCTCGGCGATCGCGGTGATCAGCTTGACCACCTCGCCGATCTGCTGGGCGGCATGCGAGAGCTTGCCGATGCGGCCGTCGGTTTCCTTGGCCTGCATCACGGCAGCCTCTGCGATGCGGCTGGAATCGCGCACTTGGCGGCCGATCTCCTCGACCGAGGCCGACAGCTCTTCGGTCGCGGTCGCGACCGACTGCATGTTGGAGGAGGCCTGCTCGGAGACGCCGGCGACCTGGCTCGACAGGCTCTGCGTGGTCTCGGCGGTGCGGGTCAGCGTGGAGGCGGCCGATTCCAGCTGCACGGCCGAGGCCGAGACGTTGGAGACGATGGCGCCGACCGCGCTCTCGAAATCGTCAGCAAAGCGGATCAGTTCGGCGCGGCGGCTTGCGGCCTGCTCGCGGTTCTGCACTTCGCTGGCGGCGGCATCGCGCTCGGCCTTCGCGACGGCCTGGATCTTGAACTCCTCGACCGCGCCGGCCATCTCGCCGATCTCGTCCTTGCGGCCAAGACCCGGCAGCACGACGTCGAAATTGCCGGAGGCCAGCTCGCGCATCGCCTTGCACATCGCGATCATCGGCCGCGAAATGCCGTTGCCGAGCCACAAGGCCAGCACGATGCCGATGGCCAGCCCGCCGAGCGCCATCATCAGCATCAGCTGCTGGGTCTCTACGATCGTCGCATTGGCGCTCGCCTCGATGCGTTGCTGGTCCGCGGTGAGATCCGAACGCAGCTCGGCCGAGAGCTTGAGGATGGTCGCCGCCGTCTTGGTCATCTCGCCGTTCAGCTTGACGATGACCTTCACGTTCTCGGTCAGCTTTGCGAACGAGGTGCGGTACTGCTTCAAGAGATCGCCGATCTCCTTGACGCGATCGGTGATCTTCTGGTCGTTCGCGTAGACGGAGACCAGCAGCGTCTCGAGGAACTTGATGCGGGCGATCACGCCGTCGGCGGTCTTCGGCTCCGGCTTGGCGACGAAAGCGCTGACCGAGGTCGAGACCGCCAGATATTGCGAGGTGATGTCCTTGGCCGTGGTCTGCACCGAGGAGAGACCCGCCAGCGCCGCGGTGTCGGCGAGATCGTCGAATTTGAAGCGGATCTTGTTGCCGACACTGTTGAGCTCGTCGGCCGCGATCTTGTTGTTCTCGCGCGTCAGCGTGATGATCTCGCTGAAGACTTTCGTAAAGCTCTGGAACTCGGCCTCGAGCTTGCCGACCTGCTCGCGGCGAGCCGCGCCCGTGGTGGCGGCCATCGATTTGGCGATCGCGCTCTTCAGATTTCCTTCAGCGGCCTTGGCCGCGGTCTCGTCATCAGCCGCGCCGGTCAGGGTATAGGCCCGTGCCAGCCCCTGATAGGCGATCAGCTCGCGATCGACCGTCCGCGCCAGATCGGCTTCCGCTACGCTGGTGCGGTAGGAGGCCACAGCGCCTGCGATCCGCTCGAAGCCGAAATAGGCGAACGCCATGCTGACGGCGAGGATGGCGAGCACCGCCACGAAGCCGAGGATGATTTTTGCGCGAAAACGCAGCGTTGGCAGCTTCGATTGGCGCGACTTCGATTGGCTCGATTTGGACGTGACCGACATTCCCCCACCCCATTCCATTCGCGGAAAACCAGGCGCAGCCGGGAAGCAGCCCGCTTCCGACTCGTGTGCACGGTAACCGGCAAAGGATAAGCTGCGGTAAACTTGTGGCGCCGCAACTGGCGGTTAGGTGACGTAGGGATTTGTTAAGGTGCGCTTTACTACGCCGCCCTGATGTTCGCCATGAAGCGGTCGAGCTCGGCGCGAAGGCGGGTGCTTTCGCTCGATAGTGTCTTGGCCGAGTTCAGCACCTCTTCGGAGGCCGAGCCGGTCTCGGCGGCGCCGCGGTTGACCTCGCTGATATCGGTGGCCGCGGTCTGGGTGCCCTGCGCGACGGTCTGGACGCTGCGGGCGATCTCCTGCGTGGCCGCGCCCTGCTGCTCCACCGCGCTCGCGATCGAGGTCGAGATCGACGAGATCTGGCCGATCGTCGCGCCGATCTCCTTGATCGCGGCAACCGATTCGGCGGTGGCGCCCTGCATGCCCGTGATGTGCGAGGAGATCTCGTCGGTCGCCTTCGCGGTCTGGCTTGCCAGCGATTTCACCTCGCTCGCAACCACGGCGAAGCCGCGGCCGGCTTCACCGGCGCGGGCGGCCTCGATGGTGGCGTTGAGCGCGAGCAGATTGGTCTGCTCGGCGATCGCGGTGATCAGCTTGACCACCTCGCCGATCTGCTGTGCCGCGTGCGACAGCTTGCCGATGCGGCCGTCGGTCTCCTTGGCCTGCATCACAGCAGCCTCTGCGATGCGGCTGGAATCGCGCACCTGGCGGCCGATCTCCTCGACCGAGGCCGAGAGCTCTTCGGTCGCGGTCGCGACCGACTGCATGTTGGAGGAGGCCTGCTCGGAGACGCCGGCGACCTGGCTCGACAGGCTCTGCGTGGTCTCGGCGGTGCGGGTCAGCGTCGAGGCGGCCGATTCCAGCTGCACGGCCGAGGCCGAGACGTTGGAGACGATGGCGCCGACCGCGCTCTCGAAATCGTCAGCAAAGCGGATCAGTTCGGCGCGGCGGCTTGCGGCCTGCTCGCGGTTCTGCACTTCGCTGGCGGCGGCATCGCGCTCGGCCTTAGCGACGGCCTGGATCTTGAACTCCTCGACCGCGCTGGCCATCTCGCCGATCTCGTCCTTGCGGCCAAGACCCGGCAGCACGACGTCGAAATTGCCCGAGGCGAGCTCGCGCATCGCCTTGCACATCGCGATCATCGGCCGCGAGATGCCGGTGCCGAGCAGGAAGGCGAGGACCGCGCCTAACAGCGTGCCGCCGACGGCCAGCATCAGCACCAGCTGCTCGGTCTGCCCGATGGTCGCCGCCGATTCCGAATCCAGCCGCTGCTGCTCGGCGACGAGGTCCGCCTTCATGGCGGTGGCGCCTTGCTGGATCGCGCCAGCCGAGCCGCTCATCTCCGTGACGAGGCCATCGACCAGCTTGGCGTTGGCGATCAACTTCTCCAGCGCCTCGCGATAGGCGCCGAGGATGGACTTGGCCTCCTTCAGGCCAGCGACAATCTTGTCGTCCATGGAATAGACCGCGCCCAGCGAGTTCTCGACGAATTTCAGCCGCGCCAGGGCGCTGTTCGCGATCGCCTGATCGGACGTCAGCACGAACTGGGTGGCTGCAGCGCTTGCGGTCTGGAATTGGGCGTTGACCTGCTTGGTGCCAAACTCGATCGCCTGCGCTTCGGCGTCGGAGGCGTTGTTGCCGATGTCGTCGAGCTTGTACTTCAGAAGATTGGCTTGGCGCTGGAGCTGGTTCTGCACCAGCAGCGCGCTGTCTCGCTTGGCCTGGAGCACCTTGGCGAAGGTGGCGGAGAAGTTGGAGAACTCCTTGGCGAGCTTGCCGAGGCCTTCCTGCCGCGGCGGCTGCTTGGCGCTCTTGACGGCCTGGTCGATGGCATTCTTCAGGCTGGCCTCGGCATCGAGCGCCGCCTTGGCGTCGTCTTCCTTACCGGTGACGACGAAATATTTGGCGGCCGAACGATAGGCGAGCAGCTCACGGTCGATATTGCGGGCGAGATCGGCCTCCGACACGCTGCTGCGGTAGGATCCGACCCCGGCGGCGACCCGCTCGAAGCCGAAATAGGAAAACGCCATGCTGCCGGCGGAGATCACCAGCACGGCGGCGAAGCCGAGTATGATCTTTGCGCGGAACTTGAGGGTCGGAAATTGTGCACGCTTCGACGGCGACGCGGTACGCCCGGACATTCCCAACCCCCAGCTCATGTGATTCTGCGGCCCGGAAGCAGCCCTTTCCGAACGTTGCGGAAAATTAGGGCAGAATCCTCAAGGGGTGGTAAATCCGACCGGGCTTGCGGGGAGCGGCTGCCGTGTTGCGGCTCACCGGAAAACGCCCTACTCTCGATAATTATCAGGCACTTGGCATCAGACCGAGCCTTAAGGGAGAAACGGAGTGGGGCAAACCGATTTTCGGTTTGGCGGTGCGTCTGGCGTTGCCGTGGCCAAGTCGAAGGCCGCGAACGTCGATGACGCCGTGGCCGAGCTGGCGGCCCAGCTCCCGTCCGACGGGCTGGCGCTGATCCTGGTGTTCGTCTCCCCCAGCTACGACCCCGATCGCTTCATCGCGGAGATCAGCCGCCAATTCGACGACACCCAAGTCTGCGGCTGTACCACCGCGGGCGAGCTTGCTCCTGACGGCTGGGACGAGAACAGCGTCGTGGCGCTGGCGTTCAGCCGCGCGGACTTTTCCGCGGTGGTGCGGCCGATCTTCAATCTCGACAGCTTCCGCGTCGAGGACGGCCGCAGGATCGGCGGCGAGCTCCGGCACGAGCTGTTGCGGGCCGCGCCGCAGGTCGAGCGCGGCAGTCCCTTCGGCCTAGTCCTGATCGACGGCCTGTGCCGCCGCGAAGAAGCGGTGATGTCCGCGATCTATGCATCGCTGGACGATATTCCGGTCGTCGGCGGGTCGGCAGGCGACGGGCTGCGCTTCGAGAAGACATTCGTGTTCTTCGACGGCAAGGCACACAGCAATGCCGCCCTCTTGATCCTGCTGAACACCTCGTTGCCGTTCCGCGTCTTCAAGTGCGACAATTTCGAGCCGCAGGCGCAGAAGATGGTGGTGACCGAGGCCGACATCGAAAACCGCATGGTCCGGGAGCTGAACGCAGAGCCTGCCGCGCAGGAATATTCGCGCGTGGTCGGCATCATGGATGCCAAGCTCGATCCGTTCTCCTTCGCCTCGCATCCGGTCCTCGTGCGCGTCGGCGGCGCCTATTACGCACGCTCGATCCAGCGGGTCGAGCCGGACGGCTCCTTGCATTTCTTCTGCGCCATCGACGAGGGCATGGTGCTGACCGCGGCGACCTCGCGAAGCCTGGTCGGCGCGGCCCGCGAGACGTTCGCCGACATCCGCGACCAGATCGGAGACGTCTCGCTCTATATCGGCTTCGAATGCCTGCTCCGCCGGCTCGATGCCGAGCAGCATCAGCTCGCCCGCGACATGTCAGAACTGTACCGGCAGAACTGTGTGGTCGGCTTTCACACTTACGGCGAGCAGTTCGGCTCCATGCATGTGAACCAGACCTTCACGGGAGTTGCGATCGGAAGGCGACCGTCGTGACGGACATGTGGCAGGGCCCCGATGCGGTCGACCAGCTCAGGCGCGAGGCCGCCAAGCTGAGGAAGATCAATGCCGCGCTGATGTCGCGCGTCGAGCGCTCGATGGACCAGCAGCTCAACGCCTTTTCATTGTTCGAAACCGCCATCGCGCTCGACAACAAGGTTCGCGACCGGACGCACCAATTGCGCGAGGCGCTGCATTCGGTCGAGCGCGCCAATGAGGGACTCTACCGCGCCAAGCAGCAGGCGGAGGCGGCGAGCTCGCTGAAATCCTCGGTGCTGATCTCGGTCACCCACGATCTGTTGCAGCCGCTCAACGCGGCGCGCCTCACCCTGTCCGCACTGACGGAGATGATGGAGTCGCAGGAAGCGGGCGTGCTGATCGACCAGGCGAGCCGCTCGCTGGTGATGCTGGAGGACCTGCTGCGCTCGCTGCTGGAGATCGCCAAGCTCGATTCCGGCGCGCTCAAGCCCGACGTGCGCGCGATCGCGCTGGCCCCCCTGTTCGAGCAGCTCCGCAACGAGTTCGAGCCGATCGCCGCGCGGCAAGGTCTGTCCTTGCGCATCCGCACCTCTCAGCTCGCGGTGATGTCGGATGCGATGATGCTGCGGCGGATCCTGCAGAACCTGCTCGCCAATGCCATCCGCTATACCCGCAGCGGCGGCGTCGTGATCGGATGCCGGCCGCGCGGCGACCGGATCTGCGTCCAGGTCTCCGACACCGGACCCGGGATTGCGCAGGCGCAGCAGGAGGCGATCTTCCGCGAATTCCAGCGCGGCGATGCCAATGCGGACGACCAGGCCGGCTTCGGGCTCGGCCTCTCCATCGTCCGCCGCTTCGCCAGCGAGCTCGGGCACGAGGTGCGGCTGTCGTCACAGCTCGGCAAGGGATCGACCTTCACCCTGGAGCTGGAGCCGGCCGACCTCGCCGAGGTCGCCGACGAGGTGCAGGAGGTCGCGCCCGCCGCGCGGCACTACGATTTCAGCGGGCTCGAAGGCGCCAAGATCCTGCTGATCGAGAACGATCCGAACGGCTCGGAGGCGATGGCCGCGCTGCTGGAGGGATGGGGCTGCGACGTCGCGACCACGCGATCGGGTGCGGACGCGCTCGTGCGCCTCAGCGAGCTCGGCGGCGCGCCCGATGTCGTGATCGCCGACCTCCATCTCGATCACGGCGAGAGCGGCCTGTCGGCCATCACCGACGTGCGGGAGCATTTGAAGCTCGACACGCCCGCCATGATCATCACCGCCGACTATTCCGAACAGGCGGCGAAGCAGGCGAGCCTGCAGGGCCTCGAAGTGCTGAAGAAGCCGATCAAGCCGGCCGAGATGCGGGCGCTGCTGTCGTTCCTGCTGAGCTGAAGCGCGGATGATCTTCGCCTCGTCTTCCTTGCGGCGGGGCTATCGGACGTAGCCAAGACAAAAATGTCGAAAACAACCCCATGCAAAGTAGACAGGGGCCTGTCACTCCTCCTCCATCGCCTTGATTAGATTGTCGCGGAGCTTGACGACGCTTTTCTGCAGCCGCGCGAACTCATCGGGCTTTAGTCCGCTCGACTTCACGAGATTCATGTGCATGCCTTTCTCGCGGAGGCGTCGGCCGGCGTCGGTGAGACTGACGCGCACCTGCCGCTCGTCGGCGGGATCGCGCTGGCGGCGCAAATAGCCCGCCGCCTCGAGCTTTTTGAGGATCGGCGTCAGGGTGTTGGATTCCAGGAACATCTTGTCGCCGAGTTCGCTGACGGTTTGGTCGTCCTGCTCCCACAGCGCCACGATCGCGATCCACTGGGGGTAGGTTAGGCCGAGCTCATCGAGGCCCGGCTTGTAGGCTCGTCCGTAGGCGAGGTTGGCCGAATAGATCGCGAAGCACAGGAAATCGTCGAGGCGCCGGTCGCCCTCGGCCGGTTTCGGCTGATTGGTCGTTGAATCATCTCTGGAATCGTCTCTGAATTCGGCTCTGGGACCGTTCTGCAGGCTCATGGGGGTGCCCTTTCCAACACGGACATGTGAAACTCCGCGTGCATATATATCGTGTCCGATTAAATCGGAAGGTTGACATTGAGGCTCCAAGGTACTTTATATCGCGTACACGATTATATCGTAACCGCTATAATCAGGAGAGAAGCAATGCCTGCCCCCGATGCAAATGAGACCACCCAAGCGCCAACGATCGACATGAAGCTCGAAGTCGTCGTCATCCCTGTTTCGGACATCGATCGCGCCAAGAAGTTCTATGCGAACCTCGGATGGCGGCTCGATGCCGATTTCGCCGGGCCTGACGACTACCGCGTCATCCAGTTCACACCTCCCGGCTCCCCCTCCTCGGTCATTTTCGGCAAGAACGTGACCGCGGCGGCGCCCGGCTCCGCCCAGGGTCTGTACCTGATCGTCTCCGACATTGAAGCCGCGCGAGACGATCTGCGCGGTCGCGGCGTCGAGGTCAGCGAAGTCTTCCACGCTGAAGGCGACGTGCACACCGGACCCGACGAGCCTTATCTGTTCGGGCGCCGTCGGATTGCTGGTCTGGATCCCGCACGCGCCAGCTATCGCTCGTACGTCTCGTTCAACGATCCCGATGGCAACGGCTGGCTGTTCCAGGAGATCACCACGCGATTGCCGGGACGCGTAGAGGCAGCAGGAACAATATTCACCTCCTCGTCCGAGCTCGCGAGCGCGCTCCGACGTGCGGCTAAGGCACACGGTGAGCACGAGAAGCGGAACGGCGGTCAGTACGATGCGAACTGGCCGGACTGGTACGCCGACTACATCGCTCGCGAGCAAGCCGGCCAGCCGCTACCGGCTTGAACCGCGGCTCGCCTCGTTCCGACGAATGACACCGGATTATCCTGAGGGCGGATCGGCCTGCGAACGCTCCCCCTTCAGGCCGGCGCCTTCGCCGGCCAGGGTCGCGAAATCGATCCGGGACATTTCGACGATGGCCTTGGTGCGGCTGAGCACGTTGAGCTTGCGCAGGATGTCGGAGACGTGGACCTTCACCGTGGTCTCGGAGATGTTCAGCTCGAAGGCGATCTGCTTGTTCTGCAGGCCGCGCTTGAGCATTTCGAGCACGCGCAATTGCTGCGGCGTCAGCTCGTGCAGGCGTTTCAGCAGATCCTGCGCCGGGCCGGCGGCGCGTTGCGGGCGGACGAGCCCGCGATAGGCGGCTGGGACACAGACCGCACCGCGCAGCACCTCGCCGATCGACTGCGCCAGCTCCTGCTTGGAGGACGATTTGAGGATGTAGCCGGAGACGCCGAGCGACAAGGCGCCGGCTATGATCTGCGGATCCTGATGCCCTGATACGATGACGACGGGAATCCTGGGAAAGGCCTTGCGGATGCGGATGATGCCGGAAAGGCCCGTGGTGCCCGGCATCGACAGATCGAGCAGGATGAGGTCGAGCTCGGCAGCCGCCGCGGCCTGCTCGAGCGCACCGTCGATCGACGTCGCCTGAAGGATCTCGGCCGCCGGCGCCGCCATCTGGAGCGCGCCCTCCAAGGCTTCTCGAAACAACGGATGGTCTTCGACGATCAGAAATCGCATCACGCGTGAGCCATTCCCGGTTGATTGGCCAGATGATCGACGGGTTCGACGCCGAAACGAGAATGTCGCAGCCGGACCAGACCGGCTTGATCCAGGTCAAGCGGGACATCGCGCGTCATTGCGGCCGCCCGCGGTCGGCCCGCGCATAAGGCCGGGCCTTGGGATCCGGCAGGTCCACCTTGCCGATCTCGATGATCGCCTTGTTGCGGCTGAACAGGCCGAGTTTGCGCAGAATTTCGGTAATATGCGCCTTCACCGTGGATTCGGCGAGCTGAAGCTCCTGGCCGATCTGCCGGTTCGGATAGCCGCGCCGCAGCAGATCGAGCACGCGAAGCTGCTGCGGCGTGAGCTCGCGCAGCTTGACCTCGAGCGCCTTGCTGGCCTCGGCCCGGCGCCGCTGCGACGTTGCCACGAAATCCTTCGGCACCGACACCGATCCGTTCAGCACGCCCTCGATCGACTGCGCCAGCTCGCGCTTCGACAGCGACTTCGGCAGAAAACCCGCGGCCCCGAGCTCCAGCGCCTCGCGAACGACGCGCTGGTCCTCCTCGCTCGACACGATGGCGACGGGCAGGCGCGGATGGGCCTCGCGCAAGCGCAGAAAGCCGGAGAAGCCGGTCGCATCGGGCAGCAGGAGGTCGAGCAGCGCGAGGTCTATGCCCTCGCCCTGCTCGGCCGTCAGGATGTGAAGGGCGTCCTCGATCGACATCGCTTCGACAATCCGCGCCTCCGGCAAGGCCAGCCGCACCGCATTACCGAGGGCCTCGCGAAACAGCGGATGATCGTCGATGATCAGGAAGCTGGTCATGGCGCCTTCACAGGACTGCACCGCCGAATGCTGCACCGTACGGGCATCCGCCGCCGCAGCGGAAGAGGCGGAACTATCCGGCATCAATCCGGCACCGGGATGGCGCCGGATGAACGCTACCACATCCTCCCGATCGGGTTCGGTCAAGACCGTTCAATCGTTCGATTCGACCTGGACCGTCAGCAGGAAGGAATAGATGCTGTTGACCTGGTCCTCGGTATAGACCTCCTTCCAGGCCGGCATGCCCTTGTTCGGCCGTCCCTCCTGCACGGTGGTCAAATATTTCTCGCGCATCTCGTCGCCGTAGCGGTGACGCAGCAGCCGCAGATCGATCTTGCGCTCGCTCTGGATCGCATCGGGACCGTGGCAGTGGGCGCAGGTTCCGTTGAAGATCTCCTTGCCCGCGCCGACGGCCTCAAGGCCCGGCGCGACCGCATCGCCCTTGGTCTCGGTCGCCACGACATTGGCGACCTGGACGACGCCGGCTCCGCTTCCCGTGCCCGTCGTCAGCGGCGCTGGCGTCGGCGCTGCGCCAAAGCGAACCGGCGCGCCGCCCGGCAAACCGTATTTCACGGCGAGCTCGCCGATCTTGCCCTGAAGCTGCGGCAACACGGCATTGACGCGGTCGCGCAACTCGGTCGAGGCCTTGGCAAAGCCGATGGCGGCGTCCCATGACAGGCCCTCGCCCTCGGTGAGCTCGATCTGGTAGCGGCCGCCGTAGCTGGTCTTGTTCAGCCAGCCGGCGACCGGGCCCCAGATGAAGGCGACGTCGGCCCGGCCCTGGTCGAGCGCCTGCATGCCCTCCTCAGGCGACAGCACCGTCACTTTCTGGATGTCGTCGCGGCTCGCGAGCAGGTTTTGCGGCGTGCTGGCGAACTGCACGGCGACGCGCTTGCCCTTGAGGCCCTCGATGCCGCCGATCGCCGCGCCCTTCGCAGATTCCTTGGTGGCGACGAGGGCATAGCCCTCTTTGGCGATGGCGTCGGAGAAGATCACGGCCGGGCCCATGAAATCTGCGGACCTGGGCAGCCCGATCATGGCGTCGCATTGCTTGCCGAGCAGCGTGACCCGCACGGTGCGCTTGCCGAAATAGGATTTGTACCAGTCATAGGCGATCGGCCGGCCGAGCGCCTGCGCCAGGGCCTGCCCGATCTCGACATAGAAGCCCGGCTTCGACGAACTGTCGCTGGAGAATGGAAGGTTGGTCGGATCGGCGCAGAGACGGAACGGTTGCGCCTCGTTGGCCTGCAGCGGCGAGGCCGGAACGATCAGCGCCGCGGCGGCACATGCGAGCAGGCCTGCGATGGCGCGATGTCGGCTCGCACCGGTGGCGGAATGATTCGGACGCATCCTCGTCTCCCTTGGTGTTGGCTTTGTTGCGCCGGAGCTCGTTGAGCCGGGCGCAGCGGCACCAGGCATCGGCCGATGCCGCAGCTAAAATCCGGAGAAAGCGCGCGCGTATCCCGTCACCTCGAGGATACGCGCGCGAGTTGTCACTGGACGGAGAACACGAAGAGCGAGCCGCCCTCGGGGGCTGCGGCCGTCATCTTCTTTCCTACCTCGCCCAGGAACGCAGGCAGCGCAGCGGTGCGGCCGACGACGATGGCGACATATTGCTTGCCGTCGACCTGATAGGTCACCGGACCTGCGCCGATGCCGGAGCCGAGATTCTTGCTCCACAGCACCTTGCCGGACTTCGCATCGATGGCACGGAAGTCGCCATGGATGTTGCCGGCAAACACGAGGCCGCCGCCGGTGGTCAGCGTGCCGCCGTTGAAGGGCAGGTCTTCCTTGATCGACCAGACCTTCTTCTGCGCGACCGGATCCCAGGCGACGAGCTCGCCGAGGAAGCCGCCGGGGCCTTCCTTGGTCGGGAATTCGGCGCCGAGATAGAACACGCCGCGCTTGTAAGTGACGTCGCTGACCGACCAGTCCATGCAGACGTTGTTGGACGGGATGTAGACGAGGCCGGTCTGCGGATTGAACGACATCGGTTGCCAGTTCTTGCCGCCGATCAGGTTCGGGCAGATGTCCTTGGCGGGATGGCCCGGCCCGGGACGCTTGTCGGGATCCTCGACCGCGCGCATCGTGGCGACGTCCCACTTCTTGGCCCAGTTGGAGAACACGTATTTCTCCGCCGACAGCACCTTGCCGGTCTCACGGTTGGCGACGAAGAAGAAGCCGTTGCGGTCGGCCTTCATCAGCGTCGGAACGGTGCTGCCGCCGATCTTGAGATCCGCGAGCACGGCTTCGTTGACGCCGTCATAGTCCCACGCGTCGGCCGGCGTGGTCTGGATGTGCCACTTGATCTTGCCGGTGTTGGGATCGAGCGCGAGCGTCGAAGCCGTGTAGAGGTTGGTCAGCTTGCCGAAGTTGCCGTCGCCGGTCGAACGCACCGCCGTGTTCCACGGGGCGGGATTGCTGGTGCCCCAATAGACCGTGTCGGTCTTCGGATCGTAGGAGCCGACCAGCCAGGCCGCGCCGCCGCCATGCTGGGCGGAGTCGCCCTTCCAGGAATCGCCGCCGGGCTCGTCCGGCGAAGGAACGGTGTAGGTCTGCCACACCTGCTTGCCGGTGTTGATGTCGAAGGCCAGCAGCGCGCCGCGCACGCCGTATTCGCCGCCGCCGAAACCGGTGATGACCTTGTCGCGCACGACGAGCGGCGGCGAGGTGATGACCGAGCCCTGCTTGTAGTCGACCACCTTCGCCGTCCACAGCGACTTGCCGGTCGCGGCATCGAGCGCGGTCAGCTTGCCGTCGAGGCGGCCGACGAAGATCTTGCCGTCGGCGTAGGAGACGCCGCGGCTGTTCACGTCGCAGCAGGCGTATTGCAGCACGTCCTCGGGAATATCGGGCTCCCAGGTCCATTTGCGCTGCCCCGTCGCCGCATCGAGCGCATAGACGTATTTCGGACCCCACGAGCTCGAAACGTACAGCGTGTTGCCGATGACGATCGGCGAGGATTCGTTCGAACGCAACGACGCCAGCGAGAAGGAGTAAGCGAGCGTCAGCTTCCCGGCGTTCTCGGTGTTGATCTGCTTGAGCGGGCTGAAGCGCGTGTTGCCGTAATCGTGGCCGGCAACGGCCCATTGATTCGAATCGGATTGCGCGTTGAGCACCGAGTCGTTGGCGCGAACGCCCGGTGTAACGGCGGCGAGCATCGCAATCATGGAGATGCCGGCCAAGAAGCCCTTCGTTCCAAAGGTCATGTATTCCCTCCGCGATGTTGTTGTGCACGCCTCGTTGGGCGCCTGAGCGCACTGCGCTCGTGATGCGCAGTTCGCCTGCGAGCCATCGTTCGAAATTACAGCATCGCCGTTTCGCGCTTAGTATAGGCGGAAGGTAGTAGTGCAAATCATCGGCGGCTTTCGCCGCTCATCTTGTTGTCGCGCCTTGCGTCCTGCCCTTGTTTTGCAGCTTGAAATGCGCGTTCGAATGAAGGCGGCATCGCGCATCAATCACGATGATGGCGCTACCACGCCGGCGAGATTTTCGAAGAAGCTCGCGGCGAGTTTTCGCGACGTCGAGTCGATCAATCGCGAGCCGAGCTGTGCGAGCTTGCCGCCGATCTGCGCATCGGCCTCGTAGTGCAGGATGGTGACGTCAGGGGCTTCTTCTTCCAGCCTGACCTTCGCGCCGCCCTTGGCAAAGCCGGCGACGCCGCCGGCGCCCTCGCCGACGATGCGATAGCCATTGGGCGCATCGATATCGGTCAGCGTCACCTTGCCGCTGAACGTCGCCTTCACCGGCCCCACCTTCAGCACCACGGTCGCCGTCATCTCGGTCGGCGACGCCATCTCGAGCGATTGGCAGCCGGGAATGCAGCGCCTGAGAATTTCGGGATCGTTGAGCGCGGCCCAGACCTTTGCCTTCGACGCCGGGATCCGCTGACTGTCGTTCATCTGCATCGCTTCCACCCTTGTTGCCGTTGCCTGTACGGCTCGACTAGGGGGACGGGCGGCTGCGATCTATCGCCAGGAAGTAGTAGTCCTGCTTTCCGGACCTCTCATTCACGCGATGTCATTCCGGGGCACGCCTGTTGGCGCGAACCCGGAATCCACTTCCCCGCGGACTCTGCGGCCCGATGGATTTCCGGGCTCCCTCGCTCCGCTCGGGCCCCGGAATGACGCTGTGGGTTGTTGAAAGCGCAACACGCGGGGCGTCCTAACCCACGCGGCTCGACGGCGGCACTTCGCTGCATTGCCGTAAGCAAAATCAATGGCTTAAGTCGTCTCGTCCTACTACCAAGATCGCGATTACAAAGGCGGGGGCGCATGCTCCTATTCGCGCAACGAGCACGGCATTAAAGGGAGGAACGACGCACGACCGGGCCTAGGTCCAGGGCAAGCGGCGAGATGACCACGGCACGCGCGACCAGCTCACCCGCCTATTGCGGCGGCAGCGAGCACGCCATCGCAGATGCTAGCTGAGACTTTCCGTGTGTCTCCTACAATGTCGCAGCACGTGATGGCGGCGGCACGAGACGTCGTGGCCGAATCGCAGATCGGCGACTGTCATCACGATGACCCTTCCATGACCGCGGTCAGCAAAAACCCAGTTGCAAAGTTTCGTTTGCGCTGTCTCTAATTAGAACCAATCAAAATAACTTTGGGAGGACTTCAAGTGTCTACAGTCAAACTGACGGTCAACGGCAAGGCCGTTGCTGTCGATGTCGAGGACCGCACGCTGCTGGTCCAGCTCCTGCGCGATCACCTCAACCTGACCGGGACCCATGTCGGCTGCGACACCAGCCAGTGCGGCGCCTGCGTCGTGCACATGGACGGCCGCGCGGTGAAATCCTGCACCATGCTGGCGGGGCAGGCCGACGGCGCCAGCGTCACCACGATCGAGGGCATCGCCAAGGGCGACGAACTGCACCCGATGCAGGCCGCCTTCCGCGACAATCATGGCCTGCAGTGCGGCTATTGCACGCCGGGCATGATCATGTCGGCGATCGACATCGTGCACCGCCATGGTGGACAGCTCGACGAGGCGACCGTCCGCACCGAGCTCGAAGGCAATATCTGTCGCTGCACCGGCTATCACAACATCGTCAAGGCGGTGCTGGACGCCGCCGGCCGCATGAAGGTCTCGCAGGCGGCCGAGTAAGCGGCGCGCCTCGAAACAAGAACAACCGTCGCAGCCGTCGATGGACGGCGCGATCAAGGAAATTTCCGGTCGGGAGGACCAGACATGGGTGTTGAAGGCATCGGCGCACGCGTCGTGCGCAAGGAAGACAAGCGTTTCATTACCGGCAAGGGCCGTTACGTCGACGACATCAAATTGACGGGTATGACCCATGCCTATTTCATCCGCAGCCCGCACGCGCACGCCAAGGTCAAGAAGATCGACTCGTCCGCGGCGCTGAAGATGCCGGGCGTGGTCGCGGTGCTCACCGGACAGGAGCTGGTCGACGACAAGGTCGGCAACCTGATCTGCGGATGGGCCATCACCTCCAAGGACGGCAGCCCGATGAAGATGGGCGCATGGCCGGCGATGGCGCCGGAGACGGTGCGCTTCGTCGGACAGGCAATTGCCGTCGTGATCGCCGACAGCAAGAATCTCGCGCGCGACGCGGCGGAAGCCGTCGTGGTCGACTACGAGGAGCTCCCCGCGGTCGCCGACATGCACGCCGCCATCAAGCCCGGCGCGCCGCAGCTTCATCCTGAGGCGCCCGGCAACCAGGTCTATGATTGGGTGATCGGCGACGAGGGCGCGGTGAATGCCGCCTTCTCGAAAGCCGCCAATGTGGTGAAGCTCGACGTCACCAACAACCGCCTCGCGCCGAATGCGATGGAGCCGCGCGCGGCGATCGCCGATTACGACACCGCGGAGGAGCACTTCACCCTCTATACGACGTCGCAGAACCCGCACGTCGCCCGTCTCGTGCTCTCGGCGTTCTACAACATCGCCCCCGAGCACAAGCTGCGCGTGATCGCCCCCGACGTCGGCGGCGGCTTCGGCTCCAAGATCTTCATCTATCCCGAGGAGATGGTGGCGCTGTGGGCCTCGAAGAAAGTCGGCCGTCCCGTCAAGTGGACCGGCGACCGCACCGAAGCCTTCCTCACCGACGCGCATGGCCGCGATCACATCACCCATGCCGAGATGGCCTTCGACGCCAACAACAAGATCATCGGCCTCAAGGTGAAGACCTACGCCAATTTCGGCGCCTACATGTCGCTGTTCTCGTCCTCGGTGCCGACCTATCTCTACGCGACGCTGCTGTCGGGCCAGTACAACATCCCGGCGATCCATGCCGAGGTGATCGGGGTCTACACCAACACCACGCCGGTCGACGCCTATCGCGGCGCGGGCCGGCCCGAGGCGAGCTATCTGATCGAACGGTTGATGGAGACGGCGGCGCGGCAGCTGAACGTCGATCCGGCCCAGTTGCGGCGGACCAACTTCATCACCCAGTTCCCGCACCAGACGCCTGTCATCATGGCCTACGACACCGGTGACTTCAACGCTTCGCTCGATGCGGCGATGAAGGCGATCGATTATGCCGGCTTCCCTGCCCGCAAGGCCAAGGCGAAGGCCGACGGCAAGCTGCGCGGCATCGGCGTGTCCTGCTACATCGAGGCCTGCGGCATCGCCCCGTCGAAGGCGGTCGGCAGCCTGGGCGCCGGCGTCGGCCTTTGGGAATCGGCCGAGGTGCGCGTCAACCCGGTCGGCACCATCGAGATCCTCACCGGCTCGCACAGCCACGGGCAGGGTCACGAGACCACCTTCTGCCAGCTCGTCGCGGAGCGCCTGGGCGTTCCGATCAGCCAGGTCTCGATCGTCCATGGCGACACCGACAAGGTGCAGTTCGGCATGGGCACCTACGGCTCGCGCTCGGCGGCCGTCGGCCTCACCGCGATCCTGAAGGCGATGGAGAAGATGGAATCCAAGGCCAAGAAGATCGCCGCGCATGCGCTGGAGGCATCGGAAGCCGACATCGTCATCGAGAACGGCGAGTTCAAGGTGACAGGCACCGACAAGGCGATCGCCCTGCCGATGGTCGCGCTCGCGGCCTATACGGCGCACAACCTGCCTGACGGGATGGAGCCGGGCCTGAAGGAGAGCGCCTTCTACGACCCGACCAACTTCACCTTCCCGGCCGGCGCCTATATCTGCGAGCTCGAGGTCGATCCCGGCACCGGCAAGACCTCCTTCGTCAACTTCGTCGCGGCGGACGATTTCGGCCGGCTGATCAACCCGATGATCGTCGAGGGCCAGGTCCATGGTGGCCTCGTGCAGGGCATCGGGCAGGCATTGCTCGAGCATGCGATCTATGATGCCAACGGCCAGCCGGTCACGGCCTCGTTCATGGATTACGCCATGCCGCGCGCCGACGACGTGCCGTCGTTCAACCTGTCCCACACCACGACGCTGTGCCCGGGCAATCCCTTGGGCATCAAGGGCTGCGGTGAGGCCGGCGCGATCGGCGCATCGGCGGCCGTGATCAACGCGATCACGGATGCGATCGGCAAGAACAACCTGGAAATGCCCGCAACCCCTGACAGGGTGTGGCGCACGATCCACGCGGCTTAAGGGAGGACCGAAGATGTACCAGACCACCTATCATCGCGCCTCCTCGGTCGACGAGGCCGCCAGCCTGTTCGCCAAGGGTAGCGAGTCGAAGTTCCTCGCCGGCGGTCAGACGCTGCTGCCGGTCATGAAGCAGCGCCTCGCAGGTCCCTCCGACGTCATCGACCTCGGCAGGATCAAGGAGCTGCAGGGTGTCGAGCTGTCGGGCGACACGCTGACCATCAAGGCCGCGACGACCTATTACGACATCATGACGAATGCCGATGTGAAGCAGGCGATCCCCGCGATCGCCTATCTCACCTCGGTGCTCGGCGACCCCGCCGTGCGTTATCGCGGCACGATCGGCGGCTCGATCGCCAACAACGATCCGGCTGCGGATTTCCCGGCGGCGCTGCTCGCGCTCGGCGCCACCGTGAAGACCAACAAGCGGTCGATTGCGGCGGATGATTTCTTCCAGGGCCTGTTCACGACGGCGCTCGAAGACGGCGAGATCATCACCGCCGTGTCATTCCCGGTGCCGGCAAAGGCGGGCTACGAGAAGATGCGGCATCCGGCCTCGCGCTTCGCGCTGACCGGCGTGTTCGTGGCGCAGGCCAAGTCGGGCGAGGTTCGGGTCGCCGCCACCGGCGCCTCGCAAACCGGCGTGATGCGGGTGGGCGCGATCGAGGCGGCGCTGAAGGCGAACTGGTCGCCATCGGCGATCGACAGCGTGACGATTTCGGCGAACGGATTGCTAGCCGACATCCACGGCACGGCGGAGTATCGCGCCAATCTGATCAAGGTGATGGCACAACGCGCGGTCGCCACTGCGCGCTGAACTTAGCGTCTCCACGCAAATTTTCCGCGGCGCGCACTTCGGTGCGCGCCGTTTTATTTTGGCCGTGCGGCATGAAAACCGCTTGCCTCGCTGGAGTGAAGGCGAGAAAAGTTAATCGGCCGATTAACTCGCTCAACAGAAGAAACGTCAGGGGCAATTGCCGACCGCCGGCATCCGCCCGCGACCCTAGGAAACAACAACGTGCTCGACAAACCAGCCCCCACCTCCTCCGTCCGCGCTTCCGGCCCGCTCTCGGGCTTCCGCATCGTCGAATTCGCCGGCATCGGGCCCGGCCCGTTCGCCTGCATGATGCTGGCCGACATGGGCGCCGACGTCGTCACGCTCGACCGCGTCGGCGCCAAGAAGAGCATGAAGTCGGTGGCCGGGCGCGGCCGCAAGGTGATCGAGCTCGACCTCAAGGACAAGGCGGCGATCGCGCAAGTATTGGACCTGCTCGCGAGCGCGGACGCGCTGGTCGAGGGTTTTCGCCCCGGTGTGATGGAGCGGCTCGGGCTCGGGCCAGACGTCGTGCTCGCACGCAACCCGAAGCTGGTCTATGGCCGCATGACCGGCTGGGGCCAGGAAGGCCCGCTCGCCAACGCCGCCGGCCACGACATCAATTACATTTCCATCACCGGCGCGCTCGCCGCGATCGGCACTGAGGAAGCGCCGGTGCCGCCGCTCAACTTGGTCGGCGATTTCGGCGGCGGTGCGCTCTATCTCGTCGTCGGCGTGCTCGCAGCACTGCTGGAAGCGCAGAAGTCGGGCAAGGGCCAGGTGGTGGACGCGGCGATGTGCGACGGTGCGGCCTCGCTGATGTCGTTCTTCTTCGACATGACCACGATGGGACGCTGGACCGAAGGGCGTAACCAGAACTTCCTCGACGGCGGCGCGCATTTCTACGGCGTCTACGAATGCGCCTGCGGGCACTTCGTCTCGATCGGCTCGATCGAGCCGCAATTCTACGCGCTGCTGCGCGAGCATGCGGGCCTGACGGATGCCGATTTCGACGCGCAGATGGACCGCAAGGCCTGGCCGGCGCTGAAGGAGAAGCTGAAGGCCGTGTTCAAGAGCAAGACGCGCGAGGACTGGTGCAAGATCATGGAAGGCACCGACATCTGCTTCGCGCCGGTGCTGACCATGTCGGAGGCGACACAGCATCCGCACATGGTCGCCCGCAACGTCTTCATCGAGCGGCACGGCGTGAAGCAGCCGGCGCCCGCGCCACGGTTCTCGCGCACGCCGTCAGCGGCACGCGAGCCGGAGGCGGCGGGGATCGGCGCGGTGATGAAGGCCTGGCAGCGGTAGATCTAGCGCCAGCAAAGGTCGCGTAGGGTGGGCAAAGGCGCGAAGCGCCGTGCCCACGTCTTCGCATCAATTGGGCAGGACGTGGGCACGCTTCGCTTTGCCCACCCTACAGCAGTGTGCGTGACGGCCGCGCCTACGCCGCGTCCCCCACCTTCAACACGCCGCGCCGGATCTGGTCCTCCTCGATCGATTCGAACAGGGCCTTGAAATTGCCCTCGCCAAAACCGTCGTCGCCCTTGCGCTGAATGAACTCGAAGAAGATCGGGCCGATTGCGTTGGCCGAGAAGATCTGCAGCAGCACCTTGGTCTGGCCGCCATCGACCACGCCCTCGCCGTCGATCAGGATGCCGTTCTTCTTGAGCCGGGCGACATCCTCTCCGTGCTTGGGCAGGCGCGTATCGATCTTCTCGAAATAAGTGTCGGGCGGCGACGGCATGAACGGCAGGCCGGCCTCGCGCAAACCTTCGATGGTGCGATAGATATCGCGGCAGCCGCAGGCGATGTGCTGGATGCCCTCGCCGCGATAGGTCTGCAGATATTCCTCGATCTGGCCGGACTCGCCGGCGTCCTCGTTGATCGGAATGCGGATCTTGCCGTCGGGGCTGGTCAGCGCGCGCGAGAACAGGCCGGAGGCGCGGCCCTCGATGTCGAAGAAGCGGATCTGGCGGAAGTTGAACAGCTTCTCGTAGAACCCGGCCCAGACATTCATGCGGCCGCGATGGACGTTGTGGGTGAGATGGTCGAGATAGAACAGGCCGGCGCCATGCGGCTTGGGATCGCGCGCGCCGAGCCATTCGAACTCGGCATCGTAGGCCGAGCCCTTGGCACCGTAGCGATCGACGAGATAAAGCAGGCTGCCGCCGATGCCCTTGATCGCGGGCACGTCGAGCGTCTTCTGCGCCGATGACACATCGGCCGGCTCGGCGCCGAGCGCAATCGCACGGTCATAGGCCGCCTTGGCGTCGACGACGCGAAACGCCATCGACGGCGCACAGGGGCCGTGGGCGGAGACGAACTCATAGCCGTGAGTGCCGGGCTCCTCGTTGACGAGATAGTTGATGTCGCCCTGGCGATAGACCGTGATCTTCTTGGTTCTGTGGCGCGCGACGGGCGCATAGCCCAT
Organism: Bradyrhizobium sp. NBAIM03; assembly: GCF_020194055.1. Taxonomy (NCBI): domain Bacteria; kingdom Pseudomonadati; phylum Pseudomonadota; class Alphaproteobacteria; order Hyphomicrobiales; family Nitrobacteraceae; genus Bradyrhizobium; species Bradyrhizobium sp. NBAIM03. The sequence continues at coordinate 10,489 of NZ_JADYVS010000033.1, read as the reverse complement.
CAGCTTGAACAATGCGTGCAGCTCTTGCGGATTGGGATGCGCGTATTCGACGAACTCGAACCCGTCGGTGCCCATCGGATTGTCGGCAGTGATCGTGGCCGGCGGTGCATCGTGCGGAAATGGTCCCATGGTGTTCTCCCGAATGGCTGCTGACGGAACTATCCTTCATGGGCCATGCAATGAGCGTGCAAACGAGGCGGGCTTTGGCTATTCTATGCACGATCCGTGCACGAAATGGATGAAAGACGCATGATTTCCGTTGACGCCTTCGACCTCAGGATTCTCGGCGCGCTCCAGGACGACGGTCGCCTCACCAACCAGGAGCTCGCTGAGCTCGCGGGCCTGTCAGCCTCGCAATGCTCGCGGCGGCGGATGCGGCTGGAGGAGGAGAAGGTGATCGCGGGCTACCACGCCGACCTCTCCAGCGAGGCGCTCGGCTTCGGCGTGATCGCCTTCATCCAGGTGGGACTGGCGACACATTCGCCGGACAATTCGAAACGCTTCCGCGCGCTGGTGAACCGGATCGACGAAATCCAGGAGGCGTATTCGCTGACGGGCGATGCCGATTATGTCCTCAAAGCCGTGCTGCGCGATCTCAAGGGCCTGTCCAATCTCGTCAACGACGTGCTGATGCCGCACCAGAGCGTGGCGCATGTGCGCTCCTCGATCGTGCTTGATAGGCTGAAGGAGAGCTCGAAGCTGCCGCTGAAGGAGATCAAGCCCGGCTGAAATCGAGGGAACTATGGCATTCGCGCTGGCAACGCGATCTGCGATGATCGCAGCTCCAGTTGCGGAGATTCAACATGGCGCTCCAGCTGCGACCGAACTGCGAATATTGCGATTGCGACCTGCCGCCCGACGCGACCAATGCGCGGATCTGCTCCTATGAATGCACGTTCTGCGCGGACTGCGTCGAGACCAAGCTGTTCAATGTCTGCCCGAATTGCGGCGGCGGCTTCGCTCCGCGGCCGATCAGGCCGGCGCAGGAATGGCGGCCGGGCGTGTGCACCGCCAAGCAGGCGCCGTCCGACAAGCGGGTGCATCTGAAGTACAGCCTGGAGGATGTCGCGGCGCATTGCGCGCGGGTGCGCGACGTGCCGCCGGAGAAACGGTGATTTGGCCCGCTACTCCGCCGCCACGATCGTTCCCTCGACCTCGCCGAACCCGACGCGGTAGCCGTTGCCCTGACACCAGCCGCGCATGACGAGGCTGTCGCCGTCCTCCAGAAACGAGCGCCTGGCGCCGCCGGGCAGTTCGACCGGCTCGGTGCCGTTCCAGCTGATCTCGAGCAGGCTGCCGCGCTGGTTCTTCTCCGGGCCGGAGATGGTGCCGCTCCCTAAGAGATCGCCGACATTCATGGCGCAGCCCGAGGAGGCGTGGTGCATCAATTGCTGCACCGACGACCAGTACATGTACTTGAAATTGGTGCGGCTGATGCTGGCGGGCGCATTGGCACCCGCAGCGCGCAAGGAGACGTCGAGCTCGACATCGTAGTTCTGCGGCTTGGTCTGCTTGAGATAATCGAGCGGCACCGGCTGCTGCTCCGGCCCATTCAGGCGGAACGGCTCCAGCGCCTCGCGCGTCACCACCCAGGGGCTGATCGAGGTCGCGAACGCCTTTGCAAGGAACGGACCGAGCGGCACATATTCCCATTGCTGGATATCGCGCGCGCTCCAGTCGTTGAGCAGCACGAAGCCGAAGATCATCTCCTCGGCCTGTTGCTCGCTCAGCATGCCGCCCATCGGCGACGGCTGACCGATGACGACACCCATCTCCAGCTCGAAATCGAGCCGCTTGCACGGCGCAAAGCTCGGCAGCTCCACGTTCGGCGGCTTCAGCTGCCCGCGCGGCCGCTTCACCCTGGTGCCGGAGACCACGACGGTGGAGGCGCGGCCGTTATACGCGATCGGCATATGCAGCCAGTTCGGCTGCAGCGCATTGTCCTTGCCGCGGAACATCACGCCGACATTGGTGGCGTGCTCCTTCGACGAATAGAAATCGGTGTAGCCGGAGACGGCGAAGGGCAGGTGGAGCTTCGCGTCGCGCATGAGAACGAAAGCGCGCGAGCGCAACTGCTCGTTATCGCGAAGCTCCGGATTGTCGTGCCGCAAGAGCTCGCTGATGCGCGCGCGGGTTTTCGACCAAACCTTTGGACCCAGATGCATCAGGGCGTTCAGTCCTCCTGCAAATGTGCCCGGATCGCCCGCACTGATCAGGCCATCTTGCTCGAGCTCCCAGAGATCGAGCACGTAGTCGCCGATCGCTACGCCGAGGCGCGGGGCACGGCCATCCTTGGTCGAGAACACGCCATAGGGCAGATTTTGGATCGGGAAGTCCGAGGCCGGATCGACGGCGATGAAGGAGCGGAGGCTGGGGTCGTTGGGGTGGGGCATTGGTTCCTGCCGAATGTTTATTCACAGTTTCTCCGCCGTCATTCCGGGGCGCGCGGAGCGCGAGCCCGGAATCCATATTCACAATCGTGGTTATGGATTCCGGGCCTGCGCCTTCGGCGCATCCCGGAATGACCAAGTAACTACGGCTTGCCCGGATCGAACCGCTTCTCCAACCCCTTCCAACAATCCGCGTAATCGGCCTGGAGCGTGGCGGCGTTCGCCGCATGCGCGGTGACGCGCTGCGGGTAGCGGGTCTCGAACATGAAGGCCATGGTGCCGGTCAGCTTCACCGGCTTCAATTCGCCGTTGCTGGCGTGCTCGAAGGCGTCGCGGTCGGGGCCGTGCGGCAGCATGCAATTGTGCAGCGAGATGCCGCCGGGGACGAAGCCCTGCGGCTTGGCGTCGTAGACGCCGTAGATCAGGCCCATGAACTCGCTCATGATGTTCATGTGATACCAGGGCGGCCGGAAGGTATTTTCCGCGACCATCCAGCGCTCCGGGAAGATCACGAAGTCGATATTCGCGGTGCCCGCCGTCTCCGACGGCGAGGTCAACACCGTGAAGATCGAGGGATCGGGATGGTCGAAGCCGATCGCGCCGACGGGAGAGAAGGTACGCAGATCATACTTGTACGGCGCGTAATTGCCGTGCCAGGCCACGACGTCGATCGGCGAATGCGGCAACGTGGTCTTGAACAGCGAGCCGCCCCATTTCACGTAGAGCTCGGTCGGCGTGTCCTTGTCCTCGTAGTTTGCCACCGGCGTCAGGAAGTCACGCGCATTGGCGAGGCAATTGGCGCCAATCGGCCCGCGCTCCGGCAGCGTGAAGGCGCCGCCATAATTTTCGCAGAGATAGCCGCGCGCCGGGCCGTTCGGAATCTCGACGCGGAACTTGACGCCGCGCGGGATCACCACGATCTCGCCAGGCTCGGCATCGATACGGCCGAACTCGGTGACAAGGCGCAGATTGCCCTGCTGCAGCACGAACATCAGCTCGCCGTCGGCATCGTAGAAATGCTGATCCACCATCGACTTGGTGATGAGGTAGACATGCGCGGCCATGCCGGCCTGCGTATTCACATCCCCCGCCGTCGTCATGGTCTGCACGCCCTGAATGAAGGTGACCTCCTCCTTCGGCAGCGGCGTCGGATCCCAGCGCAGCTGCGCGATCGGCAGGTCGTATTCATGGCACGGCGCCGAACGCCACAGCCCGGCGTCGACCTTCTCGAAGCGGCCGGAATGCTTCACTGAGGGGCGGATGCGGTAGAGCCAGGAGCGCTCATTGCTGCCGCGCGGCGCGGTGAAGGGCGAGCCCGAGAGCTGCTCGGCATAGAGTCCGTAGGCGCAGCGCTGCGGCGAGTTGCGCCCGATCGGCAGCGCGCCCGGCAGCGCCTCGGTCTCGAAAGAGTTGCCGAAGCCGGACATGTAGCCCGGCGTCACCTGGGCCGAGCTGCGGATGATCTGATCAGGCGAGGTATTGATGTTCATGACTATCCTCCTCCTTGCAAAGCGGCCCACATTTCCTGGTCGCGCTTGTCGGTCCAGATCACGGGGTCGTCGATACCGGATGCTTCGTCGTAGGCGCGCGAGACGTTGAACGGCAGGCAGTGCTCGTAAATGGCAAAGCTCGAGAATTTCGGATCCATCACCTCGCGCGTCGCCGCCATCGATTCCTTTAAGCTGCGGCCCCTGGCGACCGAGATTTCGGCCGCGCCATAGAGCGAGGTGACGAAGTCGCGCGTCATCGCGATGGCCTCGCGCACCGTGGCGGTGCCCTTCAGCGCATCGCCGCGGCCCGGCGCGATCGCCTTCGGATTGAAGTTGCGGATCTCGTTCAGCGTCATCGGCCATTCGCGCAAATGCGCATCGCCGCAATAACAGGCCGAGTGATATTCGATGAGGTCGCCCGAGAACATCACCTCTGCATCCGGCACCCAGCCGACGATGTCGCCCGAGGTGTGGCCGGCGCCGAGCTGCATCAGGCGCACCTCGCGCTTGCCGAGATAGATCGTCATCTCGCCTTCGAAGGTCAGCGTCGGCCAGGTCAGGCCGGGAATGCTCTCCGCATCCTGGAACAGGCGCGGAAAGCGGCCGTACTCGGAATCCCAATCCTGCTGGCCGCGCTCCGCAATCAGCCGATGAGTCTCCTGCGAGGCGACGATACCTTGGGCGTGATAGGCGGAGGCGCCCAGCACGCGCACGGCGTGATAATGCGACAGCACGACATATTTGATCGGCTTGTCGGTCACCGTGCGGACCCGCTCGATCACCTTGTTCGCCATGGCCGGCGTCGCCTGCGCGTCGAACACGAGGCAGCCATCGTCGCCGACGATCACGCCGGTGTTGGGATCGCCCTCGGCGGTGAAGGCATAGAGATCGGTGCCGATCTCGGAGAAGGTGATCTTCTTCTCGGAGAGATCGCCGGTGGATGCGAAGTTCTTCGCCATCAATTCGTCCTTCAGGTCAGGGTTATTGTTGTTGCTGTTGCTGCTGCTGGCCGTCGATCATGCGGCGCTTGGCGAGTCCGATCGCCTCGCGCAGCACGTCGATGTCGCCGATATGATTGGCGAGGATCAGAACCAGCGCCGCGTCGAAATCGGCGCTCTGCTCCTCGGTCAGGCCGCGATGCGCCTCGACGATGGCGCGGAAGGCGTCGTCAGGGCGCGCGAAGTTCGAACTGGTGGAGAGCGGCATGCCAGACCTCAATACAAACCTTCGGCTCGCGCCAGCGCCGCCGCGATCGCCGAACGGGTCGGATGACGGAAGCGCGCCGCGACATAACCGTCGGGCCTCAGCAGGTAGGCGGCACCCGGCACGGCGCCGTAGCGCTTTGCGATTAGGCCCGAGGGATCGGCAAATTCACCGTCGGCGCCAATGCGGATGCCCTTGATACCATCAGGCGCATCGATCGGCGCGCCATTGCTGAACGACAGCAAGGTGAAATCCGTTCCACCCTTGCGGAAGGCATCCGTCAGATAGATCGGCTCGCCGGCGGACGTTGCGGCGGGCGCGTCGAGCATCGAACCGCCGGGCGGCGGTCCACCGCGCCACGTATCCGCATCAAGCGAGGACAGCGGCGTATCGTAGCTGCACGGCACCGACAGCCGACCGCCATTGACCATGCGCTTGCCGAACTCGGTTTCCTTGGCCAGCGACAGCACCGCCTTGCGCAACCGCGCCTCCTGATGCGAGTTCGGTGCCATGAAGTCGGTCGAGCGGGTGGATTCGCGGATGTTCTCGTCGGCCGCCATGCTGCGCTCGAGATGGTAGCTTTCGAGCAGGCTCGCAGGCGATTTGCCGCGCAGCACGCGGTCGAGCTTCCAGGACAGATTCTCCGCGTCTTCGAGTCCCGAATTCGCGCCACGCGCACCGAAGGGCGAGACCTGGTGCGCGGAATCGCCGGCAAAAATGACGCGGCCATGGATGAAGCGGTCCATCCGCCGGCACTGGAATTTGTAGAGCGAAATCCACTCGAACTCGAACTTGTCATGGCCGAGCATGCGCGCGATCCGCGGCCGCACGTTTTGCGGCTTCTTCTCGAGGACCGGATCGGCATAGCGATTGAGCTGGAGATCGATGCGCCAGACATCGTCGGGCTGCCGGTGCAGCAGCGCCGAACGCCCGGCATGGAACGGCGGATCGAACCAGAACCAGCGCTCGGTCGGAAATTCCGCGGTCATCTTGACGTCGGCGATCAGGAACTGATCCTCGAAGACCTGGCCGGCGAATTCCGCCCCGACCATCTGCCGCAGCGAGGAGCGCGCGCCGTCGCAGGCGACGACATAGCGCGCATTCAGGCGGTAGGCGCCCTCGGGCGTCTCGATCGTCAGCAGCGCGGATTCGTTGCGCTGCTCGAGCGCTGTCACCTTGTTGCGCCAGCGCAGGTCGATCTCTGGCAGCTCGTTGATGCGATCAACCAGATAGGCCTCGGCGTAATATTGCTGGAGATTGATGAAGGCCGGCCGCTTGTGACCGTCTTCGGGCAGGAGATTGAACTGGTAGAGCTGCGACTCGCCATGGAAGATCCGCCCCACACTCCACACCACGCCCTTCTCGACCATGCGGTCGCCGACGCCGAGCCGGTCCCAATATTCCAGCGAGCGTTTCGAGAAGCAGATCGCGCGCGAGCCCTCGCCGATGCGGTCGGCGTCATCGAGCAGCACGACGCGCTGGCCGCGCTGGGCAAGATCGATCGCCAGCGACAACCCGACCGGGCCCGCGCCGACGATCACGACCGGATGCGCCGCGGGGCTCGAGCCGGGGCGGTCCTGATCGGGGTGACGGCGGTAGCCGAACTGGGTCTTGGCTTGAGCGGTCTTGGCGTTCAGGGTTTTGGCGTGAGGGGTATTGGCCGGCGCCATACACGAACCTCGGCTCTGGTCAGGACAGGATCGATCTGTTAGATAGTCTCACGTGCAACTATTTTGGACCGGAGCCGGCCGGCCGTCAACTGGAATTCGGAGGCGCTCTCCTTGGCGAGGACATCCAGCGACATCGCGCTCAAAGCGCGCGCGGCCGACGAGGCGTCGGCGCGGCCAAAGCTGCGGCTCGATCTGTTCAAGTTCGTGCCGTTCCGCCTCAACCGGCTCGCAGCGGAGGTCAGTTCCGCGCTGTCGGTCGAGTATCAGGAACGCAACGGCCTCGACATTCCGGCCTGGCGCGTCATCGCCACGCTCGGCTTCCGCAATGATGCCTGCAGCGCGCAATACATTTCGCAATGCACCCGCACGCACAAATCCACCATCAGCCGCGCAGTGACGGCGCTGCTCAGCGACGGCCTGATCGAGCGGGTCGAGAACGAAGCCGACCGCCGCGAATTCCGCCTGCAACTGACGAAAAAGGGCCGCGCGCTCTACGAGGAGCTGTTCCCGCAATTGCTGCGGCGAGAGGACGAGATCCTCGCCTGCCTGTCGGCGCAGGAGCGCAAGCAGCTCTCGGCCCTGCTCGGCAAGATCGAGCAGAGCCTCGATCTGATCCAGACCAGCGAAGAGGCGGATGCGAAGCAGGCGTATTAGGGTGCTGGCTGGCAAACGGGCTGCGCTCAAGGGCTGAAGCGTGTGGCGTCTAAACGAGACCACAGAGCGCGCGGCCCTCAACGCTGTTCAATCACTTCACGCCATCATTCCGCGGCTCTTCGTCGATGGCTCGATCGGAGACCCGAGCCTGGACGTCACAGTCTTCCGGCGTGATCGAGACACTCGCCGCGCCGGCTTCCTCCTTCGCTGATAGCGACGGTGATGGGGGTCGATGTTCGGCGCGGTTGCCGCGGAAACGGCGATGTAGTTTCTCACCCTGGTCGAAAATGATGTTGAGCAGCCAACCTGCGATCGGTCGCGCGATTGCACGAAACGGCCTGGCAATGATGAAACCGCCTTTGACATTCTCGATCGGGAAAGCCAATGCGTTGACCAGAGTGTCGGCGGTGACGTACCGATAATTTTCCGCCAGATGCTCGCTGTTCATCAGCATCTGGATGGCAGGCTTGTCGTTCTCACCGTCGACCAGGATCATCGAGGAAAATTTGTCGTCCGAACCGGTCAGTGCATTGGCCTCAGCCGTTGTGACGGGATGCAGGCGCACGACGCCAGCTTCGGTTTGCTGGCGGTAGTGCACGGCCAGCGTAAGCTCGCCCATCTGCACCGCGACCAGCAGCGTACCGAGATAATCGGCATTAGGCTGTGGCTTCTCGAAACTGACGCCAGGGACCATTTCGATGATATCGAGAATGCGGCCTAGATCAGCGGCGGCCGCGGCGCGGCCGGCGAGACTGGCGGCCAGGTCGGCAATTGCCCTGGAAGCTTTCGAGAAATGCCCGCTGGCGCCTTTCATGGCGTTGGCAGCAAGGTTTTTGAGTTTTGAAAGCACGCCGAACACCGTTGTGAATGTCAGGCACAACCTAGAAATGACGGATGAATACGTCAATCGGCGTGCACGATCGCGCATCCCGGGTCGATGCTTTACATCGTCCCGAGCGACGAAAGTCGCTACCCTCACTTGCCGAAACCGACTTCGCCGCCGTCACCACGAGGGACGGACCGGGTCAGGCACGGCCGCGACGGCGCGGGGTCGGCGTGAGGCCGGGAAGGGCGGGTGACCACATTTGTCTCCAAAGTGACGATATCGTCATCCCGCAAACGACCGCGTCGGCGGCAGATGCAGCGCCCAGGCATCGACCTCATCGCTGGCGCGCGGATAGATCTCGGTCACGATCGGATCGTGGCCGGGGATGAACCTGTCGGGATGGCCGGCGAGGCGCTCGATCGTGTCCCAGCCTTGCGCCATGTCGCCGACATTATAAACGATCGGGAACGGGCTCTTGCGCTGCAGATTGGCGTAATAATGCGCGGCATCGGAGGCCAGCACCACGGCGCCGCGCGCAGTCTCGACCTTCACCACCTGCAAGCCGTCGGAATGGCCGCCGACGCGGTGCACGGTCACGCCGGGAGCAACCTCGCCATCGCCGGAATAGAAGGTGACGCGCTCGCCATAGACGTGGCGCACCATCAGCGTGACATGCTCGACCGAGAACGGGTGGCGCAGCAGGCCGTTGCACATGCAGCGTCCGGTCGCGTAGGCCATCTCGCGCTCCTGCAGATGGAAGCGCGCGTTGGGAAAGCGGTCGAGATTGCCGGCATGGTCGTAATGCAGATGTGTCACGATGACGTCACGAATGGCTGACGCCGCGACGCCGAAACGCTCTAGCGCATCGACGGGATTGAGCGTGAGCTTGCGCGCCCGCGCGCTCGCCTCCTCGGCGTTGAAGCCGGTATCGACCAGAATGTCGCGGCCGTGCCCTCGAATCAGCCAGACGAAATAATCGAGGTCCTGCGCCGCGCTGTCATGCGGGTCGGGCAGGAGGAAGTTCATGTGGGGGGTGCGCGGCGACATCGTCGCATAGCGCAGGGCGTAGATCTCGTAGACGTTTCCCATGGGCTCGCTTTTTTTAGAGTTGGATCTAGGACGATCGCGCACACCAAGCCACCACCGGCAGGAAAGGTCAAACCCGGAGGCGAGGCTGCAATGTGAGATCGATCACGTCTTCACCCGCCCTGGCCGCGCTAAGGTCCGCCGGACAGCATCGAGGTACCGAGGACCGTCATGACAACACCATCCATTCCTCTCGCGGCATGCCCATCCGCTGCGGTCCATCATCGGGATAAGGTCGAATCTCCAAGCGGTTGACGCCCTCCGTCCCCGGTTTGATAATGAGGTAAGCGTAAGTTAAGGTCGCCGCGGCGCAAGCTGGAACGGCGCCTTTTGGCTGGACCGCGCTGATTATGAAAATTCGCTTCTTTATTCTTCTGCCCTTGCTGATCTCGCTCGTCCCGACGGCCCCCTCGCTTGCGGCCGGCGACCGTTTTGCGCTGGTCATTGGCAACGCCAAATATCCGGATGCGGATGCCCCGCTGAAGGAACCGATCAACGATGCGCGCGCCGTCGCCGACGAGCTCAAGCGCGACGGCTTTTCGGTCGAACTCGGCGAGAATCTGACCGGCGACGCCATGCGCCGCGCCTTCGACAAGCTCTACGGCAAGATCAAGCCGGGCTCGGTCGCGCTGGTGTTCTTCTCGGGTTTCGGCATCCAGTCCGCGCGCCAGAGCTACCTGCTGCCGGTGGATGCGCAGATCTGGACCGAGTCCGACGTGCGCCGCGATGGTTTCAGCCTCGAGACGGTCCTCGGCGAGCTCAACACCCGCGGCGCCGGCGTCAAGATCGCGCTGGTCGATGCGTCCAGGCGCAACCCGTTCGAGCGCCGGTTCCGCAGCTTCTCAGCGGGCCTGACCCCGGTGATCGCCCCGAACGGCACGCTGGTGATGTACTCGGCGGCGCTGGCCTCGGTGGTTTCGGACGCCGGCGGCGACCGCAGCCTGTTCGTCCAGGAGCTGCTGAAGGAAATCCGCGTTCCCGACCTGATGGCCGAGGAGACGCTGAACCGCACCAAGATGGGCGTCACCCGCGCCTCGCGCGGCGAGCAGGTGCCGTGGATTTCCTCGTCATTGGCCGAAGATTTCTCGTTCATTCCGGGCGCCGGCGGATCGCGTCCGGCAACGCCGCCGCCCGCGCCTCCCGCCGCGCCGGCCGTCGTCGCCAACAACC
>NZ_JADYVS010000032.1:0-88842 GCF_020194055.1 Bradyrhizobium sp. NBAIM03 | reverse complement strand
CAGCACCCGCTCCGCGATCCCCACCACCTCGCTCGCCGCAATATTCCGCATGCAGCGGTGGTCGTTCACCTTGCAGACCGTGCTCTGGCAGGGCTGGCAGGACAGCTTTTCCTTGTCCTGCACCAGTGTCGCGGCGAGGCCGTTCAGCGGGGCCCAGAGATAGGGGCTGGTGGGACCGAAGATGCCCATGGTCGGCGTGCCCAGGGCGGCTGCGATGTGCATCAGGCCGGAATCGTTGGAGATGGCAATGCCGGCCGCGGCCATGGCGAGGACGCCGTTGCGCAAGTCCGAGCCGGTGAGATCGCGGACGCCTGGGCCGCCGGCGGCGACGATCTCCTGGGCGAACTCCTTTTCGGCGGGACCGCCGACCACCCAGACCTCGAGGCCGCGCTCGACCAGCAGGCGGGCGGCTTCGGGATAAGAGGTCCAGCGCTTGGAGACGCCGACCGAGCCCGGGGCGAGTGCCACCGCGGCGCCGGCACCGAGACCATTGGCCTCGCGCCACCGGGCGATCTCCTCGGCCGGGACGCGCAGTTGCGGTACCGGCCATTCCGCGGGCAGGGGCGCGCCGTCTGGCTGGGCTAGGGCGGCGTTCTTGTCGATGAAGCGGGGCAGCTTCTTCTCTCCCCAGCGCCAGCGGTTGAGCAGGCCGAACCGGAACTCGCCGACGAAGCCGATCCGTTCAGGAATACCGGCGAGTGCCGGCGCGATAGCCGCTTTCCAGGTCCGGGGCAGCACCAGGGCAGTGCCGTAATTCTGTTTCCGCAGCAGCCCTGCCAAGCCGAACTGGCGTGCGACGGCCAGCCGGCTGCGCGGCATATCCCAGACGATGCCGGCGCGCACCCCGGGCATGTAGTCCACCAGCGGGGCGCACAGGGAGGTGGTGAGGAGATCGACCGGCCGGTTCGGCCAGCGCTCCTTCAGGACCCGCACGACGGTGTGATTCCGCACGAAATCGCCGATCCACATGTAGGGGACGATCAGGATCGGGCGTGTGTCGCTCCGATCTGCATCACTACCAAGTTGCGAATCAATATTCATTCGTTATGAGGGCCGAACACGTGCCGATATGGCGGCTCGGTTAGCCGCTCCGGGCCGGCAGGTAAAGGCGGCAGAAGAGCAATCCCAAAACAGCTTACACTTTGGCGGATCATGCGCTAGGGCAGGATCGGGCACCTAAAATCGGGCAGGTAGGTGGAATGTTGCTGGTGACCGGCGGGGCCGGTTTTATCGGATCGAATGTCGTGGCCGCGCTGAACGAGGTCGGTCGCAGCGACGTCGTGATCTGCGATCTCCTCGGAACCGAAGGCAAATGGCGCAATCTCGCCAAGCGGCAGCTTGTGGATATCGTTCCCCCGACCGAGCTGATGGACTGGCTGAAGGGCCGCAAGCTGGAGGCTATGATCCATCTCGGGGCGATTTCCGCGACCACGGCGACCGACGGTGATCTCGTCGTCGAGACCAATTTCCGCCTGTCGATGCGCCTGCTGGACTGGTGCACGATGAATGCCGTGCCGTTCATCTACGCGTCCTCGGCGGCGACCTATGGCGACGGCACGGAAGGCTTCGACGACGATTCTTCGCTTTCGGCGCTGAAGAAGTTGCGGCCGATGAATCTCTACGGCTGGAGCAAGCACCTGTTCGATCTCGCTGTCGCCGAACGTGTGGCGCGCGGCGATCGGCTCCCGCCGCAATGGGCCGGCCTGAAATTCTTCAACGTGTTCGGGCCGAACGAATATCACAAAGGCTCGATGATGAGCGTGCTGGCGCGGCGCTTCGACGACGTCAGGGCAGGCCGCGTCGTGCAGCTGTTCAAGTCGCATCGCGAGGGCATCGAGGACGGCGATCAGCGTCGCGATTTCATCTATGTCGACGATGTCGCGCGCGTGGTTCTTTGGCTGCTCGCGACGCCGTCGGTGTCCGGCCTGTTCAACGTCGGCACCGGCAAGGCGCGCAGCTTCAAGGACCTCATGCTGGCTGCCTATGCGGCGCTCGGCACCAGTCCCAACATCGAATACATCGACATGCCCGAGCAGATCCGGGACAGCTACCAGTATTTCACCCAGAGCGAGGTCGATCGTCTGCTCCGCGCCGGCTATAACGGCGGCTTCACGACGCTCGAGGACGCGGTGAAGGCCTATGTCGGGGATTATCTCGACCGGCCCGACCGCTTTCGCTGAGGCCCTTTCGACCATGCCGACGCCCATTCTCGATTTCGATGCCCTCGCGCAAGCCATCTCAGGCCGTACGGTGCTGTGCATCGGCGACATCATGCTGGACGAGTTCGTCTACGGCGAGGTGTCGCGGATCTCGCCGGAAGCGCCGGCGCCCGTCATCGCCGCCCAGCGCAGCGAGATCCACGTCGGCGGCGCCGGCAACGTCGCGCGCAACATCGCTTCGCTCGGCGCGCGCTGCATCTTCGTCGGCCTGATCGGCGAGGACGACGCCGGCACGCGGCTCGAGGCCGCGCTCAATGATCAAGCCGGCATCGAGAGCGTGCTGGTGCGCGACGCCTCGCGGCCGACCACGCGAAAGGTCCGCTTCGTCTCCGAACATTTTTCCACGCACATGCTGCGCGCGGATTGGGAGCAGGCGCTGGCTGCGTCCGACGAGGTCGAAACGAAGTTGATCGACGCGATCCTGCCGCAGATCGCGCGCGCCGACATCGTGCTGCTGTCCGACTATGCCAAGGGCGTGCTGACGGCGCGCGTGATCCGCCACACCATCGATGCCGCGCGCAAGCTCGGCAAGCCCGTCATCGTCGATCCCAAGAGCCTGAACTGGGCGATCTATCGCGGCGCCACGCTGCTCACGCCCAACCGCAAGGAATTCTCGGAAGCGACCCGCAGCCGCGCCGACACGGTGCAGAGCATCGTCGAGGCCAGCGAGGACGTGATGCGGCTCGCCGATTGCGAGGCGATCCTGGTCACCCAGGGCGAGCACGGCATGACCTTGGTGCCGCGGAATGGCGGGGCCGTCCACGTGCCGGCCGTCCCGGTGAAGGTGCGCGACGTCTCGGGCGCCGGTGACACCGTCGCCGCCGCGGTTGCGGTGTCGCTCGCGGCCGGCGCGGACTGGGACACGGCACTGCGCATGGCCAACGCCGCCGCCGCCGTCGCGGTCGGCAAGCGGGGCACCGCCAGCGTCAGCGCGGCCGAGCTGCGACGCAAGATCCTGCCGCATGCCACGCTCGCGGCCGAAGAGAAGATCGTGCTCGACCCGGCAGCACTCGACGCGCAGCTCGCCGAATGGAAAAGGCAGGGCCTGCGCGTCGGCTTCACCAACGGCTGTTTCGACATCCTTCATCCCGGCCACGTCAAGGTGCTGACCGCGGCGCGCGCCGCCTGCGACCGCCTGATCGTGGGGCTCAACAGCGACGCCTCGGTGCGGCGGCTGAAAGGTGCCGATCGTCCGGTCCAGGACGAGCGCGCGCGTGCCGAGGTGCTCGCCGCACTGGAGGCCGTCGATCTCGTCGTCATCTTCACTGAGGACACGCCGATCGACCTGATCACCAGGATCAAGCCCGGCGTGCTGGTGAAGGGCGGCGATTACACACGCGAACAGGTCGTCGGCCATGAGGTGGTCGAGGCCGCGGGCGGGGCGGTCGTGCTGGTCGACATTCTCCAGGGCTTCAGCACGACGGCGCTGGTGCATCGCGCCAGGGGAGGGAGCAAGTGACGGCGCTCGCCCGCGAAACGACCAGCGAGATGTTGCATCGCCGTCTGCGCAGCCCCGCTGCCTGGCGCGAGACCGTCGATCTGTTTGCGATCCTGACCGCGGCCTCTCTGCCCTGGTCGACATCGCTTGCGGGGATATTCAACGCGCTGATGCTGATCTGCATGGTGCCGTTCCTCGATCTACGCGATTTCCTGCAGTCCTTGAAGCGTCCGATCTGCATTGCGCCGATCGCGCTGGTCGTTCTCGCGCTGCTGGGGACGCTGTGGTCGGATGCCCCGTGGGGCGCGCGCTTCTATGCGGTTAATCCGACCGTCAAGCTGCTCGTGCTGCCGGTCCTGCTCTATCATTTCGAGCGCTCGCCGCGTGGCCACTGGATATTCATCGCCTTCCTGGTGTCCTGCGCCTTGCTGTCGGTGATGTCCTGGCTGGTCGCCTTCTACCCGAACCTCGCGCTCAAGACCGATCCGCCCGAGCGCGGCATCTTCGTCAAGAACTACATTGACCAGAGCCAGGAATTCGCGCTTTGCGCGGTGGCGCTCGCCTATCCGATCGTGATGCTGTTGCGCGAGAAGCGATACTGGTTCGCCGCGTTGCTGACGGCGCTGGCGCTTAGCTTCTTCATCAATATGACCTTCGTGGTGGTGTCGCGCACCGCGCTCGTCACCATTCCGATCATGTTCGGCGTGTTTGCACTGCTTCACCTCAAATGGCGCAGCATCGCGATCATCTCCGGCGCGCTGCTCGTCGGCGCCGTTCTCGCCTGGCAGGCCTCGCCCCAATTGCGCCACACCGCCGAGAGGTTTACCACCGATTACACCGGCTATGTGGAACGGGGCGAGGCAACCTCCATGGGCATGCGGCTCGAGTTCTGGCGGAAGTCGCTCGGCTTCTTCGCGGAGGCGCCGATCCTGGGGCACGGCACCGGTTCGACCCGCGGGTTGTTCGAACGCGTCGCGACGCCCGCCGGTCAGGGGCGGGCGTCAGCCGAGGTGATCGGCAACCCGCACAACCAGACGCTGAACGTTGCGGTGCAATGGGGCGCGATCGGCGTCGCCATTCTCTACGCGATTTGGATATTGCATCTGCGGTTGTTTCGCGGCGACGGGCTTGCCAATTGGATCGGACTCCTAGTCGTGGTGCAGAACGTCTTTACCTCGCTGTTCAACTCGCATCTGTTCGACTTCCACGAGGGCTGGATGTACGTCATTGGCGTCGGCGTCGCCGGCGGAATGGTGATCCGGGAACAACAGCTCGGGGCGAAGATGAGGGAAGCCGGTTCCTGAGGGGCCACGCGGCTGGCAAGTCTTGTCGAGATGGGCTATCAGCGCGGTCAGGTTGCATTTAACTGGGTTTTCATCGGTCGGCGGATGACGCGACTTTCGCATCTCACCTCGCGCAATTTCCTGATCGCGCTCCACGACCTGCTGGCGACCACGGCGGCGCTTTTTGCCGCCTTCTATCTGCGATTCGAGGGTGGCGACGATTTCTACGCTCGATTGCCGCTGCTGTTCCAGATCCTGCCCTACTTCCTCGCCTTCAGCGTGGTCGTGTTCTTCTTCTGCAATCTGACCACGACGAAATGGCGTTTCATCTCGCTGCCTGACGCGCTGAACATCATTCGCGCGGCGACCGTGCTCACGGTTGCGCTGCTCGTGCTCGACTACATCCTCGTTGCCCCCAACGTTCGCGGCGCCTTCTTTCTCGGCAAGGTGACGATCGTCCTCTACTGGTTTCTCGAGATCTTCTTCCTCAGCGCGCTGCGCATGGCGTACCGCTACTTCCGCTATACGCGGGTGCGGCGTCACGCGAGGGGCGGGGAGGCCGCGCCGACGCTGCTGATCGGCCGCGCCGCGGATGCCGAAGTGCTGCTGCGCGGCATTGAGAGCGGAGCGATCAAGCGCATCTGGCCGATCGGCGTCTTGTCACCATCGCCTGCCGATCGGGGCCAGCTCATTCGCAACGTGCCGGTGCTGGGCGGCATCGACGACGTCGAGGATGTGATCTCGGATTTCGCCAAGCGCGACAAGCCCATCGCGCGCCTCATCATGACACCATCGGCTTTCGAGCCGGAGTCGCATCCGGAATCGATCCTGATGCGGGCGCGCAAACTGGGTGTGATCGTGAGCCGGATGCCCTCGCTGGAGAGCGGCGATACGCCAAGGCTCACGGCGGTTGCGGTCGAGGACCTCCTGCTGCGTCCGAGCGAGAAGATCGACTATGCTCGCCTGGAGGCCTTGATCAGGAGCAAGGCCGTGATCGTCACCGGCGGCGGCGGCTCGATCGGATCCGAGATCTGCGAGCGTGTGGTCGCCTTCGGCGCGGCACGTCTCTTGATCGTGGAAAATTCCGAGCCGGCTCTCTACGCGGTCACCGAGGCGCTGGCCGCGCGTGGTGCCACCGCACAGATCGAAGGCCGGATTGCCGACATTCGCGACCGCGAGCGCGTCATGCGCCTGATGGCCGAGTTCAAGCCCGACATCGTCTTCCATGCCGCGGCGCTCAAGCACGTGCCGATCCTCGAGCGCGATTGGAGTGAGGGCGTCAAAACCAACATCTTCGGTTCCATCAACGTCGCGGACGCCGCCGTTGCCGCCGGCGCCGAGGCGATGGTGATGATCTCTACCGACAAGGCAATCGAGCCGGTGTCGATGCTCGGCCTCACCAAGCGCTTTGCCGAAATGTACTGCCAGGCGCTCGATCGCGACCTCGCAGCCGGAGCGAGCGGCAGCAAGCCGCCGATGCGGCTGATCTCGGTCCGGTTTGGCAACGTGCTGGCCTCGAACGGGTCGGTGGTGCCGAAGTTCAAGGCCCAGATCGAGGCCGGCGGGCCGGTGACGGTAACTCATCCCGACATGGTCCGTTACTTCATGACCATCCGCGAGGCCTGCGATCTCGTCATCACCGCGGCGACGCATGCGCTTGGGACGCAGCGTCCCGACGTCTCGGTCTACGTGCTCAACATGGGCCAGCCGGTGAAGATCGTCGATCTCGCCGAGCGCATGATCCGCCTGTCCGGGCTGCAGCCGGGCTACGACATCGAGATCGTGTTCACCGGCATGCGGCCGGGCGAGCGCCTGCACGAGATCCTGTTTGCCTCGGAGGAGCCGACCCGCGAGATCGGCGTGCCCGGCATCATGGCCGCGCAGCCGAACGAGCCGCCGATGCAGACGCTGCGCAAATGGAATGCGGCGCTTGAGCAGGCGATCGCGCGCGACGATCGCGCCACCATCAGGACCATCCTGAAGGATGCCGTGCCGGAATTTGGATCCACGGCGGCCTGACCATTGTTGCGCAATCCAGCGCTCGGGGAGCGACGATGAGCGAACGCAAACCGGTCGTGCTGGTGACAGGAGCGAGCGGCTTCATCGGCCGTCACCTCGGGCAGGCGCTGGTGCGCAAGGGATGGTCGGTCCGCCCCGTCGTCCGCAAGCGTCAGGGCATCGACGGCGAGGTCGTGATCGAATCGATCGGCCCCGACACCGATTGGCGGGCCGCGCTCGAGGGGGTGGAGGCGGTCGTCCACCTTGCCGCGCGCGTGCATCACAGGCGCGAGGAGCATGCAGCCCAGCTCTACCAGGACGTCAACACCGCCGGCACGGTGCACCTGGCGCGCGCTGCGGCGAAGGCGGGCGTGCGCCATTTCATCTTCATCAGCACCGTGCTGGTGCATGGCCGCAGCAACGAGGGCAGGGCCCCGTTCAGCGAGAACGACGTCCCGACGCCGCGCGGCCTCTACGGGACGTCCAAGGCGGCGGCCGAGGCAGGCCTGAGGACGCTCGCGGGCGAGAGCGACATGAAGATCTCTGTGATCAGGCCGCCCATGGTCTATGGCGCGAGCGCCAAGGGAAGTTTCGCTCTGTTGACGCGCGCGATGAACCTTGGGGTGCCGTTGCCGTTCGCCGCGATCCGCAATCGCCGCGCCTTCCTTGCCGTGCAGAACCTGTCGTCCTTCATCCTGCACCGGCTCGCTCATCCAGATGCGGCCGGCCATTTCGAGATATTCCTGCTCGCCGACAGCGAGCAGTTCTCGACGCCCGAATTCATCGCGCGTCTGGCTAAGGCCTCCGGCAAGCGCCCGCGACTGTTCGGCGTGCCGCCGGGCCTGCTCAGCGCGCTTTTCCGAATGATCGGCCGGCAGGACATGCATGACAGCCTGATCGGCTCGCTCGAGCTCGACGTCTCGAATGCGCTCGCGACCGGCTGGCGGCCGGAGGTTTCGCTCGATGAGGGGCTGCGGCTCGCCGTGTCGGCTCAGGACGCCTGAGGGCGGGAGAAGCGGCGCAGCAGGAGGGCGACCGCGATCGCGCCGGCAATCAGCGCGGGCAGCGTGACGACCACCGTCGCGGCGCGAACGGCGAGGATCGCCAGCCCTGCGAGCACGAGGTTAAGCAGGAAGACTTCGCCGCTCACCCGGGACACCGAGAAACCGTTGTCGGTCGCGCGCTGATAGAAATGCGAACGGTGCGCCGACCAGAACGGCTCGCGGCGCGCGATGCGCCGAAACAGCGTGATGGTGGCATCGGCGAGGTAGTAGGCCGGCAGCAGCAGCGCCGCAGCCGCTTGTCCGTGCAAGGCGAGCTCGAGCAGGCACCAGCCGAGCAGGAGGCCGATCGGCAGGCTGCCGACATCGCCCAGGAAGACTTTTGCGACAGGACGGTTGAAAGGCGCAAAGCCGAGCATGGCGCCGCACAGCGCGGTGGCGATCAGCACGGCCGGCCATGGGAGATCCCCGAGCATTCCCAGCAGCAGCAGCGCAGCGGTGACCGGAACGACTTCCGCCACCGTCATCAGGTCGAGCCCGTCCATGAAGTTGACGAGGTTCACGAACCAGACGCCGGCAAGGACGATGAGGCCGCGCTCCAGCGCGAGCGGCAGCGCCTGCACGATGCGCGCGGTGTCGGGGGCGGTGAACACCACGGCGCCGACGCAGGCGGCCTGCAGCACCAGGCGCACCAGCACGGGCAGCGATACGATGTCGTCGACGAAGCCGACCAGCGCGATCACGATTGTCGCAGCGACCAGCGCCGGCGGGATCGCGACATTGGCGGAGACCCCCCACAGCGAGGCAACGATCAGCGTCGCGGCGATCACCGCGATGCCGGCGCCCTGCGGGGTCGGCACGCGATGGGAGGACCGCGCATTCGGCCGCGCCAGCGCGTAGCGCTGCAGCAGGGGGCGGCTGGTCCAGGTCACGAGCGCCGAGATCAGCACGGCCGCCGCAACGGCAAGCAGCAGGGCCGCGCCGGCGAGCGCATCGGCAGCCGAATTCACTCCGGCACTCCGATCGCGGCCGACCCTTGCGCGGCTTTCTCGGCGCTGAGGATCCAGACCAGGCCGCCGACTGCCCCGACCAGGAAGAACACGGCGCCGAACAGCAGCGAAACGTTGACGCCCTCGTTGGCGGAAAGTCCCGCGAAGCCGAACGCAAGGCTCATCGTGGCCTCACGCACGCCCCAGCCGGCGATCGAGATCGGCATCATCGTGATCAGCATCACCGGCGGCACGAGCAGAAAGACGTCGCTGAAGCGAACCGGGGCCCCAATCGACTGCACGACGCACCAGGCGATGACGACGGCGAGCACGTGAACGAGGACCGACAGGATCGCGACGACGGGGCCGCTTGTGCCGCTGAAGATCACGCGATTGGCGATGACGGCGCAGGCGTGGATGTGATGCGTTGCCCACCAGGTCTTCAGCCAGCGCCATTTCAGCGCGCCGAAGATCAGGAAGCCGAGGCCGCCGGCGAGCGCCAGGAGGTCGACGAGCAGCAGTGCCGAGCGACCGTGCGGATCGGTGATGAGGGTGTAGCTCCAGGGCAGGCTGGCGACGATCAAGATCGCGAGCGCGACCAGGCCAATGGCGCGGTCGACAAAGATCGAGTAGGTCGCCGTGCGCCAGCCGGCGCCGGCGCGGGCGACGAGCCACAGGCGCACCGCATCGCCGCCGATCGCCGACGGCAGCGTCTGGTTGAAGAACGAGCCGATCACGTTGTATCGCATGGCGCGGCCGAGCTCGAGCGGCGCGCCGCAGGCGGCGCTGATCTCGCGCCAGCGCAGCACGCCGACGAAGATCTGCAGGAACGTGACCGCGATCGCGACACCGAGCCAGAACAGGCTGGTCAGGGTGAATCGGGAAAACAGCTCGGATAGGTCGACCTTGCGCAGCGCCAGATAGAGCAGCGCCGCGGAAATCAGGATCTTGGCCGTCGACAACAGGATTCGGCGCATCTCGTCCGCATGAACAGGGTTTGCTAAGATTTGAGGCAACCCGACGCGAGGCGCCGAATTCGGCCGCTTTGGTATGGTTTTGGCGCCGATCTTGCAATAGCCGTCGTTAAGGAGCCGTCGTTAAGGACGCGTCGTTAAGGAGGCGTCGTTGAGGAGCCGTCGTTAAGGACGCCATGAGGAGATCGCGTGAAGGAGCGGGGAGCCTATTGCGACCCCGTCGAGGTGGCGGCTAGACAGGATCGGGCGAGGGATCACCCAGGGAACAGGATGACGGATCAGGCGATTTTGGTCACGGGTGCGGCCGGCTTCATCGGCTTCCACGTCGCCCGGCAGCTCCTGGGCGAAGGTCGCGCCGTCGTCGGGCTCGACAATCTCAACAGCTATTACGATCCGGCGCTGAAGAAAGCGCGCCTTGCTCTGCTCCGGGACCAGCCGCGTTTCTCGTTCGTCGAGGCCGATCTCGCCGACCGCGAGACCATGGCGGCGCTGTTCGCGCAGCATCGTTTTGCCAAAGTCGTGCATCTGGCCGCGCAGGCCGGCGTGCGCTACTCGATCGAGCAGCCGCAGACCTACGCCGATTCCAATCTCGTCGGCTTTCTCAACGTGCTGGAGGGCTGCCGCAACAATGGCTGCGGTCATCTGGTCTACGCCTCGTCATCCTCCGTTTACGGCGCCAACACAAAACTGCCATTTGCGGTTGCGGACCGCACCGACCATCCGGTCAGCTTCTACGCCGCGACCAAAAAGGCGAACGAGGTGATGGCGCAGTCCTACAGCCATCTTTATCGCCTGCCGGTCACGGGGCTGCGGTTCTTCACCATCTACGGGCCATGGGGCCGCCCCGACATGGCCATGTTTCTGTTCGCGAGCGCCATCATGGCCGGCAAGCCGATCCGGCTCTTCAACCATGGCAAAATGCGCCGCGATTTCACCTATATCGACGATGTGACGCGCGTCGTGTCCAAGCTGATCGATCTCGTGCCTGCGGACGATCCGGCTGCCGCAAATGCGCCGTCAAAGCTCTACAATGTCGGCAATCATCATCCGGAGGAACTGATGCACGTCGTCGGTCTTCTGGAGCGGGAGCTGGGCCGGACGGCGATCAAAGAATTGCTGCCGATGCAGCCGGGAGATGTGCTGGAAACGTTCGCGGATGTCGAGGATCTCTCGCGCGACACCGGCTTTGCACCGTCAACGCCGATCGAGCATGGGATTCATAACTTCGTCACCTGGTACCGGGACCATTTCAAGGTTTGAGATCACGATGGACAAACGCATAATCCCCCTGATCATGTGCGGCGGTGCCGGCACGCGGCTGTGGCCCGCTTCGCGCGAGGTTCGGCCCAAGCAGTTCCTGCCGCTGTTCGGCACGCGCTCGACGTTCCAGGACACGCTGCTGCGCGTGTCCGAGCCCTCTTTGTTCGATCGGCCGATCGTCATCACCAACGCCTCCTATCGCTTCATGGTGCTGGAGCAGCTCGCCGAGATCGGCATCGAGGCCGACGTAATCCTCGAGCCGATGCGGCGCGATTCCGGCCCTGCGATCGCGGCCGGCGCGGTGTTCGCGCAGAACCGCGCCAGCGAGGCGATCGTGCTCGCGCTCGCCGCCGATCACGTCGTGCAGAATAATGCTGCCTTCGTCGCCGCCTGTCGCGAGGGCCTCACCGCCGCGAATGCCGGGCGCATCGTCACCTTCGGCGTCAAGCCGGAGCGGCCGGCAACGGAATATGGCTACATCAATCCGGGCGAGGTGATCGCGGGCGAGGTGCAGGCGGTTGCGCGCTTCGTCGAGAAGCCGGATGCGGTGAAGGCCTCCGACTACGTCAATTCGGGCTATCTCTGGAACAGCGGCAACTTCATGTTCCCGGCGAGCGTGCTGCTCGACGAATATCGCAGGGTCGATGCGGCAAGCGTCGAGGCCGTCACCAATGCCGTCAACAATGCCGGCCGCGATCTCGGCTTCGTCACGCTGGAGCCCGAGGCGTTCGGCGCGGCCAAGGCGATCTCGATCGACTATGCGGTGATGGAGAAGACCTCGCGCGCCGCCGTCGTGCCGGTGTCGTGCGGCTGGTCCGACGTCGGCTCATGGCATGCGGTGTGGGAGCTGTCGGAGAAGGACGCGCAAGGCAATGCCGCGCACGGCACCGCCGTGTTCGAGGATTCCCGCAATTGCAACGTCACCACGGATTCCGCGCTGGTCGCGCTCGAAGGCGTCGACGATCTCGTCGTCGTCGCGACCGCGGACGCGGTGCTGGTCTCGCGGCAGAAGGATGCCAACGGGCTGAAGCGCCTGGTGACGAAATTGAAGTCGGTCGCGCCGAAAGTCACCGAAGAGCATCTCAAGGTGCACCGGCCCTGGGGCAGCTATCAATCCGTCGACAATGGCGAGCGCCACCAGGTCAAGCGCATCGTGGTGAAGCCGGGCGGGCGGCTGTCGCTGCAAAAGCACCATCATCGTGCCGAGCACTGGATCGTGGTCCGCGGCACGGCGCAGGTGACCGTCAACGAGACCGTGAAGACGGTGCACGAGAACGAGTCGATCTACATCCCCATGGGCGCCGTCCACCGGATGGAGAATCCCGGCAAGATCCAGCTGGAGCTGATCGAGGTCCAGACTGGAAGCTATCTGGGGGAAGACGACATCATCCGGATTGAAGACGACTATCAAAGGTCGTAACCAGCAAACTCCGAATCACGCGACCCGGGCCGAGAAGCGGTATCTTTTTCGGCCTAAGGCCCGGGGAACGTGTAACTTTTTGAATCAAATCGTGTCCGGCCCGCCAGGGCGGCATTCGCCACAAATGTGGCGTCCGTGCTAGAAGCGGCCCGGGGATTTGCGTTGAATCGGGGTTTGCTCGGATGACTTCCAGGGGATCTGCACCGGCAAAGGCCGGCTTGCGCGTCGGTGTCATTGGCGCCGGCGTGATGGGCAGCAACCATGCGCGCGTGCTCAGCGGCCTGCCCGGCGTCAGCCTCGTCGGCGTCGTCGATCCCTCGCCGGCACATCGTGCGCGGGCCACGGAGCTCGCCAATTGCGAAAGCTTCGAGACGCTCGACCAGCTGTTCGCCGAAGGCGTCGATGCCGTCACCATCGCGGCACCGACCCATCTGCATCACGAGGTCGCGCTCGCCTGCATCGCCAAGAACATCCATGTGCTGGTCGAAAAGCCGATCGCCTCCACGGTGGCAGAGGGCCGCGAGATCGTCGCCGCCGCGCATAAGGCCGGCGTCACGCTGATGATCGGCCATGTCGAGCGCTTCAATCCGGCGGTGGCCGCGGTCAAGCAGGCGATCGCGGGCGAGGACATTCTCTCCATCGCGATCACCCGCGTCGGCCCGTTCCCGCCGCGCATGTCCAATGTCGGCGTCGTCATCGACCTTGCCGTGCACGATATCGATTTGATCCGCTGGTTCACCGAATCCGACATCGTCGAGGTGCAGCCGCAATTGTCGAGCGCGGTCGCCGAGCGCGAGGACATCGCGCTCTTGCAGTTCCGCACCGAGAGCGGCGTGCTCGCCCACATCAACACCAACTGGCTGACGCCGTTCAAGGCGCGCAGCGTCACGGTCGCAACGCGCGGCAAATACGTGATGGGCGATCTCTTGACGCGCCAGGTCACCGAATGCTTCGGCTTCAAGCCGGACGGCAGCTACTCGATGCGGCATCTGCCGGTCGGCCATGACGAGCCGCTTCGCGCCGAGCTGATCGCGTTCTTGAAGGCAGTGCGCAACGGCGAGACGCCGGCGGTGACGGGCGACGAGGGCGTCGCCAGCCTCGAGATCGCCACGCAATGCCTGGAGAGGCCCTCGCTTCCTGCGGCGACGTCACCCGCGCGCAAGGGGCCGCGCCGCGTCGCCGGCTGATCCCTTCCATGTCGACCGCTCAAACGTCACAAGGCGTCATGAACCAGCACTTACGTTCCGAACCCATTCCCTTCATCGACGTCGCCTCGCAGCGCCGCCGGCTCGGCGCCTCGCTCGATGCCGCCGTGAAGCGCGTGATGGACCATTGCCAGTTCGTCAACGGGCCGGAGGTCTTCGAGCTCGAGAAGCAGCTTGCGGCCTACTCAGGCGCCAAGCACGTGATCGGCTGCGCCAGCGGCACCGACGCCATCCTGATGGTGATGATGGCCAGGAATGTCGGGCCCGGCGATGCCGTGCTGTGTCCGTCCTTTACCTTCATCGCGACCGCCTCGCCGGTGGCGCGGACCGGCGCGACGCCGGTCTATGTCGACGTCGACGAGACCACCTTCAACATGAGCCCGGAATCGCTCAAGCGCGGCATCGCCACCGCCCGCAAGGCCGGTCTCAAGCCCGTCGCGGTGATTCCGGTCGATTTGTTCGGCCAGCCCGCCGATCACGACGCCATCGCCGAGATCGCCAGGGCCGAAGGCCTGTTCGTGCTCGACGACGCCGCGCAAGGCTTTGGCGCGAGCTACAAGGGGCGCAAGCTCGGCACCCTCGGCCACGCCACTGCGACCAGCTTCTTCCCGGCAAAGCCGCTCGGCTGCTTCGGCGACGGCGGCGCGATCTTCACCGATGACGACGAGCTCGCCGCCACCTTGCGCAGCATCCGCGTGCACGGGCAGGGCGTCGACAAGTACGACAACGTCCGCCTCGGTCTCACCGGCCGGCTCGACACGATGCAGGCCGCGGTTCTGATCGAGAAGCTGAAGATCTTTGACGACGAGATCGCCGCCCGCAACAAGGTCGCGGAGCGCTATGCGCGCGGCCTGTCCAATGTCGTCACCGTGCCGCGGCTTGCGCCCGGCAACACCTCGGTCTGGGCGCAGTACACCATTCGTCTTCCCAAGGGTATCGACCGCGACGGCTTCGCTGCCGCGCTAAAAGCCCAGGGCGTGCCGACCGCGATCTATTACGGCAAGTCGATGCACCAGCAGACCGCCTACAAACAGTACCCGGTCGCCGAGGGCGGATTGCCGGGTTGCGAGAGCCTGTCGCAGGACGTCGTCAGCCTGCCGATGCATGCCTATTTGACCGAGGCCGATCAGGAGCGAATCATCGCCGCCGTCCGCGGCGCGCTGGCGGGCTGAGTTCTTCCTCTCCCCTTGCGGGAGAGGTTGGCTTCGCGAAGCGAAGCCGGGTGAGGGGTCTCTCTCCGTACGGCATGCGCTGAGAGATACCCCTCACCCGATTGAGTCTGTATCTGCCTGCGGTGCTGCCCTCTCCCGCAAGGGGAGAGGGCGCAGTAATGCGCATCGCAAGATGCATCGACCTCCGTCCGATAAGTCTCTACAACAATCCGCATGCTCGGACGCATCTTCACGGTCGGTGGTTACACGCTGCTGTCGCGGCTGACGGGGTTTGCCCGCGACATCATGCTCGCGGCGATCCTCGGTGCCGGGCCGGTGGCCGACGCCTTTTTCGTGGCGCTGCGGCTTCCCAACCATTTCCGCGCGATCTTCGCCGAGGGCGCCTTCAACGCCGCCTGGGTGCCGGCCTATGCCCATGTCCATGGCGAGAAGGGGGAGGCGGCGGCAAAGCTATTCGCCGACCGCATCTTCACGCTGCTCCTGGCCTCGCAGGTGGTGCTGCTGATCGCTGCCTGGCTGTTCATGCCGCAGGCCATGAGCATCCTGGCGCCAGGCTTTGGTGAGGATGCCGAGCAGCGAAAGCTCGCGATCGAGTTGACCCGCATCACCTTTCCCTATCTGCTCTTGATCACGCTGGTGACGCTCTATGGCGGCATGCTCAACGTGATGCAGCGCTTTGCCAGCGCCGCGGCCGCTTCGATCTTCCTCAACGTCGCGATGATGATGACGCTGGCGGTTGCCGTCTGGTTTCCGACCGCAGGCCATGCCGCGGCCTGGGGCGTGCTGATCTCCGGCTTCCTGCAATATTTCCTGCTCGCGGGCGATCTCGCCCGCCATGGCGGCCTGCCGCGCTTTGCGCCCTTGAAGCTTGATGAGGACGTTCGCGGCTTCTTCAAAGCGCTCGGACCTGCGACGCTGGGCTCGATGGGCACGCAGCTCGCGCTGTTCGCCGACACCATCATTGCGACGTTCCTGCCCGCCGGTGCGCTGTCGGCGCTCTATTATGCCGACCGGCTCAACCAGCTGCCGATCGGCGTCATCGGCATCGCCATCGGCACGGTGCTGCTGCCGGAGATGTCGCGGCGGATCACCGCAAACGACCACGACGGTGCGCTGAGCGCGCAGCGCCGTGCCTTCGATTTCACGCTGCTATTCTCGATCCCGTTCGTCGCGGCCTTCCTCACCGTGCCCGATGCGATCATGCGCGCACTGTTCGCCCGCGGTGCGTTCTCCAAGGCCGATGCCGCCGCCGCCGGTGCGACGCTCGCGGCCTATGCCATCGGCCTCATCCCGTTCGTGCTGATCCGCAGTGCGGTCGCGACCTTCTATGCCCGCAAGGATACCGCAACGCCGGTCCGCGCGTCGCTGACCGGCATCGCCGTCAACGTCGCGCTGAAGGTTGCCTTGATGGGATCGCTGGCCCAGATCGGCCTCGCGCTGGCCACCGCCGTCGGCGTCTGGACGAACCTTTTGCTGGTGCTGTTCTTCGCCGTGCGGCGCGGCTTTCTCGTGCTCGACCGCGCCTGGCTGCTGTCGCTCGCCAAGTTCTTGCTAAGCGGCCTCATCCTCGCCGCCGCGTTCTGGCTGATTGCACGTTTCAGCGGCCCCTGGTTGGGCGCGATGCACTTCCGGGATGAGTTGATGCTGGTCCTGCTCGCCGTCGGCGGCACGATCGTCTACGCGCTCGCGATCCTCGTGCTGTTCGGCCGCAAGTGGCTGGTCTCGCTGCTGCGTGGCTAGAGAGCACGGCATTCGCCTCCAGGCTGCAGCCAACATCGGCACATCTCTTGATTTTGCGCGATTGCGGTGGTAGGAGTCGCTCATGATCAAATGCTCGCGCAAAGTCTCCAGCAATCACATCACCCGCTTCGGCTGGGCGGTGGGAGGAGTCGTGCGCTAGGATTTCGACGACATCTTTTCCACCAGGCCCCGCCGGCATCGGACGGGGCCTTTTGTTTGGCCACGCTCCCTGCCGGCTCAACAGCAGGAGCGTCCGATGCCACCACAACTGACCAGCATTTCATCCGAGGCCGAGCACGATGCCGCAGTGCTTCGCCTCGATCGATCCATTGCGCTCGCGAAGCAGGCCATGGACGAGGTTCTGGCGGCAGCGGCTCGTCTCAACGTGTCCGTTGCAACGCCGGGCCAAGCCTTGTCGGGGAGAGAAGCTGCCGCAGCCGCGCCGGCGCAAAGCCTCCTGGGCCTGCTCAAGCGATATTGGTCTGCTCTTGGGAAGTGGCGCCTGCACCCGCGGGGCAGTTTGCTGGATCTGAGCGACAGGGAGCTGATGGACATCGGCCTGACGCGCGCCGAGATCAACTATCTCGCACCTGGGCGGGAGATCGATGCGCTCAGAGATAGTACGAGGTATCTGTTGAGCCGCGGGATGTGAGTAATCGACGATCCTCACGCCGGCATATGACCTGCCGCGCGCGGGTTGAACTCGGCAAGGTCTGGCTCAATCCAGCCGTGCCGGGCCTCCCGCGAGAACAGCGCTTCGCGGCTCCAGAAACGTAAGAGTACATCCTTTTCGGTTGCCGGGGACGCCAGCACCGCGTTGCAGGCGGCGACAATGTCGCGGCGGCCGACCTCCGCAAGAATTCCTTCGATGATCATCAAGAAAGCCATCGTCATCGTGTGGTGATAGCCACGCACATCGTCGTTCACGCCGCCAGCGGCAACATTGTAGGCGCGGATCATCTCGGGGAGTTCGACCCGCCAGTCCCGAGCCGGATCAGTGGCGAGCAAGTAGCTCGTCACGATCAGATGTTCACGATGGCTGAAACGTGCCCCCGGAAGTGTACGCGCGAGGAAGCCCTCGCTCAGTTCGGCGACCTCTGCAGCATCCGTGCAGCTACGTCTGTTGCTCATGGCGGCGTCCTATGTTACCGTGGTACCAAGGTAACATTCTAGAACGGAAAAGGCAAATTGGGATCGGTCAACTCGGCCGCCCAGGCTCTGCCTCTGTGACAACAACCGTTCCTCGGTCAGAGCGTCGACCCCCGCAGGCGTCCGAACGAATCCAAGATTCACCTGGTCTCTGAGGACGTGAGTTGCAGGGCTGGAGACCGATGCCCGAGCAAGTCCGGCAATGGCATGATGCGACTAAACCCCCGTCTTCCGATCGAGGTCACACATTATGAACTCAGAAGCTCACAAACATTCAGTCCAACGCGTACAGACGGGAGTTCGGATCGAGAAGCGCATTCTCAAGGTCGCGAAGGGCCTCGCCGAATACCTGGATATGAGCCTCGGTGATTTGCTGGAGGGCGTTCTCCTGCATTCGTTCGAAGGCAAGACTCCGTTCGAGCCTGCGACGCTGCAACGCATTTCGACACTGAAAGATTTGTACGGGCTGACGCTCACGGCCTCCGATGCTCATCAGCTATTTGAAGCTCGGGGTGAGCACGAGAACAGCTAAGTGGGAGCGCTTGGCTCTCGCCGTCAACGTCACACGATCACGCTGGGACCTTGCCGAGCATTCCCGTGAGGCACGCGTGGCGCGATTGAACCTGCGACCCCTGCGCCCGCCTAAACCCGTTTGCCTTGCCAGTTTTTCCACGGCAATATGCCCACAAAACAACCATGAGAACGGGAAGATAAAATGGCGGCTCCCATCAAGTTCGGCGTTGGCCAAAGCGTGCTGCGCAAGGAGGATGACGCGCTCATCCGCGGCAAGGGCCGCTATACCGACGATTACGCGCCGCAGGCCGCGCTCCGCTGCCTGGTGCTGCGCTCGCCGCATGCGCATGCCAAATACAGCATCGATGCGAGCCGCGCGCTCGGCCTGCCGGGCGTTGCGCTGATCCTGACGGCCGACGACGTCGGGGATCTCGGCAATCTGCCCTGCCTGTTCAACCTCGAGACCGATCCGTTCACCGGCCCGCCTTACCCGATCCTGGCCAAGGACGAGGTGCGCCATGTCGGCGACGCCATCGCCTTCGTGGTCGCCGAGACCATCGACCAGGCTCGCGACGCGATCGAGGCGATCGAGGTCAAATGGTCGCCGCTGCCCGCGGTGACCGGCGTCGTCAACGCCGTGAAGAAAGGCGCAGCCTTGGTCTGGCCGGACAAGCCGGGCAACGTGCTGTTCGACGTCTCGATCGGCGACAAAGCGGCGACGGAAGCTGCCTTCGCGAAAGCGCATGCGGTCGCCGAGATCTCCATCGTCAATCCGCGCGTGGTTGCAAGCTTCTTGGAGACCCGCGCTGCCGTCTGCGAATACGATTCCAAGCGCGACCATCTGACGCTAACGGTCGGCAGCCAGGGCAGCCACCGCCTGCGCGACATCCTCTGCCAGAACGTGCTCAACATCCCCACCGACAAGATGCGGGTGATCTGCCCCGACGTCGGCGGCGGGTTCGGCACAAAGCTGTTTCCGTATCGGGAATATGCCCTGATGGCGGTCGCCGCGCGAAAGCTGAAGAAGGCGGTGAAGTGGGCGGCCGATCGCTCCGAGCATTTCATGGGCGATGCGCAGGGCCGCGACAACGTCACCACCGCCAAGATGGCTCTGGCCGAGGACGGCAAGTTCCTCGCGATGGATTGC
Source organism: Bradyrhizobium sp. NBAIM03 (assembly GCF_020194055.1). NCBI lineage: Bacteria > Pseudomonadati > Pseudomonadota > Alphaproteobacteria > Hyphomicrobiales > Nitrobacteraceae > Bradyrhizobium > Bradyrhizobium sp. NBAIM03. Next base: position 69,334 of record NZ_JADYVS010000032.1, on the reverse strand, counting down.
GACCTCATGGGCGACATGGGCGCGTATCTGTCAACCTTCGGGCCCTACATCCCGCATGGCGGCGCCGGCATGCTGCCGGGCCTCTACGACATCCAGGCCTTCCATTGCCGGGTCCGCACGATCTTCACCCACAGCGTGCCGGTCGACGCCTATCGCGGCGCGGGCCGGCCCGAAGCTGCCTATGTCATCGAGCGCCTCGTCGATGCCTGCGCGCGGAAGCTCGACATGACGCCGGATGCGATCCGCCGCAAGAATTTCATCCCGCCGAAAGCGCTGCCCTACAAGACCGCGACCGGCAAGGTCTACGATTCCGGCGACTTCGCCGCGCACCTGAAGCGCGCGATGGAGATAGCGGAATGGAAGGAATTCCCCAAGCGCGCCAAGGCGGCCAAGAAGGGCGGCCTGATCCGCGGCATCGGGCTTGCGAGCTATGTCGAGATTTGCGGCGTGATGGGTGAAGAGACGGCCAACGTCCGCCTCGATGCCAATGGCGACGTCACCGTGCTGATCGGCACGCAATCGAGCGGGCAGGGCCATCAGACCGCCTATGCGCAGATCGTCGCCGAACAGTTCGGCGTGGCGCCCGAGCGCGTGCATGTCCGGCAGGGCGACACCGACGAGATCGCAACCGGCCTCGGCACCGGCGGCTCGGCCTCGATCCCCTCCGGCGGCGTCAGTGTCGAACGTGCCACGCGCGAGCTCGGTTCGAGGCTGAAGGAGATCGCGGCGCAGGCGCTGGAAGCCAGCGCGGGCGACCTCGAAATCTCCGAAGGCGTGGTGCGGATCGCCGGCACCGACCGCTCGATCTCGTTTGCCGACCTGGCCAAGCGGCCCGGCGTCGATCCATCGAAGCTGAACGGTAGCGCGACCTTTGCCAGCGCCGACGGCACCTATCCCAACGGCACCCATGTTGCGGAGGTCGAGATCGATCCGGCGACCGGCATCATCAAAATCGTCAACTACGTGATCGTCGACGATTTCGGCAAGACGCTCAATCCGCTGCTCTTGGCCGGCCAGGTGCATGGCGGCGCCATGCAGGGCATCGGCCAGGCCTTGATGGAGCAGGTGGTGTATGGACCGACCGACGGCCAGCTCATAACCGCGACCTTCATGGACTATGCGCTGCCGCGCGCGGCGGACGGGCCGGCCTTCGTGTTCGAGACCCACAACGTGCCCTGCAAGACCAATCCGATGGGCGTGAAGGGGGCCGGCGAGGCCGGCGCGATCGGCTCCTGTCCGGCCGTGGTCAACGCCATCGTCGATGCGCTCTGGCGCGAGTACAAGATCGACCACATCGACATGCCGGCAACGCCCGAGCGGGTGTGGGTTGCGATCAGCGAGCATCACCGCCGTCACAGCTTGTGAAGCCGCGCTCCCCCGCGCGCACGGGAATAAACGCGCCGCGCGGGGTTCTACCTATGATGGGTCCCGGCTTCACCAGAAGCCGGTGACAGTCTCATTCCCCGAACGTCTCGAGAGCCGGAGAAACGAACCAATGAAACGGACGATGATTGTCGCGGGCGCCCTCGTGCTGGGCGCGGGCGCCGTCATGGCGCAACAGGAGATTGCCGTCCAGCAGGACAATCTGATGCGAGCGATCGCCAAGAATCAGTATGGCGTGCTTCAGAAGATGAGCAAGGGCGATATTCCCTTCGACAAGAAGGCTGCCGATGAGGCCATCGCCAGCATCGAGGCCGATGTTGCCAAGATCGCCAAGACCTTCGAGATCAATCCCAAGCAGGATGTCGTCAACGCGACCTATGGTTCCTCGCCGAAGGTCTGGCAGAACAAGGCCGATTTCGATGCCAAGATCCCGCCGGTGCAGAAGGCGATCGCCGACGCCAAAGGCAAGATCACCAATGTCGCGGGCCTGAAGGCGGCCTACACGGCGATCAACGACCGCTGCAATGATTGTCACGAAACCTATCGCGTGAAATTGAAATAGCGGGCGCAGTTAACGGGCTACCAAGGACTTCAGAAGGGCGGTTGCGAAAGCAACCGCCTTTTTCTTGACCGCGGCCTGCAGGAACTTCCGTCCGCAAGGCCTGACGGATTGCCGCGAGAGCGGCTATCCTTGCGCCAACGGCCGTGCGCTCACACGAGTCTCCTCCCGGCATCCTCACGTCGGGATTCCCAGCGCGCGGCGAGCACCTCGATCAACCGCGAGACAGGCCATGGCAAAACCGTTCCCCTCCAAGACCCATATCGGCAATCATATGCTGCATCCGGAAACCCTGATGCTGACCTATGGCTATGATCCGCAATTGTCGGAGGGCGCCATCAAGCCGCCGGTGTTCCTGACCTCCACCTTCGTGTTCAAGACCGCCGAGGATGGCCAGGACTTCTTTGACTACGTCGCCGGACGGCGCGAGCCGCCGGAAGGCATGGGCGCGGGCCTGGTCTATTCGCGCTTCAATCATCCCAACAGCGAGATCGTCGAGGATCGGCTCGCGATCTACGAGCGCACGGAGAGTTGCGCGCTGTTCTCGTCCGGCATGGCAGCGATCGCAACCACGATTCTGGCCTTTGTTCGCCCCGGCGATGTCATCCTGCACTCGCAGCCGCTCTATGGCGGGACGGAGACGCTGCTGACGAACACGCTCGCGCGCCTGTCGATCGGCGCCGTCGGCTTTGCCGACGGCATCGACGAGACGGCGGTCAAGCGGGCCTCGGAGGAGGCCATGGGCAAGGGGCGGGTTTCGATGATCCTGATCGAGACGCCCGCCAATCCGACCAACGGCCTCGTCGACATCGCAATGATCCGCCGCATCGCCGATTCCATCGGCAAGGCGCAGGGACACACGCCGGTCATCGCCTGCGACAACACGCTGCTCGGGCCGGTGTTTCAGCGGCCGATCGAGCACGGCGCGGATCTGTCGCTGTATTCGCTGACGAAATATGTCGGCGGCCATTCCGACCTGATCGCGGGCGCCGCGCTCGGATCGAAGGCGATCATGAAAGGCATCAAGGCGCTGCGCGGCGCCATCGGCACCCAGCTCGATCCGCATTCCTGCTGGATGATCAACCGTTCGCTCGAGACGCTCAGACTGCGGATGGAGAAGGCCGATGCGAATGCGCGGCTCGTGGCGGACTTCCTGCGCGACCATCCGAAGGTCGCCAGGGTGCACTATCTCGGTCACCACGAGCAGGGCTCGCTGTCCGGCCGTGTGTTCGCGCGGCAATGCCTGGGCGCGGGCTCGACGTTCTCGTTCGACATCGTCGGCGGCAAGGAGGCGGCGGTGAAATTCCTCAACGCGCTGCAGATCCTCAAGCTGGCGGTGAGCCTTGGCGGCACGGAATCGCTCGCAAGCCTGCCGGCGACGATGACCCATTCCGGCGTTCCCGCCGACATCCGCCAAAAGATCGGCGTGCTCGATTCCACGATCCGGCTGTCGATCGGCATCGAGAACCCGTCGGACCTGATCGCCGACCTCGCGCAGGCGCTGAACGCGGCTTGAGCACGGTCAGAGTCGTAGCGTCGTAGCCCGGATGGGGCGCAGCGAAATCCGGGGACCTGTCCGCAACGCGCAGGGCTCCCGGATTGCACCAACGGGCGGCGCTTCGCGCCGACCGTTGGCTCCATCCGGGCTACGAAGTTGCTTGGAATCGAAAAGGCCGGACGCTCCCTCCTTGCGTCCGGCCTTTCCGCGACGAAGCCCGCGTTTTCGCTTTACTTCGTCACCTGACCGCGGATCTCGCCGGCCGGGTTCGCCGCGGTATGGATGTTGATGTAGTACTTGCCGCCGAGCAGATCGGCGGCCTGCGCGTCGGTGAGCGTGGCTTCGCCCTTGACCGGGCTCGAGGCTGCATTCGGGATCGGGACCGCGACGCCGGCGTTCTTGCCGGCTTCGGCAGGCCCGTGGAAATGCGCGGCGGTGGCGGGGCCCGAGAGGCCGGAATAGGTGACGGTCCAGGACAGCTTCTTGCTGGCAGCGTCGTAGTCCAGATCGGCCGTTCCGGTCGCGCTGCTGGTGTTGGCGGGGACTTCGGATTTGCCGTCCAGCGTCGCCTTCAGTTTCTCCGCGCTGGCCGGGGCGGCGAACGCAACGGCGGCTCCGAGTACCAGTGTGGCAAAAACGGCTTTGGTCATGGCTTTCTCCTGTTGACGCCTGATTGCTTTTCAAACAGTGCGTCATGCGATTTATTCCGGCATTACATCCGGGCCGTCTAAAATATTCGTGGTTGGATCGAGCGCGGCATGACCCTTAAGTTCGCGCGTTCACGATGGAATGATCGAATGTTGCGACGAACGCTCCTTGCCGCCCTGATCGCCGCCGCCGCGGCGTTCGCACTCTATTGGTGGTTGACCGCCCCGGCCGTGCTGGCCTTGCCGGCGCCGACACGCAACCCCGATCTCGCCAACGGGCAGGAGCTGTTCAACGCCGGCGGCTGCTCGTCCTGTCATGCCACCCCCAATCAGCCCGATCGCCTGCGGCTCGGCGGCGGGCTGGGGCTGGGCTCGCCGTTCGGGACGTTCTACGTCCCCAATATTTCCCCCGATCCCGCCTACGGGATCGGCCGCTGGAGCGAGGCCGATTTCGTCAACGCCGTGATGCGCGGCATCTCGCCCACGGGCACGCACTATTTCCCCGCCTTTCCCTACACGTCCTATCATCTGGCCAGTGTCGACGACGTCCGCGATCTCTTTGCCTATCTGAAGACGCTTCCGTCGGTGTCCGGCACAGTGGGCGACCACGCGCTGCCGTTTCCGTTCAACATCCGCCGCAATGTCGGCATCTGGAAGCTGCTGTTCATGGACACCGCGCCGTTCGTCGCGGACGCCGCGCGCTCGCCGCAATGGAATCGCGGAGCCTATCTCGTGAACGCTTTCGGCCATTGCGCCGAATGCCACAGCCCGCGCAATGCGCTCGGCGGCATCATCGCCAGCCAGCGCTTTGCCGGTGGGCCCAATCCCGAAGGGGAGGGCTGGGTGCCCAACATCACGCAGCAGGGCATCGGCAACTGGAGCGAGAAGGATATCGCGGATTTTCTCGAGACCGGCGACCTGCCCGAGGGCGACAGCGCTTCGGGCGCGATGCGGGCGGTGATCAAGAATCTGGCGCAACTTACCGCGGAAGACCGCGCCGCGATGGCCGCCTATCTGAAGTCGCTGCCGCCGGTGCAGGGACCGACACCGCCCAAGCGCAAGGAGGGCGGCTAGCGCTGCCGGCGCTTCGGCCGTTGTTTTGCGCGTGATCTAAAGCGCGATGAGATTGGGATGAATCATCATCGCGCTTTAGGTTGTTGTTTACGCATGATCTTTCCGGAAAACCGCTTCGCACTTTTCCGGATCATGCTTTAGCCGGTGCCGAACGCCTTGAAGGTGATGATGGTGAGAGTGTCCTGGATGCCCGGCAGCACCTGCACCTTCTCATTCACGAAGTGGCCGATGTCGGTATCCTTGTCGACGTAGAACTTCACCAGGAGGTCGTATTGGCCGGCCGTGGAGTAGATCTCGGAGGCGATCTCGGCTTCGGCAAGCGCATTGGCCACCGTATAGGACTGGCCGAGCTTGCACTTGATCTGAACGAAAAAAGGAACCATCGCGGGCACTCCGAAAGCGTATTCTTCCGGCTAATAGGCCAAAACCGGCTGGATTTAGCAAGCGAACTTGCTGGATCATCCGAGGTGCATTCGGGCGCGATGCTAGGATGGGACCACTGCGGCGGCCAATGCATCCCTCAGCCGCTGGGCGAGCTCGACCTTGCGGTAGGGCTTGGTCAGCACGACCGCTCGCGCCTGCGCGCGGCACTGCTCGACCAGGGTCTCCAGCGCGTAGCCCGAGGTGAACAGGACCGGCAGGCCGGGACGCACCCGCCGCGCCTGATCGGCGAGCTCCCAGCCGCTCATGCCGCCGGGCATCACGATATCGGTGAACAGCAAGTCGATGCCGGGATCGCTCTGCAGCTGCTGCAAGGCATCCTTGCCGTTGACCGCGGCGACGACGCGATATCCGAGCGCTTCCACCCTGCGAATGACGGAGGAGCGGACGAACGGATCGTCCTCGACGATCAGGACCGTCTCGTAGCCTCGCGGCGCCGTGTCCTCGCCGTCGGGAAGATCGGCTTGCGACCTACCGGTGCTCGCGCGCGGCAGGTAGATCCTGGCCGTGGTCCCAAGGCCAGCCTCGCTGTAGATCGAGACATGGCCGCCTGATTGCTTGGCAAAGCCATAGACCATGCTGAGGCCGAGGCCCGAGCCCTTGCCGACCTCCTTGGTGGTGAAGAACGGCTCGAACGCGCGAGCGGCGACCTCGGGCGTCATGCCTTCGCCGTCATCGGTAACCGCGATCAGGACGTAGCTGCCGGGTGCGACCTCCCGGTGAACGGCACCGTCATCATCCTCGATCGTGACCAGCTCCGTGGCCAGCGTGAGGTGGCCTCCCGATGGCATGGCATCCTGCGCGTTGAGCGCGAGATTGAGCACGGCGGATTCGAGCTGGGCGCGGTCGGCAAAGGCCAGGATCGTGCCGGGCCCGGAGGTCGTCCTGATCTCGATGTCTTCGCGCAAGGTGCGCTTGAGCAGCTTGAACATGGAATCGAGCAGGCTCCGGCAATCGATCGTCTGAGGCCGCAGCAATTGGCGGCGGCTGAAGGCGAGCAGGCGCTGCGTCAGCTCGGCACCCCGTTCGCCCGATTGGCAGATGTCGTCGGCAAAGCGCCCGAGGTCGGGCCTCGCCTTGAGCTGCTCGCTCAGGTGCTCGGCATTGCCGATGATGACGGTCAGCAGATTGTTGAAGTCGTGCGCGATGCCGCCGGAGAGCTGACCGACCGTCTCCATCTTCTGCGCCTGCTGAAGCTGCTGCTCGGTCAGCTTGCGCGCGGTGAGGTCGTGGACGATGCCGACGAAGATCAATTCGCCGTCCTGCCGCGCCTGGCCGACCGACAGCTCCATCGGAAACGTCGTGCCGTCCTTGCGCAGGCCGACGGCCTCGCCGCCGGTCGCGAAATGCCGCGCCTGGCGGTCGGATGCTGCATCCGCCTCGGGCATCAGCATGCCGACGTTGCGGTTCATCACCTCGTCGGCACGGTAGCCGAACAAGCGCTCGCAGGCCGGATTGAACAGCAGGATGCGGTCCTGCGCATCGAGCAGGATGACGCCGTCGACCGCGGTCTCGACGATCGCGGTGAGGCGCGCCACGCTCTCGCGCATCGCGCGCTGGGCGTCGCGGACCTGCTGCAGCAGCAGCGTGGCGTCGCGGCTCTTGATTTCCTCCTCCTCGAGCGCGGCCTGGACCTGTCGCAGCTCGAACGGCGAGGGGATCGTGAGGATCTTCGGCAGCAGCGGCCAGAGCGCGGCGGCGGTGAAGACCGACGCGACCGCCGTGGCGGCCTTGAGCATGCCCTCGATGCCGTAGATCGGAACCCAGAGCGTATAGATCGACAGCACGTGGGTCAGGCCGCACGCCATGATGAAGATCGCGAACGCCCAGTAGACCCAGCCGAACTTGAGGTCGCGCCGCTTGGTGACGAGAATAGCGAGGGCGAACGGGATCGAGAAATAGGCAGCGGCAATGCTGGCGTCGGAAACGACGTGAAGCCAGATCAGCTGAGGCTCCCACAACAGGCAGATGCCGTGCGGCGACAGCATGGACGAGTCGAGGAGACGTTCGAAGAAGGCCCACATCGTTCCACCCCAAGGAGTCTTGTTCAGGTGGCTTGCGGGGCCGGCGGCCCGCAACATGGGGGCGCTGGACGGTTCCACCACCTGACGTCTCGCGTAACCGGCGAAGCACGCTAAGGTACGCGACTATAGCAAGGGTCCGGCGCCGTTGCATTTTCAAGCCCGCATCATTTCGGGCCTTGGTCCGCGCGGTGTCCGACTGATTCGCAAGGCGCGCAATCGGTTCGCGAATCACGCCTGGCGGCGGCCCGGCGCGCTTGCTGACGTTCCACGGTCGCGCTACGAGAGGCCATGGCGGCCTCCTCAAGCACATGTCTCCCGCGATGACGACCCCGGTCGCACTCACCATCGCCGGTTCCGATTCGAGCGGCGGCGCCGGCATCCAGGCGGACCTGAAGACCTTTGCCGCGCTCGGCGTCTATGGCGCCTCCGTGATCACGGCGTTGACGGCGCAGAACACGCGCGGCGTGACCGGCATTCACGCGGTGCCGGCCGGGTTCGTCACCGAGCAGATCGACGCGGTGTTCTCCGACCTCGACATCGGTGCGGTGAAGATCGGCATGGTGGCCCAGGCCGCCAGCATCGATGCCATCGCGGCCGCGCTGTCGCGCTGGGCGCCGCGGCATATCGTGCTCGATCCCGTCATGGTGGCGACCTCCGGCGACCGCCTGCTCGCCGCTGAAGCCGTCGACGCCCTGCGCGCCAGGCTGATGCCGCTGGCTGCCGTGATCACGCCGAACCTGCCGGAGGCTGCGGCCCTGCTCGATGCGCCGGTGGCGGCGAGCGAGGCCGAGATCGAAAGCCAGGGACGCCGCCTGCTGGCGCTGGGCTGCCGCGCCGTCCTGATCAAGGGCGGGCACGGCGAGGGCGCCGAGAGCACCGACTATCTCGTCACTGCCGAGACCGCGATCGCGCTCGCCGCGCCGCGTGTGGCCACCCGCAACACCCATGGCACCGGCTGCTCGCTGTCCTCCGCCATCGCGGCAGGGCTGGCCAGGGGCGAGGACCTCGAGGCCGCCGTGCGCAACGCCAAGGCCTGGATCAGCGCCGCGATCGCCGCCGCCGACCGCTTTAGCGTCGGCCACGGCCATGGGCCGATCCATCATTTCCACAAGTTCTACTGAGGCGGGCTTGCTTCGCCTCCCCCGCAAGCGGGGGAGGGAGCGCCCCCACCCTGCGGCGCCATGTCGCCTGATTGTCGCATGCGACTGATATTCGCGGGGAGGGCGAGGCAAGGCGTGATTCGTATTTGAAGGTGCCTCAAGGGTTCAATCGGTCATCCCCCTGTCACGGGACATTGTTACAGGCTGGCGCATGGGAAGTTACGATGTGAGTGACGAGAGCCCGGAGCGGCGCTTTCGCACGTTGTTCATCTCCGACGTCCATCTCGGGGCCCGCGGTTCACAAGCCGATCTTCTGCTCGACTTCCTGCGCTACCACGATGCCGATACGATCTATCTCGTCGGCGACATCGTCGACGGCTGGGCGCTGAAATCGAGCTGGCACTGGCCGCAATCGCATAACGACCTCGTCCAGAAGCTTTTGCGCAAGGCGCGCAAGGGCGCCAAGGTCATCTACATTCCCGGCAATCACGACGAGTTCCTGCGCAACTATTACGGTACGCATTTCGGCGGCATCGACGTGGTCGAGAACACGGTTCACACCGGCGCCGACGGCAAGCGCTATCTGGTCATTCACGGCGACATCTTCGATCTCGTGGTGCAGAACGCGCGCTGGCTCGCCCATCTCGGCGACAAGGCCTACGACTTCGCGATCCAGATGAACCGCCTGGTCAACTTCTTCCGCCGCCTGTTCGGCGTGCCCTATTGGTCGCTGTCGCAATGGGCCAAGCAGAAGGTCAAGAACGCCGTCAACTATATCGGCGCCTTCGAGCAGGCGCTCGCCGCCGAGGCGCGGCGTCACCAGGCCGACGGCGTGATCTGCGGCCACATCCACTACGCCGTGATCCGCGACGAGGCCGGCATCCGCTACATGAATTGCGGCGACTGGGTGGAGAGCTGCACCGCCCTGGTCGAGCATGACGACGGTCACTTCGAGATCATCACCTGGGCGGATCAGTTGCGGAAGCCGGAGCAGGTGCCACAGGTCGCAGCCAGAGCTGCATAACAAGGACCACTTGATGCGCATCCTGGTCGCGACCGACGCCTGGCACCCGCAAGTCAACGGTGTGGTTCGGACGCTGACCAAGCTCTCTGACGCTGCAAAAGCGCTCGGCGTCGAGTTCACGTTCCTGACGCCGCAATCGTTCCGCACCTTCGCGATGCCGAGCTATCGCGACTTGCGCCTCGCCATGCCGCGCCCGGCCCGGATCGCAAGGCTGATCGAGGAGGCACGTCCCGACAGCATCCACATCGCGACCGAAGGGCCGATCGGCCTGATGGTCCGCCGCTATTGCCGCCAGCGCAAGCTGCCGTTCACGACCAGCTTCCATACCCGCTTTCCCGAATATGTCCGCGCCCGCGTGCCAGTGCCGGGCTCGCTGATCTGGCGGGCGCTGCGGCGCTTCCACAGCGCCAGTCGCGCCGTGATGGCGGCGACGCCGGCGCTCGCGCGCGAACTGACCGAGCGCGGCTTCGAAAATGTCGTGCTGTGGCCGCGCGGCGTGGACACCACGTTGTTCCACCCGCGCGTCATCGATCTCTGCCTGCCGGCACCCGTGTTCCTGTCGGTCGGCCGCGTCGCAGTCGAGAAGAATCTCGAGGCGTTCCTCGACCTCGACCTACCCGGCACCAAGGTGGTCGTCGGCGACGGCCCGGCGCGCGCCTCGCTGGAAGAGGTCTACCCCGATGCGATCTTCCTCGGCGAGAAGCACGGCGAGGAACTGGCGGATATTTACGCGGCCGCCGACGTGTTCGTGTTCCCGAGCAAGACCGACACTTTCGGCCTGGTCCTGCTGGAGGCGCTCGCGAGCGGCCTGCCGGTCGCGGCCTTCCCCGTGAAGGGTCCCCGCGACGTGATTGGCGATGCGCCGGTCGGCGCGCTCGATCACGATCTGCGCAATGCCTGCTTCGCCGCGCTCGATATCTCCCGGCAGGACTGCGTCGCGTTCGCCGCCAATTACACCTGGGAGGCCTCTGCAACGGTCTTTATCGACAGCATTTTGGCGGTCGGGGCGGTGCTGCCCGGTCGGAACGCCGCGGAACAGCCGCGCCAAGTCGCCTAGAGCTATCTCGATCCGATCGATCGAAATAGCTCTAGATTCTTGTTTTGACGCGTTTTCTTCACGCGAACCGGGATCCACTTCGCGCGAAAACGCTATGGGGAAATCCTCTCGCGGAGGTGTCTTGCCCGGGCCTGATCGGCCGCGATAACATTCCGCCATGACCGAACAGGCCCTTCCGGTCGGCCCTGCCGACATCGATGCCGCAGCGCGCGTGATCGCGCCTTACGCCATCCGCACCCCGCTGTTGTCCTTCCCCGTGCTCAACGAGCGCGTCGGTGCGAAAGTGTTCCTGAAGCCGGAGATGCTTCAGCGCACCGGCTCGTTCAAGTTCCGCGGCGCCTTCAACAAGGTGTTCTCGATCCCGCAGGACAAGCGCGCCGGCGGCGTCGTTGCGTTCTCCTCCGGCAACCACGCCCAGGGCGTGGCGGCGGCGGCAAAGATCCTGGACATGCAGGCCACCATCGTGATGCCAGCGGATGCGCCGCTGTCGAAGCGCGAGCGCACCAAATCCTACGGCGCCGAGGTCGTGCTGTACGACCGCGACAAGGACGACCGCGAGGCGATCTCGCGCGGCATTGCCGAGAAGCGCGGCGCGACGCTGGTCAAACCCTACGACGATCCGTTCGTGATCGCAGGGCAGGGCACCGCCGGCCGCGAGATCGCCGAGGACATGGCAACGCTCGGCCTCGGCCCCGACATCGTGGTGGCGCCGGCCTCCGGCGGCGGCTTGATCGCGGGTGTCGCGACCGCCGTGAAGGCGCGCTATCCGCAAGCCGAGATCGTGGTCGCCGAGCCCGAGGCCTTCGACGATCACGGCATTTCACTCAGCGCAGGCCATCGCGAGCCGCATCCGCCGGCCGGCCGCACCATCTGCGATGCGCTGATGGCCCTGATGCCGGGCGAGATGACGTTTGCGATCAACAGCAAGCTCTTGGCGCGCGGCGTCACGGCGTCGGACAAGGAAGTCGGCGCGGCTGTCGCCTTTGCCTATCGCGAGCTGAAGCTGGTGGTGGAGCCCGGCGGCGCGGTGGGGCTTGCTGCGCTACTCGCGGGCCGCCTTGATGTGGCCGGCAAGAACGTCGTCATCGTGCTGTCAGGCGGCAATGTCGATGCGGAACTGTTCGCGGAGCTGGTGGCCTGATCGTCATTCCGGGGCTCGCGCAGCGAGAGCTATGATGCGCAATTGCGCATCTGAGAATCCATAACCACGATCGGGAGTATGGATTCCGGGCCTGCGCCTTACGGCGCATCCCGGAATGACCAAGAACAGACATGAAGAAGGGGCAGAGCGTTTCCGCTCTGCCCCTTTATCGTCTCGCTCGCCGAAATCAGCGCATGAAGCCGCCGCGACGGTTGCCGCCATTGTTCATGCTCGGCGCCTGGTTCATCGACTGCCGGAAGTTGTTGTTGCTGCTGACCATGCGGCTCGGCATCGTGTTGAGCTGCGGACGGGTGTTCTGCACGTTGGTCTGCACCTGCACCTTATTCACCGGGTTATTGTTGAGCTTGACGATGCCGGTGTTGCCGTTGTTGAGCCGGATCGGGCGGTTCGGAGTCTGCACGTTGACCGGCTTCGACTCGATGTTCGGGCCACCCTTGCCGACATTCACCGGCATGGTCACGATCTTGCCCGGCTTGATGGTGCCGCCATTCGGCATGGTGCTGGTCGCAGGCAGGGTCACGATCTTGCCGATGCCGACCTTGCCGTTGACCGTATTGGTCGGCGCAGGCAGCGTGACGATCTTGCTCGGGGTCTGCGGCGGCGTGCCGTTCTGCGGGTTCGGCTGGTTGTTGCCCGCAGGCAGGGTGACGATCTGTCCGCCATTGCCGAGCTTGCCGACGACATTGCCGTCGAGCGGCTTCTGCACGACCGGCAGATTGCCGTTCACCTGCTCGCCATTGCCCTGCTGCATCAGCGGCATGTATTTGGGCTGGCCGAGATTGCCGATCTTGATCGTCGGAGCAATGGTCTGCGGCGCCAGGAACTTGGTCGCCTGCATCAGGGGGATCTGCTTCGGCTGCACCTGCAGCTTCAGCGCGACCTGCGCATAGGGACTGTTGCCGTAGCTGTCATAGAAGCTCTTGTAGGCGAGCGGCGAGTTGGCGAGCACCGCCTTGTGCCAGGCCTGCGAGATCAGGATGTTGTTGAGCAGCCAGCGGATGTGGTCGCACAGCGGGTCGTGCGGGTACATCCGGATGAACTCCTGATAGTACTCCGGACGGCCCTCGGACACGACGTAGTCATAGGCCTGGCGGGTGGAGCGGCTCGGCAAATTGGAGGCCATCTGCACGACCGGCGCTTTCACCGGCGCGCGGTTGGCAGCAACGGCGGTGTCACCGAAGAAGGTGAAGTCGCTCGTCAATGACGAGCTCTCCCACGGAATCTGCGCGCCGCTGGTGGTCTGGTTGACCTGCAGGCGCACGCGCTTGAACAGCTGCTCGATCGGCACGTTGGGCTCGCGCGCGACGTTCAGGAACGCCTGTGTGTACGGGCTGTGGCCATTGGTGCCGTCGAGCGCCTCGGCACCTGGCGCGGTCGAGTAGCCGACGATCGAGCCGTTCGGCGCATCGACGATTGCCAAGCCTCGGCCGGCGTCGTTGATTTCAGGGAAAGGGTTGTTGCGGCAGGCATCGAGGATGACGATGCGCATGCGGCTCGGGATCGTCTCCAGCGTCGACATCACGTCGACGAGGCGCAGCGAATTGTTGACCAGCTCGGTCGGGCTGGAGACCTTGGCGTCGACCGGAACGAGATAGTTCTCGCCGGCGAGCTGCACGCCGTGACCGGCGTAATAGACCATCGCCACCGTGTTCGGACCGCGCGAGGCGACCTTGGCGGAGAAGTCCTGGACGACGCGGAGCATGTCGTTCTGGGTCAAGTCGGTCGCGGCGACCACTTCGAACCCGGCGGAGTTCAGGAACTGCGCCATCGACTGGGCGTCATCGTCGGGGTTCGCAAGCTGCGGAGCGTTCTGGTAGTTGGCATTGCCGATCACCAGCGCCACCCGCTGCTCCGGGCCTTGCAGCGCGGTGGGGGCAGGCTGCACCGGGGCGACTTGCGCGGAAACGGGCCCGCAGGCGAAGCCGAACAGGCTTCCCAGCAGGCTCGCCGTCATGAAAAAGGGCTTTAGGCGGAACATGGCGTGCTCCTTTGGCACTCATCTCGATGCGAGATTGGTTGCGCGCAAGCTTGGCCGCGTTCGAGCCTTGCGGTCCGTGATCCCCGTCACCATGGTCGCCTCCGTGATCTGAATCACGCTCGGAACCTGCTATGGTCAGCGTCGATTGGGAGGACGTCCGCCACATGCTGAAATCGATCGATCCGATCCTCACCCCCGATTTGCTCTGGCTGCTCGCCGCGATGGGCCATGGCGACGACCTCGTGTTCGTCGACGCCAATCACCCCGCCACCCGGATCGCGCAGAGCACCTCGTCGCAGCGCCTGATCCAATTGCCGGGCATGACGATGGAAACTGCCATCCGGGCCATCATGTCGGTCTATCCGCTCGACGAATTCGATCCCGATCCCGTGCGTGTGATGATGCCGGTCGACGATCCCGACCGCGTGCCCGAGGTGCAGCGCGCCGTGCTCGCGGAGATCGCACGTGCGGCTGACCGGCCGGTCACGCCCGGCAAGCTCGCGCGTCCCGATTTCTATCGCGCGGCAGCGGCAGGCTTTGGCGTCGTGCAGGTCGGCGACAGCAGGGGCTATGGTTGCTTCCTGATCAGGAAAGGCGTGATCGGCTAGTAGGGCTGCGTCGATAGACGCAACGTGAGATCAAGTCGGCCGTTTCATCGTCTGCGATGCTCCCGCGCGACCATCTGCCAGCACTCGAATTTGAATGGCGTTCGAGCAGGCGAGCGTCTATCGTCAATTCATGTCTCGCCTTCTGTGTCTCTTCGTTGCTGTCGTCCTGTCGCTGCTGCCCACTGTCGCGCCCGCCGAGCCCGTGCAAAAGCGCCCCAAGCCGGTCTGGAAGGGCTACGGCTTTCTGCCGGGCTATCGGCAGCCGCTCAGCAACAGCATCCCGCTCTACAAGCAGAAAGACGCCATGCGCCGCCTGTCGCGCGCCGACCGGCGCCATTGGTACATCGACCCGGTTCCGCAATATTATCGCTGGGACGGCGAGTGGCACTATTTTGGCCGCCCCGGATTCAACGGCGGCCGCTACAACGGCGGCAGCTTTGGCCCGTGCTGGACGCGCACACCGATCGGTCCGATCTGGAATTGCGGGTGAGGCGCTGACGTCGCCTACGCGTCATTGCGAGCGCAGCGAAGCAATTCAGAATCCTTCCGCGGAGACAGCCTGGATCGCTTCGCTGCGCTCGCAATGACGGTGTGGGGGGAGTGCGCGCCCCTTACGAAAAGAACGCGATCTTCTCGGCCTGGGTCATGCGGCGGATCGGGGCGAGCGGGTCGTTGGCCGGTGCGCGGGGTTTTTGCAAGATGCCGCTGGCGAGGATGGTGGCGCCGAGCGAGGCGTCGGACATGGACGCGGACATGGACGCGGGCAGGGGCGAGGGCATCGGCAGCGTCGCGGCCGGGGCTGCCGCCATTGGAGCTGCGGCCGCCATGGCCGGTGCCTGCTGCTCCATCACTTCGGCGGCGGCTTCCGCGATGGCGTCGGTGAGGCGCGCGAGCGAGTCCAGCGCGATCGGCGCGTCCGCGGCGGGCTCTTCGGCGATGGCTGCGAGGACAGGCTCGGCTGCGACCGGCTCCGGCTGTTCGGTGGCAATAGGCGCCACGACATCCGAGAGCGCCGGCTCCGGCGTCGCGGCTGCCATCTCCACCGGCTCGATGATCTCGTCAAACTCGGGATCGGGCGCGGCCATCTCCATCGCGATGGCCTCGAGGATGGCTTCGTCCTCGGCCTCGGCTGCGGCGTCGAGCGAGAACTCCTCGCTTGCTTCCGTCAAGACCTCCGGCTGAGCGGCCGGCTCTTCAAACGCGACGGCTTCGAGCTCGGCATCATTAGGCGCGAGGTTTTCGAGCGCCGCGCTTTCGGAAGGGATTTGGCTTTCGGCCGCGATCCCCTGTGCGGCAGCCGCGTCCATGGCCTGCTCGGCCATGGCGGAGGTTTCAGCGACGGCCGCTGCTTCGACGGCCGCATCGAGTTCCGGAGCTGCCGCGATCTCTTCGCGTGTCTCCGTAAAAGCCACGGATGCATCGCCCGCCATCGCCGCCGACTCGACGGGCGAGGCTTCTGCGACTGATGACGGCGCCTCCTGCGCCGGAGCAGGCGCGGCCTGCGGCGTTGCGTCGCCGTCGAGCTGCTCGACTCGATCCTTCAGCAGATCGAACGCAGCCTTGAGCTCGATCCGGGGATCGAGGGTCGAGATCTGCCCGCAGGCGGCCTCGATCGAGGCCAGCTGCGAATCAATGAGGTCGCAGATTCGCCCGTCGGCGCCGATCTCGCGCCAGCGCCAGGAGATCTCCTTGATGATGCGTACCCCGCGCGGGATCGGCGCGAGACTCGCCTCGATCGCGCCGGGATCGAACGCGGCGAGCGCGATCGTCTCGGCCTCGCGGATGGCGCGGCGGATATCGACCAGCGCCTCGGGCAGGCGGTCTTCGACGACTGGTTGCCGCTGTGCCGCAAGGGTTTCCTCGATTTTGGCAACCGCATCCAGCACCATGCTTGTGTCGGCATTGCGGTTGCGCTTGGCATATTCGCCGAGGAACCAGCGGCCGCGCGCGGTCTCCATGAAGGCTTCGCGGATCGCGTCGTAATCCTGCTCGTTCGGCGCGGCCGCGCGGGCAGACATGGGCGAGAGGGCGAATGCTTCGTTGGCCATGACAATCTCGTCGCGCAAATCAGTGCGCGTTACTGTAACGATCACCACGATATCGACCGAATCGCAATTGGTTTGATGCAGTCCGAATCACAAATCCCCATCGCGGCAGCGACGAAGCGGCGATTCGCCGTGAGCCTCGCCGTGTTCTATTCGGCCTTCTTTGCGGTCCTGGGCACGCATGTGCCGTTCTTCCCGGTCTGGCTGAAGGCGATCGGCATCGACGCTGTCTGGATCGGCATCATCGCCGCGCTGCCGGCGATCACGCGCTTCACCACGCTGCCGCAAGTGACCGCCTTTGCCGAAAAGCGACAGGCCATTCGCGCCGCCATCATGGTGTCGGCGCTGGCCACTGCGATCGGATTTACGATGGTCGGCCTGCAGCAGCAGCCGCTGGCGCTGTTCCTGGTCTACGCGCTGACCTGCATGGTGTGGACGCCGACGATGCCGCTGACCGATGCCTATGCGTTGCGCGGTGTCGCCCGCTACGGGCTCGATTACGGACCCCTGCGGCTGTGGGGGTCGGCGGCGTTTGCCGCCGGCTCGCTCGCCTGCGGCTATCTCGTCGACGTCATCGCTCCGCGCGACCTGATCTGGGTCATCGTCGCCTGGGCCGTCGTCGCGGTTCTCGCCAGCCTGCTGCTGCAGCCGCTCGACGATCTCAGGCGGAGGACGCCGGAGCGGCATGCCGGCAAGCCGCTGCTGCGCGATGCAGCCTTCTGGGCCGTGATCGCGTCGGCGGCGCTGATCCAGAGCAGTCACATCGCCTTCTACACCTTCTCGGCCATCAACTGGCAGCTGCAAGGCATCAGCGGGCTGACCATCGCGGTGCTGTGGACGCTGGGCATCATGGCAGAGATCGTCGTGTTCGCGCTGTCGCCGCGCTTCTCGCTGCAGCCGTCCACGCTGATAGCCATCGGCGGCGTGGTCGCCGTGCTGCGCTGGATCGTCACCGCGAGCGAGCCGCCGCTCGTGCTGCTCGCGATCGCCCAGCTCGGCCACGGCTTCAGCTTCGGCCTGACCATCGTCGGCACCATGAACCTTTTGGCGCAGCGCGTGTCTTCGCATCAGATCGCGCGCGGGCAGGGCTATTACGCCGCCTGCAACGGGCTCCTGGGGGCGGCGACGTCGATCGCATCAGGCGCGATCTACGCCCGCATCGGCGACAATGTCTATTACGTCATGGCGGCGATGGCCGCTGCCGGTGCCATTCTGATCTGGTCGGCGCGGCATCGCTTCACGGCTCAGCCCCAGAGCGAAGCGTCCGGCGGGTAGACCAGGCTGCCGTCATAACGCAGGCCGTGGTCGCGGTCGCGCGCCAGCAGCAAGGGGCCGTCGAGATCGACGAAGCGCGCCTGCGGCGTCACCAGCATTGCAGGCGCCATCGACAGCGAGGTCGCAACCATGCAGCCGATCATGATCTCGAAGCCGAGCGCCCGGGCAGCATCGGCCATGGCCAGCGCCTCGGTGAGGCCGCCGGTCTTGTCGAGCTTGATGTTTACGGCGTCGTAGCGTTCGCGCAAGGGCGCAAGCGACTTGCGGTCATGCACGCTCTCGTCGGCGCAGACGGCGAGCGGGCGCTTGATGCGCGCCAGCGCTTCGTCGCGGCCTGCCGGCAGCGGCTGCTCCACCAGGGTGACGCCCGAAGCGGCGCAGGCGGCGAGATTGGCCTCCAGATCGGCCTCGGTCCATGCCTCGTTGGCATCGACGATCAGCTCGGCCTCAGGGGCGGCCTTGCGCACGGCCGCGATGCGCTCCGGATCGCCGTCGCCGCCGAGCTTGATCTTGAGCAGCGGACGGTGCGCCGCTTTGGCGGTCGCGGCGGCCATGGCCTCGGGGGTCGCTAACGAGATCGTGTAAGCCGTGGTGCGCTCTTCCGGGGCCGGGCGGCCCAGCAGGTTCCAGGCGCGCAAGCGCGCCGCCTTGGCCTCGAGGTCGATCAGGGCGCAATCCAAGGCGTTGCGGGCCGCACCTGATGGCATTGCGGCCTGGAGGGTCTCTCGCGTCAGCCCGCCCGCGACGGCCTCCTGCATGGCCTGGATCGCGGCCAGCGTCGCCTCCGGCGTCTCGCCGTAACGGGGATAGGGCACGCATTCGCCGCGGCCGGTCAGGCCGCCCCGGCTGACCTCCGCCACGACCGTGACGGCCTCGGTTTTGGCGCCCCGACTGATGGTAAAACTGCCGGCGATCGGGAAGCGCTCGATTCGCGCCGCCAAAGCTGCAAATTTCATGGAAGTCATTTTGAACTCTGGCGAAATCTGAACCTGCTAGTTACCTCTAGCAACTAACATTAACCCTTGGGGATACCTTCTCTGGGTAAGGGCGCGTGCGCAATCATCTGATTTTCTCCGCCCCGGCACGGGAGCGGACATGAGTGGCGATCCGAAGCTGGAACGGATTGCCAAGGGCAACGCCCTGGCACTGTGCGCCACCGGCACCTGGACCGCGAGCTTTGCGCCGGTCCTGGAGCGGATGGTCGCCGACGCCGAGAAGCTTGCAGACACCCCGCAAAGCATCTTCATCGACGTCTCCGAGGTCGCCAAGCTCGACACGTTCGGCGCCTGGCTGATCGAGCGGCTGCGCCGCAGCCTGACCAAGGGACCCGTCGAGGCCCAGATCGCGGGCCTCTCCGCCAATTATTCCAGCCTCGTGGACGAGGTGCGGCGGGTCAGGGCGACGGCCATGGTCGACAGCGACCCGATCACCATCTCCGGCATGCTTGAGCAGATCGGACGGGCCGTGGCCGGCGTCGCCGGCACGGTGGCGGGCCTCGTCGACATGCTGGGCGCCGTGCTCGCGGCGTGGTTTCGCGTCCTGATCCATCCGCGCTCGTTCCGCCTGACCTCGACCGTGCACCACATGGAGCAGGTCTGCTGGCGCGCGGTGCCGATCATCGTGCTGATCACCTTCCTGATCGGCTGCATCATCGCGCAGCAAGGCATCTTCCATTTCCGCCGCTTCGGCGCCGACATCTTCGTGGTCGACATGCTCGGGGTGCTGGTGCTGCGCGAGATCGGCGTGCTCCTGGTCGCGATCATGGTCGCGGGCCGTTCGGGCAGCGCCTACACCGCCGAGCTCGGCTCGATGAAGATGCGCGAGGAGATCGACGCGCTGCGCACCATGGGGTTCGATCCGATCGAGGTCCTGGTGCTGCCGCGCATGATGGCGCTGGTGCTGGCGCTGCCGATCCTCGCATTCCTCGGCGCCATGGCCGCGCTCTATGGCGGCGGTCTGGTGGCCTGGCTCTATGGCGGCGTCCAGCCCGAGGCCTTCCTGCTGCGCCTGCGCGACGCCATCTCGATCGACCATTTCATCGTCGGCATCGTCAAGGCGCCGGTGATGGCCGCCGTGATCGGCATCGTCGCCTGCGTCGAAGGGCTCGCCGTGCAGGGCAGCGCGGAATCGCTGGGTCAGCACACCACCGCGTCGGTGGTGAAGGGCATCTTCTTCGTCATCGTCATGGACGGCATCTTCGCCATCTTCTTCGCCTCGATCGGGATGTGACGATGGCAAGAGAAACTCAAAGCGAGATCCAGGACCCGATCATCCGCGTCCGCGGCATCACCGTGCAGTTTGGCTCAACGCGCGTGCTGGACGGGCTCAACCTCGACGTCAAGCGCGGCGAGATTTTGGGATTTGTCGGCCCCTCGGGCGCGGGCAAGTCGGTGCTGACGCGCACCATCATCGGCCTCGTGCCGAAGGTCGCGGGCTCCATCGAAGTGTTCGGCGTTGATCTCGATTCCTCGAGCACGACGCAGCGGCGCAATGTCGAGCGGCGCTGGGGCGTCCTGTTCCAGCAGGGCGCGCTGTTCTCCTCGCTGACCGTGCGGCAGAACATCCAGTTTCCGATGCGCGAATATCTGCGCGTCTCGCAGCGGCTGATGGACGAGATCACCATGGCCAAGCTCACGATGGTCGGCCTCAAGCCCGAGGTCGCCGAGCGTTTCCCGTCCGAACTCTCCGGCGGCATGATCAAGCGCGTGGCGCTGGCGCGTGCGTTGTCGCTCGATCCCGACCTCGTCTTCCTGGACGAGCCGACCTCCGGCCTCGATCCGATCGGCGCGGGCGACTTCGACGAGTTGGTTCGGACCCTGCAGCGCACTTTGGGGCTGACGGTTTTCATGGTAACCCACGACCTCGACAGCCTATACACAGCATGTGACCGCATCGCCGTTTTAGGGAACGGTAAGATCATTGCGGCAGGGTCGATCGCCGACATGCAGGCCTCGCAGCATCCCTGGCTGAGGCAGTATTTTCATGGCAAGCGCGCCCGCGCGGTCATGGGTTGAGAGCTGGGTTGAGTAGCCGGAGCACCTGATGGAAACGCGGGCGAACTACATTTTGATCGGCTCGTTCACGCTGGCGGTGATCGCCGCCGCGATCGGCTTCGTGCTGTGGTTTCAGTCGCTGCACACGACCAAGCAGCGCAGCCCCTTGCGCGTCGTGTTCGAGGGCCCGGCGGCGGGCCTGCGCAACGGCGGCAGCGTCAATTTCAACGGTATCAGGGTGGGCGAGGTGGTCTCGGTGAAGCTGGACAACCCGCGGCGGGTTGTCGCACTCGCCATGATCGAGAACAACGCCCCGATCCGCAAGGACACCCTGGTCGGCCTCGAATTCCAGGGTCTCACCGGCGTTGCGGCGATCTCGCTGAAGGGCGGCGAGGAGGCCGCGCCAGCTCCGCCGCTCGACCAGGACGGCATCCCGACGCTCACGGCCGACCCCAACAAGCTCCAGGATGTCACCGAGGCGATCCGCGCCACGCTGCAGAACGTCAACAAGATCGTCGCCGACAATCAGGAATCGGTGAAGAACTCGCTGAAGAACCTCGAGACCTTTACCAACTCGCTGGCGCGCAATTCCGAAAAGATCGACGCCGTGATGGCCAAGGTCGATGGCGTCATGCTCAAGGCCGACAATCTCATGCTCGGCCTCAACACGCTGGCCGGCGGCAAGGACGGCGGCGAGCTGTTCCAGGCGGTGAAGTCGATCCGCGAGCTAGCCGAAGATTTCGACAAGCGCTCCGGCGCTCTGATGGCCGACGGCCGCCGCACGCTCGGCGACATCAGCCGCGCCGTGAACAATTTCGACCGCAACCCGACCCGCGTCCTGTTCGGCGCCAGCAATTCGTCGCAGCCCGCCCCGCCGCCCGAGCCGCCGAAGCCTGCGGCAGCGCCGAGGCGGTAGGCGGTAGGAAAGCGCGAATGGGGAGTGGCGAATAGCGAGTAGCGTATACAGCCTTCCTCACGGATCGATCCCAAACAAAAACGGAGCCCGCGAGGGCTCCGTTTTCATTCGCTATTCGCTATTCGCCATTGGCGAGCTTCCGCTCACCCCAGCCGGCCCGCCGCGTGCGCGAGCAGGGTGTAGACCAGGCCCGTCTCCGAGATCAGGTGGCTGCGCAGCTCCTGCGGGCCGCGGCCGTCGCGGGCGACTTCGTCGAGCAGGCGCTCGAACTCGGCGACGTAGCGGTCAACCGTGCCCTTGAAGTTGCGGTCGGCGCGGTACTTGCGGGCGACCTCGTCGAAGGCCTTCTGGCCGGCGGGCGTGTACAGGCGCTTGGTGAAGGCCTTGTTCTCGCCGCGCTGGTAGCGGTCCCACATCTCGGCGGCGAGGTTGCGGTCCATCAGCCGGCCGATGTCGAGCGACAGCGATTCCAGCGGATTGCTGCTTGCCTGCGGCGCCTGCGGCTGCGGCGCGGGTGCCGCGCGGCCACGCGGAGCCTGACCGGTCGGTGCGCCCTGATTGGCGTCGGTGCGGTTGAGCAGGTCCGACAGCCAGCCGTCACGGCCCTGGTCGTTGCCACCGGGCGCGACCGGCGGCGCTTCGGTGCGGCGCCCGGCCGGCATGCCGAGGTCCGGCGGCGGCAGCGTCGAGGCGCTGCCGATGTCGCGCATGCGGGTCTCGGGAGCCCGGCCGCCGACGGCGGCCAGCACCGGCTCTTCCTGGCGTTGCACGCTGGCGCGGCCCGCCGTGGTGACGTCGAGCCCGCGGCCGTGCTGGGCCACGATGCGGTTGAGCTCGGCGAGCGCCTCGATCTGGTCGACGATCACCTTGCGCATCTGCGCCGTGCTCTCGGCGGCCTCCTGCGGCATCTCGAGTACGCCGCGGCGCAGCTCGTTGCGGGTGGCTTCGAGCTCGTTGTGCATCTCCAAAGCCATCTGCTTCATGCTGGCGACGAGGTTGGTGAACTTCTCGGTCGACTGCTTGAACATCGTATCCGCCTCGTCCGTGGTCTGGCGGTAGATGTCGTGCATGGCCTCGATGGTCTGCCGGTGCTCCTCTTCAGACGCCGCGCGCACCGCCTCGAACTGGCGGGTGATCGCGGCCGAGCCGGCGCCGGCGGTCTCGGCGACGACGCGGGCGATGTCGCGGGCGCGCTCTTCGGCCGCGGCAAGCGATTCATCGAGCAGGCCGGTGAAGCGCGACAGCCGCTGGTCGAGATCGGCCGTGCGCAGGTCGATCGTGGTGACGAGCGATTCCAGTGCCTGCTTGCGTTCGGCGAGCGAGGCAGTGGTGTTCTTGTTGCTCTGCTCGACGACCTGCGCGGCCTCGACCAGCGCCTGGCCATGCTTGTCAAACTGGGTCGACAGCTCGCCGAGATCCTGCAGCGCCTTCGTGGTCTTGCTGTTGAAGACGTTGAGCTGCTCTTCCAGGTTCTGCGTCGCCGCGCCGTTGCGCGAGGTGACGTCGTTCATCGCCGAGACGAAGTCGGCGACGCGGGTCACCAGCGCCCGCTCGAGCGAGTTGAGGTTGTCGTGCGCACCGGTCAGCACCTCCTGGAGCAGGATGTTGCCTTCGCGCAGGCGCTCGAACAGGGCGACCGTGTCGGTGCGCAGGATCTTGCTGGTCTCCTGCATCTCCGTCACGGCCGCGATCGAGACCTGGCGCGACTGGTCGATCGCGGAACGCGAGGCCTGCTCGAGGTCCTTGAGCGACTTGCCGACGGCGCTGGTGGCGACCTCGCTCGCCGCGTTGATGGTGCGGGCGACTTCCGAGCCGTTGCCCATCATGGTCTGCGAGAAGGCCTGGCCGCGCGTCTCGATCGACTTCAGCGCGTCGGAGGTGACGCGGTCGATGTCGAGCGTGAGCTGGCTGGTCTTCGAGCCGATCGCGTCGACCAGTGCGCCGCGCTTGGCGTCGATCATGTTCGACAGGCGGTCGGCCTGCTGCTGCACGTAGGTGACGATCTCGTCGGTCTTGCCGGTCATGGCCTGACCGAAGCTGGAGCTGGCGGCGAGCACCGAGCGCTCGACGTCGGCCGAGCTCGACTTGACGCGCGAGCTCGCCTCGTTGGAGGCGGAGATCAGCGCGTTCTGGGCGTTGAGCGCGCTGGTCTGGATATCGTTGGTCGCGTTGGCGGCGGCCGCGCTCAGCGTACGCTCGATCTCGGTCGAGATCGTGCGGATCTGGCTCGCGGCGTCGGCCGAGGTAGAGGTCAGCGAGATCTGGGCTTCACGCGCGCTGTTGAGGATGGTCGAGGCGGTGTCGGCGCCGACCGCGGTCAGCGTGCGCTCGATGTCCGTCGTCAGCGACTTGATCTGGCCCGCCGCATCGGTCGAGGCGGAGATCAGCGTGCCCTGGGCCTCGCGCACGCCGCTGGTGAGCGCCTCGATGGTGGCGCCGCCGGCTGTCGCCAGCGCGCGCTGCATCTCGGCCGCGAGCGAACGGACCTGGCTGGTTTGTTCTGCGGAGACAGCAAGAAGGGTGCTCTGGGCGTCGCGGGCGCTGGTGGTGATCGTCTCGGCGGTGGTCTGGCCGACCTGAGAGAGCGAGCGATGCACTTCGGCCGCGAGCGACTTGACCTGGCTCGCCGCGTCCGAGGACGCCGTCACCAGCGTGCTCTGGGCCTCGCGGGCGCCGCTCATGATGGTCTCGGCCGTCGAGGTGCCCGCCATCGTCAGCGAGCGCTGCACGTCCGAGGACAGCGCCTTGATCTGGTTTGCGGTCTCGGTCGAGGCCGCGATCAGCGTGCTCTGCGCATCGCGGGCGCCGGCGGTGATCGACTCCGCCGTGGCGGTGCCGGCCATCGACAGCGAGCGCTGCACGTCGGCGGTGAGGGTCTTGACCTGGCTCGCCGCATCCGAGGACGCGGTGACAAGGGTGGTCTGCACCTCGCGGGCGCCGGCCAGGATCGAGGCCGCGGTGGCGGAGCCCGCCGCCGACAGCGTGCGCTCGACATCGGCCGCGAGCCCCTTGATCTGGGTGGAGGCTTCGCCCGAGGCCGCAACCAGCGTCGACTGCGCTTCGCGCGCGCTGGTCAGGATCGAGTTCGCCGCACCGGTGCCGACTGCGGTCAGCGCCTGCTCGACCTCGGCGGAGGTCATCTTGAGCTGGGCGTTGACATCGGAGGAGACCGTCAGCAGCGACTGCTGGGCGGTGCGCGCGCCGGTCTGGATGGTCTCGCTGGTGTTGACGACGAGGTTGGTGAGCGAGCGCTCGGCGTCCTCGACATGCGAGCGGATCGCGGTCGAGATCATCTCGGCGCGGGACATCATGTCCTCGCTGGCCTGGCGTCCGCTGCTTTCGATGCGGCCGGCCACGGCCTCGACGCGCGAGCCGAGCAGATCCTCGAACTGAGCCACGCGCACGTCGATGTCGCTGGCGACCGAGCCGACCTTGGTCTCGATGGCCTGCTGGATCTCCTGGAAGCGTGCCGTGACCGTGTCGGTCAGATGCGTGCTGCGGCCGTCGATGATCTCGGTGACTCCGGTGATGCGGCGGTCGACCGCCTCGATCGCCTGCGCGGTGCCGTCGGTGAGCGTCGAGGTCAGCAGCGTCAGGCGCGTGTCGATCGACTGCACGGCCTGCGATGCGCCGTTGGTCACGGCGGTGGTCAGGTAGGTGAGGCGGGAGTCGATGGATTCGAGCGCCTGCGTCGCGCCACCCGTGAGCGTGGTCGTGAGGTGGGTCAGGCGGGTGTCGATCGACTGGATGGTCTGCGATGCGCCGTCGGTCAGCGAGCTCGTGAGGTGGTTGAGGCGCGCATCGATGGTTTCAATGGCCTGCGAGGCACCGTCGGTGAGCGAGCTCGTGAGGTGATTGAGCCGTGCATCGATTGTTTCGATGGCCTGCGACGCCCCGCCGGTCAGCGACGTCGTGAGGTAGGTGAGGCGGGAGTCGATAGACTGGATCGCCTGCGCGGCACCGTCGCTCAGCGACGTCGCCAGCGTGTTGATGCGTCCGTCGATGGTCTCGGTCATCGACTTCGCGCGGCTGTCGAACGACAGCTCGAGCGCGGCGACGCGGCCGACGAGCTGCTCGTCGAAGGTCCTGATGTGGCCTTGGATGGTGCCGTCGAGGCTGGCGATCTTGCCGTTCAGCGAGGCGTCGATATTGCCGACGCGTTCGCCGATCGTGGTCTCGAACTGCACGAGGCGCTGGTCGAGCACCGCCGTGATCTGGCCGCCGTTCGACGTGAAGCGGGTGTCGAAATCGTCGACATAGGTCTTCAGTGTCTCGGCGATGTCCTGCGTGCGCTGGCCCATGCGCTCGACGATCTCGCCGCCGAAGGTCTTAACGGTGCGGTCGAATTCGGAGATGTGGCGGGTGATCAGCGCGCCCAGCGTGCCGGAGTCGCGGGCGAACTTCTCGACCAGCTCGGTGCCCTGGTTCCTCACCAGCTCGTCGAACGCGCTCATCTGCAGCGACAGCGAATCGTGCGCGGTCTCGGTCTGGCTGACGACCTTGGCGACCAGGGCGTTGACGGTGGCGTCGAGCGCCTCGCTGGCCTTGTCACCGCTCGTCATGATCTGGCCGGCGAGGCGGTTGCCGGCGTCGTCGATCTTGGCGGAGATGTCGTTGGACCGCAGCTCGAGCTCGAGCAGCAGCGAGTCCGACGAGTTCTTCAAGGAATCGTGCACCTGCTCGGTACGCTCGGAGATGCCGTCGACGATCGCGGCGGAACGCTGCTCGAACTCGCCGGTGATGCGGTCGATGCGCTCGTTCAGCATCTCGTGGACGCGGTCGGCGAGGTCGACGAACTCGTCGTGGACATGGCCGGTCTTGAAATTGAGGCTGGTGGTCAGCCGCTCGCTGGCGTCGAGCACGGCGCGCGTGGTCTCGTTGCTGGCCTCCTCGAGACGGTCGAGCAGGTCGCCGCCGCGCTCGCCGAGCGCCAGGATCATGTTGTCGCCGGCATTGCTCAGCGCCTGGGTGATGTGGGCGCCGCGCTCTTCCAGAGCGCCGGTGATCGACTTGGCCACCTCGTCGACGCGGGAGGCGATCGCGTCCGAGATCAGCGCGATGTCGTGGCGCAGGTCGATCTGCACGCCGGAAATGGCGCTGCGAACCTGCTCGGCCTGGCCGACCAGGTTGTCGCGCTGATGCGCGATGTCCTGGAGCAAAGCGCGGATGCGCACCTCGTTGTCGGAATAGGCGCGTTCGAGCGCGGCGACCTCATTGGCGACCAGCGTCTCGAGCTCACCGGCGCGCGCGATCGCACGCTCGATGCCGTCGCCCATCGCCGCGACCTCGCGGCGGATGGCCTGGCCCACGGTGACCATGGAATCGGAGGCCGAGCCTTCCGGCTCGGAGAAGCGGATCGCGACCTGCGCCATCGCCTGCGCGATCATGCGCATTTCCTGGCCGCGCCAGACGAGGCTCGCGAGGAAGTAGAACAGCATGACCGGCGCGAAGAACATCGCGACGAGGCCGGCGATCACCAGCACGCCGCCGCTCTGGCCCATGGCGGCCTGGATCGAGGGCAGGAAGCCGAAGGTCAGCGCAGCGCAGGCGGCGAGCCAGATGCCGGCGAAGATGGTGGCGAAGGTGTAGACGCTGCGGGCAGGGCGGCCCTTCTGCAGCGCCTGGAGCAACTGGCCGATGGTCTCGCGATCGTCGTTGGCGGCGCGGCGCGCAGTGCGCGGCTCCTCGACCGGGTCGAACACGGTCGAGCGCTCGTTGGCGGCGGGGCGCGGCTCGAAGCTCGGCTCGTCGAAGACCGGAGGCGCGGCCGGCGGCACCGGGGGCGCCGTTTCGTTGCGCATTGCGGCGTTGCGGCTGGTATCGGCCGCGGTGTCGCTGATGTTCAGAGCTTCCTGGATTGCAGAAAGCGCAACTTCTGTAGGGTCTTTGACCTTTTTCGGAGTGTTCGCCATGTTCAGTCCGAGCCCTCGTTACTTGTACGCGTCCCCCCGCGAGCCCTGCGCGCGACGCAAGCCCACAGACCGGATCATGCCGCTTGCGCGGATCTCCGAGCCGTCCCCACCCGGACGGCTTGTCCGCCAATTTCTGCAACATCCTATTGGCAGAGCGTCGCGAATGAAATGCCCGCGATTAAGACATTCTTAATCATCGTTAACAGGATCGCGCCGTAACGCCTTAGCAATCAACGCAATTCTCAACCGGACTCGGCCAATTGCGGCAACTTTTCGTCAATAAACCGGCGGATCTGCGTCAAATCCCCCAAACATTTCGTTAACCATTTCCATGCTTGGGTGAGGGGAATCTGACCGCCGGACCGGCGGCCGTCGCGCGAAGCCGGGGCCTGCGCCATGACGCCTGAACTGCAAGGGATGGACTGGATGCCTTCGCCCCCGCTTGCGCCCATCGACAGCCCGCTCGACCTCGATCACCTCTCTCGAATGACGCTCGGCGACGCTGAGCTGGAGCAGGAAGTGCTGGCCATGTTCGCGGAGCAGGCGGCCCGTCTGCTCGCGGCGATGACCGCATTGCCGGCCGAGACCGGCACGCTTGCGCACAAGCTCAAGGGTTCGGCGCGCGGGATCGGCGCTTTTGCGGTCGCTGATGCCGCTGCCAGCCTGGAGACTGCGATCCGGACCGGCCATGGCCGGCCCCACGCCTTCGCCGCGCTGAAAGAGGCGGTGGCCGAGGCCCGCGCTGCCATCGCAGCGATGCTGAAGCGTTGAGCCGATAAGTCCGGAGCCGGGCTCTAGTCGCTTGTTTTGACGCGTTTTCTTCCCGCAAAGCGGGAATCATTTGGCTTCAAAACGCTATGGCGCCGGGCTGACCGACCCGTTATAGGACAGCCGGGACCCTCCTTCATTCAAAGCACCGCGGCAGCACGAGCACACATGGCCAAGATTCACTTTGTCGACCACAAGGGCGAAACCCGCACGGTGGAAATCGAGAACGGCGCAACCGTGATGGAAGCTGCGATCCGCAACAGCATTCCCGGCATCGAGGCCGAATGCGGCGGCGCCTGCGCCTGCGCAACCTGCCATGTCTATGTCGACGAAGCCTGGCGCGAGAAGGTCGGCAGCCCGACGCCGATGGAAGAGGACATGCTCGACTTCGGCTTCGACGTGCGCCCGAATTCGCGCCTGTCTTGCCAGATCAAGGTCTCCGACGAGCTCGACGGCCTCGTCGTGGCGACGCCCGAGCGCCAGGCCTGATCCGTCTCCAAGCAGACTGTCCAAGTCGACTAAAGCGCGATGCGATTAGGATGAATCGTCATCGCGCTTTAGGTTATTGTTTGAGCATGATCTTTTCGGAAAACCGCTACACACTTTTCCGATCATGCTCTAAATGCTCGGCGGCGCGACCTCGATGCCGCGCTTGTGCCAGGGTCTGAGCTTCTCGATCACCTCTGCGGTCAGCGGCGCCGGTCGGCGCGTCGCCTCGTCGAGCAGGACGCCGACCGACGTCGCCGACGCAATGCACGTGCCGTTCGAGAACACGACCTGCTCGAATGTCACCGACGTTCGCCCGAGCTTGACCACGCCGAGGCCGAGCTCGATCGAGCCGGGCCAGTGCAGCTCGGCGCGAAAATGCATGTCGAGCCGCGCCATGATCCAGGCGAGCCCCGGCGGGGTCAGCCCGTATTCGGGAAGCTTCATCAGCGTGACACGGCCGGTCTCGAAATATGTGGCATAGACCGCGTTGTTGACGTGCTGGTTCGGGTCTAGGTCGCCGAACCGGACGTTGTCGCTGAGGCGAAACGGAAAGTCCTCAAGGCGCGGGGTCGTGTCGAGGCGGGCTGGCGCGTTCACCGATTGATCTCCGTCATATCCATCCTCGTTACAGCCCAGTTATTTTGGCCCGGCAAGTGGGCGCGGCTGCGGGGCGATCCCGCTTTTATGCCTTTCCTGTTCCATCCCCGTTGGCTAGACAGGCAGGGTCACCTCTGCCCAACGGGCGCCGTCCAACCGATAACGATCGATAAAGAGACGACATGAGCGACGTGATCAAAACCGATGTGCTGATTATTGGGGCCGGGCCGTGTGGTCTGTTCGCCGCCTTCGAGCTCGGCCTTCTCGACATGAAGGCGCATTTCGTCGACATCCTCGACAAGGTCGGCGGCCAGTGTGCCGAGCTCTATCCGGAAAAGCCGATTTACGACATTCCCGGCATTCCCCAGGTTTCGGGGCAGGGGCTGACCGACGCGCTGATGGAGCAGATCAAGCCGTTTCATCCGACCTTCCATCTCGGCGAGATGGTCGAGACCGTGGAGAAGATCGGCGATCCCTTGTTTCGCTGCACCACGGATGCCGGCAAGGTGTTCGAATGCAAGGTGGTGGTGATCGCGGCCGGCGGCGGCTCGTTCCAGCCCAAGCGCCCGCCTGTGCCCGGTATCGAGGCCTATGAAGGCACCTCGGTGCATTACGCCGTGCGCAAGATGGAGACGTTCCGCGACAAGAGCGTGCTGATCGTCGGCGGCGGCGATTCCGCGCTCGACTGGACGCTCAATCTGCATCCGATTGCGAAGCGCATCACGCTGCTGCATCGGCGCGACGAGTTTCGCGCCGCGCCCCATAGTGTCGAGCAGATGCGCGCGCTGGTTGCCGGCGGCAAGATGGATCTGCGGCTCGGCCAGGTCACCGCGCTCTCCGGCGCTGACGGAAAGCTCACCGGCGCCACCGTCAAGGGCAACGACAACAGCGTCACCGAAATCGCTTGCGACACCATGCTGCCGTTCTTCGGGCTGACCATGAAGCTCGGCCCGGTCGCGAATTGGGGCATCGCGCTGGAGAACAATCTGGTGCCTGTCGAGACGTCCGCGTTCGAGACCAATGTGCCGGGCATCTTCGCGATCGGCGACATCAACACCTATCCCGGCAAGATCAAGTTGATCCTGTGCGGCTTCCACGAGGGCGCGCTGATGTCGCAAAAAGCCCATCGCTATGTCTATCCGGAGAAGCGGCTCGTGTTCCAGTACACGACCTCGTCCTCCAGCCTGCAAAAGAAGCTCGGTGTCAACTGACGGAAGCGTTCGGGGCGGCGATGCCCCATGTTTCTGGTGCTGGAACCGTTCGTGAAATCGCCGTAGTCTGCGGCCATTCCGGTCATAGGCTTGGCCAGGTTTTTGGCTTAGCACAGTTTGGCTCTGCGAAGTCTTGGCTCAGCAAAGGTGATTGGCTCAGCAAGGTGATCATAATGCGGACTCTCGTTTCCAGCTTTCGGCTGCCCTCCTTCCTGGCGCTCGCATTGTCGCTCGCGATCGTGACGCCGTGCGCGGCGCAGACCGCCGAGCCCACTGCGGCGGGCCTTTGGCAGAAGGTCGAAGACGGCAGGACGGTCGGATGGTTCCTCTTCGTAGATCGCAACGGCGTCTTCGAAGGTGTGATCGCCAAGACCTTCCCGCGGCCAACCGACGACCCGAATGAGGTCTGCTCCAAGTGCACCGACGATCGCAAGAACGCTCGGGTGCTCGGCATCTCCTTCGTCCGCGACATGAAGCGCGAAGGATTGAAGTACGAGGGCGGCAACGTGCTCAATCCGCGCGACGGCCAGATCTGGAAGGCCAACATGCGGGTCAGCCCCGACGGTCAGACCCTGACGTTGCGCGGCTATCTCGGCATCGCGCTGCTCGGCAAGGACGAGACCTGGACGCGCCTGCCCGATGCCAACATCGCGCAGGTCGATCCGGCCATCGTCGCAAAATACTTGCCCGCGCAGGCTGCAGCCGCCAAGCAACCGGCGCCCGCGGCGAAGAAGGGCGGCGCGATGATGGCGCCGGCAAAGCAGTAAGGGCGCAAGCCGCGCGCTGCGCGGTCTCAATGGCCCTAGCGCAGGGTCTCCAGCCTGTGCGGCCACCTTCGCCGAAGGGCGAACGTG
This sequence comes from Bradyrhizobium sp. NBAIM03, assembly GCF_020194055.1. Lineage (NCBI taxonomy): Bacteria > Pseudomonadati > Pseudomonadota > Alphaproteobacteria > Hyphomicrobiales > Nitrobacteraceae > Bradyrhizobium > Bradyrhizobium sp. NBAIM03. The sequence goes on along the minus strand of NZ_JADYVS010000032.1, from coordinate 37,719 downwards.
CCTCGGGCGCCCTCCAGTAGTTCCCCGGAATGCGCGCTGGCGCTGGATTTGCATAGCTGTCGGCAAAGCTGCTGGGGGAGCGAGTCGCCGTCTCCACGCCTGCCGCGCACCATGCGGAAGGCGGACGGCAGCGTTTGCCCCGCGGTGATCACTTCGACCGCGGAGACCACATGAAACGTGCAAGACAGTGTGCCGCCGTGCTGCTGGGGCTGGCGGTTCTGACGCATGCGGCGCTGGCGCGCGACGACGGCCGCTTCGCCAACTCGCCCCTGAAACCCTGGTTCGAGAGTCTGCGTAGCGAGTTCGGGCTATGCTGCTCGGATGCCGACGGCTACGTCATCGCCGACGTCGATTGGGAGTCCGATCGCGGTCGCTACCGCGTGCGCATCGACGACGAGTGGGTCGTGGTGCCTGACGGCGCCGTGATCACCGTCCCGAACAAGATCGGCCGCACCATGGTGTGGAAGCACTATATCGACGGCCATCCGCGCGTGCGCTGCTTCATGCCGGGCAGCATGACGTAGAGGCGCGTGGCCATTCCGGCCGGCGCGGAGCGCCGAGCCGGAACGACAACGCCAAGCTTAGCGCGCCTGGTTGTTCGAACCCGCGCTCGCGAGCTGCTTGATCCGCGGCGACAGCACGGCGACCTGCACGGGCGAGGCCGGCATGCCGGCGACGATCATCGCGGGGCTCGCAGACTGCTCCTGGACGCCGGCGCCGCCGAGCACCTGCACTTGCGTTGTCGTGATCGGAAACGACGTCACTTCGTAGGAGGGAAGCTCGCTGGCGAACGCGGCGGCCGAGCTCGCAATCATGGCGCCGGCAACGGCAATCATCGAGAGAACACGCATTGGAAAATCTCCGTGGAAGATGTCAATCGGAGGTTTGGTCGCCGCGATGGCAGAACAGGTTCGCCCGCGCGCGAACATTCCCGTTGTCTTCGGCGCAGATATTGATTGCGTGATGCGAAGGGACGAAACGCGGAAGACGTTTTCCGCGCCAATGTTTCCGGACGGTTTCGCGAAAAGCGCCGATGCGCCCGCTCAATGCTCTTGCAGATCGAACTGCGCAGATCTCGCCGGCGCGGCGGCCGCGGCAAAGCGCAGGCGCATCGTCGTACCGTAGCCGGGCGCGGAAGCGACGACCAGCTCCCCGCCATGCGCCGCCATGATCTCGCGGACGATCGACAGGCCGAGACCGGCGCCTGCACCTGCGGCGTTGCCGGTCTGAAACGGCTCGGTCAGCCTGTGTTCGGCGCCGTCGGGCAGGCCCGCGCCATCATCGTGAATAGCCACGCCATCGCAGCCGATCGTGGCGACGATGCGCCGCGCGCCATGGGCGTGGATGAGCGCGTTGCCGACGAGATTGGCAAGTGCACTTCGGATCGCAGCGTCTACGCCCTGCACCACGAAGGGACCTCTTCCCTCGTGCTCGAGCGCAAGCTCGATGCCGGCGTCCAGCGCCGACGGGCTGAAATCGGCCAGCACGTCCAGCGTGATCTGGGCAAGATCGATCGGCCGCTTCTCGATCGCATGATTTTGCAATCGCGCCAGGTCCAGCATCGCGGAGACCAGCGAGGTCAGCCGGCGGACGTCGCGCACCAGCTCGGCCTTCAGGGCCGGCTCGGGCACGTCCTCGATCTTGGCGCGCAGCAGCGTCAGCGGCGTGCGAAGCTGATGGGCGGCATTGCCGAGGAAGCGGCGCTGCATCCTGATATAGGCGTCGATCTCGCCGAAAGCGCGGTTCAGCGCCTCGACCAGCGGCTTCAACTCGCGAGGGACCTCGGACAGCGATATCAAACCTTGCGGCGCCGAGGGGTCGATCGCGAGCGCGCGACGCGCCACCCGCTCGATGCTACGAGAGACGAAACGTGCGGCAAGCGCTGAACCGATGGCGACGGTCGCGGCAAAGGCCAGCGCCACCAAGGCGATCGAAAAGACCCTGCGGAGGAGAAAAGTCCTTGCAATCCGGCCAAAGCGAACCTGAGGCTCGCCGACCATCATCGCGAGCCGCAACGGGCCCCGTTGTACGGCGGAAAGACAGAAGGTGCTCTTCTGGTCGAGCGTGCTGAAAACGGACGAGCCGATGGGCCCGTGGTAGGGCAGCACGAAGGGAAGGGGAGGCCGGTGTTCGCTGCCGTACTCGCTGAGCAGGTCGCCCGCGGACACCACGTACCAGAGGTTTGGGCTGTCCAGCTTCAATTCCTCGAGCGCAGGAGTCGAGCGTATTATCAGTCTTTGCCCTTCGATCACCGTCGCGCGATCGAGAACGGCCGCTACGACCTGGCACGCCCTGAACTCGCGCTCCTCCGTCGGGTAACGCCATATGAAGAGGCCAAGCATGATCAGGAAGATCGTGGTGGCGGCGATACCGAGCGAGAACGCAAAGGTTCGGGCGATTGACTTCATCGCGGCGTTGCCAGCCGCAGGATGTAGCCGATGCCCCGCATGCTGCGGATCTCGACGTCGCCGCCGAGTTCGGCCAGTTTCTTGCGCAAGCGCGAGACCTGCGCCTCGAGCGTGTTGGACTCGATCTCGTCGTCGAAGCCGTAGATCTCCTCGATCAGGGCGGCGCGGGTGATGACGCGGTCGCGCCGCATCAGCAGCGCCCCCAGGATCAGCGCCTCGCGCCGGCGCAGCAGGATCCTGGTGTCGGCGACTACCGCCTCGTTGCTGCCGAGGTGCAACTCGACGTTGCCGAGCGACAGCACCGATGGGGCCAGCAGCCGAGGCCGGCGCAGCACCGCGCGCACGCGCGCAAGCAGCTCCTGCGGCTCGAACGGCTTGCCGAGATAATCGTCGGCCCCGCCATTGAGCCCTTCGACGACATCCTCCTTGGCGTCCTTGGACGTCAGCATGATGATTGCGGGCCGCTCCGCCGATTGGCTCAGCGCCGTGACCACCTGGAGCGCATCTCCGTCGGGTAGCATCCGGTCGACGATCGCCAGATCATACTTGAAATTGTTCAGTGCCTGGCGGGCATCGGCGATCGAGCCGACGAGGTCGACGATGCCGTGCAATTGCCCGAGCAGCCGGCTGACATAGGCGCCGATCTGTGGTTCGTCTTCGATCACGAGGGAGCGCACGCGGGTCGTCCTTGACTCTGCTGGGGCAACAAAACCCTGACCGTGACGCTCCCTGGCCGAATTCTGGCGCTTCGGCTCGTGCGCGAGGGTTCCCATAAAGGCGGCGAGCTTGGCGAATAAAAGGCAGGACCGAGTGAGTTCGCGGGTATGGCTCGTCACGTTATTGAGGGCGTGATCGCGGCGGTGCAATGTGGGGGCAATGTTGATCCGGCGGGCGTGCCTGCCAGCGGCGGACATGGCCCTGGGGAGCATCCGATCGCACCTTGCAATCTTGGGGCAATTTTGCCGGACCAGATGCTGTGGCTCCTAACCACAACAGTCGACTCGGCCTGCAAAGGCCGGTCCGGGGCCCCGCAATGAATGATTTCGAAGAAGCCGCTCTCCGCCTCACGGCGATTGTGCGGCGGACGACCGCCTGTCTCGCCGCACTCGGTGCGATCATGGCGACTGCGCCATCAGTCTCGGCGCAGACCGCCTTCACGCTGCCAGCGCCGCCATTGGAGCTGCCGATGCTGCCCTCGCCGTCGGGCAACTGGACCGTCATGGTCGGCATCGGCGGCGAATACAAGCCCGAGTTCGTCGGATCGAACAACGGAAGGTTTGCTCCGGTCCCGATCTTCTCCATCCGCCGCGCCGGATCAGTCGACCAGTTTCGCGGACCGCGCGACAGCACCAGCATCGCGCTGCTCGACATCGGCCATTTTCGCGCCGGCCCCGCGTTCAAATACGTCGCCTCAAGGAAGGCCGACAAATATGCCGAGCTGACCGGCCTTGGCAATGTCGACGCCGCCTATGAGCTCGGCGGCTTCGTGGAGTATTATCCGGTCGACTGGCTGCGCCTGCGCAGCGAGTTGCGCCAGGGCATGGGCGGCCATACCGGCACCGTCGCGGATGTATCTGCCGACGTCATCGTGCCGCTGATTCAAAGGCTGACGATCTCGGCCGGCCCGCGCTTCACCTGGAAGAGCACCAATGCCACTGCGCCGTATTTCGGCGTCGATGCCGTGCAGGCGCTGGCATCGGGGCTTCCAAGATACGATGCCAGAGGCGGTGCGCACTCGGTCGGTTTCGGCAGCCAGATCTCCTACCGCATCAACCCGCAGTGGGAGGTCCACGCCTATGTCGAGTACCAGAAGCTGCTCGGCGATGTCGCGGACAGCCCGCTGGTGAAGCTGCGGGGATCCTCGAACCAGACCACCGTCGGTCTCGGTGCGTCCTATTCATTCGATTTCAGGATCCGATAGACCATGCGCGGTAAGATCATCCTAACTCTCGCTTGCGCGATCGCTAGCGTCGCGCTCGGCGCTGCCGCGGCGTTCGAGACGCGTGCCAGCCGGCTCCAGGCGATCAAGACCGTCGGCATCATCTCGGCGATCGGCGAGGAGATCAGCCTGACGCGAGCCGGCCTGACCGGGCTCGACAACGCCGCGCAGACCGCCTCGATCGGCGCATGGGGGCTGGACGAGCTGATCGTCCAGCAGGCGACGAAGCTGCTGAGCGGACGGTTTCATGTGCAGCCGGTGAGCTACCGGCGCGCGGCCTTCGCCGCAATCAGGGATTCGGCGGTCGCGCCGGTCAATCTGCTGCGGAGCGACCCGTTCAAGGAGCTGGTTCGCAGCGATGTCACGCCGCAGGGACTGGACGCATATATCGTCATCACCCGGGCGAGATCGAAGCTTGGAAACGGCCGCAACGTCGAGGGCGTCGGGTTCGCCGAATATCGGACGCTGCTTGCGGATTACGGACTGATCCACGCCTTGTACGAGGTTCGCATCATCGAGGGCAAGTCGTTCGACGTGATCGAGAAGAGGGCGGCCGCGCCGCTCGACAACACTGGAACGGTACGGATCGCCGGCCCGAGCGGACCGATCGAAGCGACGTTCGAGGACGCGGGTTCGAGCGAACGGCTGCGTGCGGCGATCGCGAACCTCATCGTCCGAAGCCTGCCGCTCACGCTGGGCGACATGCACTTGATCGAGGGACAGTGACGGTTCTGTTTTGACGCGTTTTCTTGACGCGAACCGGGACCCACTTCGCTCGGAAACGCTTTAGGTCACCGGCGCGGGATTGAACAGCGTGAGGTCGTTGTGGATGCCCCAGCGGTCCGACCAGGGTTTGGTTCGGCCGCTGGCGACGTCGAGGATCAGGCGGAACAGGTCCCAGCCGGTCTCCTCGATGGTCTTCTCGCCGGTTGCGATCTTGCCGGCGTCGAAGTCGATCAGGTCTTTCCAGCGCCGCGCGAGCTCGCTGCGCGTCGCGACCTTGATCACCGGTGCTGCCGCAAGGCCATAGGGCGTGCCACGGCCGGTGGTGAAAACTTGCAACGTCATGCCCGAGGCGAGCTGCAGCGTGCCGCAGATGAAGTCGGAGGCCGGCGTCGCGGCGAACAGCATGCCCTTCTGCGTCGCCTTCTCGCCGGGCGAGAGCACGCCGGTGATCGCGCTCGAGCCGGACTTGACGATCGAGCCGAGCGATTTCTCCACGATGTTGGCAAGGCCGCCCTTCTTGTTGCCGGGCGTGGTGTTGGCGCTGCGGTCGGCGCCGCCGCGGGCGAGATAGGAATCGTACCAGGCCATCTCGCGCACCAGCGCGCGGCCGACGTCCTCGTTGATGGCGCGGCGGGTGAGCAGCTGGATCGCGTCGCGCACTTCAGTCACTTCCGAGAACATCACGGTCGCGCCGGCGCGCACCAGGAGGTCCGCGGCGAAGCCGACGGCGGGATTGGCAGTGACGCCAGAGAAGGCATCGCTGCCGCCGCATTGCAGCCCGATGACAAGATCAGATGCCGGGCAGGTCTCGCGCTTGCGCGTGTTGAGCACCTTCAGCCGCGCCTCGGCCTGGATCATGATCGCCTCAACGATGGCGCCGAAGCCGTCGAAAGCCTCGTCCTGCATTCGCACGATGGCGTCACCGACGCCTTCCGGCACCAGGCGTTCGGGCGCGAGCTTCTCGCAGCCGAGGCCGACAACGAGGATCTCGCCGCCGAAATTCGGGTTGAGCGCGAGGTTCTGCAGGGTGCGGATCGGCACCACCGCGTCGGGCGCGGTGATGGCGACGCCGCAGCCATAGGCGTGCGTCAGCGGCACGACGTCATCCACGTTCGGATATTTCGGCAGCAGCTCGGCGCGGATGCGCTTCACCGCATATTCCATCGTGCCCTTGACGCATTGCACGGAGGAGGAGATGCCGAGGATGTTCTTGGTGCCGACCGAACCATCCGGATTGCGGTAGCCCTCGAAGGTGAAGCCTTCGAGCGGCGGCAGCGGTGCGGGGACGGCGGTCGAGATTTCGAGCTTGTCGAGGGCAGGGGCCTCCGGCATGCGGATGCGCGCCTCGTCCACCCATTCGCCGGCCAGGATCGGCGACAGCGCGTAGCCGATGATCTCGCCATAGCGGACGATCGGTTCGCCTTCCGCGATGTCGACCAGCGCGGTCTTGTGTCCCTGCGGCACGAAGGCGCGCAACGTCAGGCCGCTGGCAAAGCGCGCGCCGGCGGGGAGCCCGAAATCATTGACCACGATCGCGACATTGTCGCGCTCGTTGAGTTTGATGTAGCGGGGCTGCTCTTTCGCTGCGACGTCCTGGTCCATCGAGGACTCCGAAGTGTAGGGTGGGTTAGCCCCGTGATTGCGCGGAGCGCAATCACTCGGCGTAACCCGCCAATGTCTGTATCTGCGGAAAGCAGAAGAGGTGGGTTACGCTGCGCTAACCCACCCTACAATCTCAACGATATCTCAGCCCGGATTGGTGTAAGCCGTCTTCACCGTGGTGTAGAACTCGCGCGCGTAGGAGCCCTGCTCACGGGCGCCGTAGCTCGAGCCCTTGCGGCCGCCGAACGGCACGTGATAGTCGACGCCGGCGGTCGGCAGATTGACCATCACCATGCCGGACTCGCTGTTGCGCTTATAGTGCGAGGCGTATTTCAGGCTGGTGGTGCAGATGCCGGAGGCGAGGCCGAACTCGGTATCGTTGGAGATGGCGAGCGCCTCTTCGTAATTCTTCGCACGAATGACGGCGGCGACCGGGCCAAAAATCTCCTCACGCGCGATGCGCATGTTGTTGTTGGCTTCGGTGAACAGCGCCGGCTGGAGATAGTGGCCGGGGTTTTCGCGCTTCAGCAGCTCGCCGCCGAAGGCGAGCTTGGCACCCTCGTCCTGGCCGATCTTGATGTAGCGCAGGTCCTGATCGAGCTGGTTCTGATCGACCACCGGGCCGATATGCACGCCGGCCTTGAGCGCATCGTCCACGGACAGGCTGTTCAGGCGCTCGGCCATGGCGGCGACGAAGCGGTCGTGGATACCCTCGGTGACGATCAGGCGGGACGAGGCGGTGCAGCGCTGGCCGGTCGAGAAATAAGCGCCGTTGACGGCGACCTCGACGGCAGTCTTGAGGTCGGCGTCGTCGAGCACGACCAGCGGGTTCTTGCCGCCCATCTCGAGCTGGAACTTCTTCATGGGGTTTGAGAGCACGCAGGCCTGCGCGATCTTGCGTCCCGTCTGCACCGAGCCGGTGAAGGAGATCGCGGCGACGTCCGGATGCTCGAGCAGGGTCTGGCCGACGACCGAGCCGGAGCCGACGACGAGGTTGAACACGCCGGCGGGAATCCCGGATCGGGTGATGATCTCGGCGAGCGCATGTCCAGACCCAGGCACCAGCTCGGCCGGCTTGAACACCACGGTGTTGCCGTAGCAGAGCGCCGGCGCGATCTTCCAGGCGGGGATTGCGATCGGGAAATTCCAGGGCGTGATCATGCCGACGACGCCGACCGGCTCACGGGTGAGCTCGACGTCGAGGCCGGGACGCACCGAGGCGCCCTTCTCGCCGATCAGGCGCAGCGCTTCGCCGGCGAAGAACGCGAAGATCTGGCCGGCGCGGGCGACCTCGCCGATGCCTTCGGGGAGGGTCTTGCCTTCCTCGCGCGCGAGCAGGCGGCCGAGCTCTTCCTTACGGGCGAGGATTTCAGTCGAGATCTTGTTGAGCGCGTCGTAGCGCGCCTGCGGGGTCGACTGCGCCCAGGCGGGGAAGGCGGCCTTCGCGGCGGCGATCGCCTTCTCGGTCTGCGCCTTGTCGGCCTTGGCATATTCGCCGACGAGATCATTGGTGTTGGAGGGATTGATGTTCCTGGTGACGCCGGAGCCGTCGACCCATTCGCCGCCGATGAAGTTCTTCAGGATCGCTGTCATCTTTTTCCTCCAGGGGAACGTTTCTAACGCACGAGGCAGGGACGCTTGTCGTCAAACGTCCAGCCGGGGATCAAGTCCTGCATGGCCATAGCGTCATCCCGCCCCCCAAGTCCATGCTTCTTGTAGAGCTCGTGCGCGGCCTCGATGGCGGGGCGGTCGATCTCGATGCCGAGGCCCGGGCGGTCCGGGACGGCGATCTTGCCACCCTTGATCTGGAGCGGCTCCTTCGTCAGCGCCTGACCGTCCTGCCAGATCCAGTGGGTGTCGATCGCGGTGACCTTGCCGGGGGCGGCGGCGCCGACATGGGTGAACATGGCAAGCGAAATGTCGAAATGGTTGTTGGAGTGCGAGCCCCAGGTCAGGCCGTTGTCACGGCAGGTCTGGGCCACGCGCACCGAGCCTTGCATGGTCCAGAAATGGGGATCGGCCAAAGGGATGTCCACGGCCCCGAGCCGCAGCGCATGGGAGAGCTGCCGCCAGTCCGTGGCGATCATGTTGGTGGCGGTCGGCAGGCCGGTGGCGCGGCGGAACTCGGCCATGATCTCGCGGCCGGAGAAGCCGGCCTCGGCGCCGCAGGGGTCCTCGGCATAAGCGAGGATGCCATGCATGCCCTTGCAGAGGCTGATCGCCTCATCGAGCGACCAGGCGCCGTTGGGGTCCAGCGTGACGCGCGCGCTGGGGAAGCGTTTTGCGATTGCGGTAACCGCCTCGATCTCCTGCTCGCCGCGGAGCACGCCGCCCTTGAGCTTGAAGTCGGCGAAGCCGTAATGGTCGTGGGTCGCCTCCGCAAGCCGCACCACGGCCTCTGGCGTCATCGCCTCCTGGTGGCGGAGGTTGAACCAGTCGGGCTTGCCGGTCTCGCCAGTCACGTAGTCGAGCTTCGACTTACGGCGGTCGCCAACGAAAAAGAGATAGCCGAGCGTCTCGACGCTGGTGCGCTGCTGGCCTTCGCCAAGCAGTGCTGCGACGGGCAGTCCGAGATGCTGGCCGAGCAGGTCGAGCAGCGCGGATTCGATCGCGGTGACCGCATGGATCATCACGCGAAGATCAAAGGTCTGCTTGCCGCGTCCGCCGACGTCGCGGTCGGCGAAGGCGGTACGGATATCGGCGAGGATGTTGTTCATCGCGCCGACCGTCTTTCCGATCACGAGGTCGCGCGCGTCCTGGAGCGTCTGCCAGATCTTCTGCCCGCCCGGCACCTCGCCGACGCCGGTGTGGCCGGCATTGTCGGTGAGGATGACGATGTTGCGGGTGAAGAACGGCGCATGCGCGCCGCTGAGGTTGAGGAGCATGCTGTCGCGGCCCGCGACCGGGATCACCTGCATCGCCGTGATAACAGGTGCGCCGGAAATCTCAGTCTGGGCCATCGCAGGCTCCTCCGTGTCGTCTTACTATTCTGCAGCCTGTTGTGACGATCGTGCGGCGGGCAGCTTCTGCACCAGTGCGGTCAGCTCCGCCATCTCCTGCTCGGTGAGATCAGTCAGCGGCGGACGGACCGGGCCGGAATCCCGGCCGATCACCTTCATGCCGGCCTTGATGATCGAGACCGCGTAACCCTTCTTGCGATTGCGGATCGCGATCAGCGGCAGGATGAAATCCTTCAGGCCGGCCTGGATCGTGGCGTGGTCGCGCTTGCGCACCGCGGCGTAGAAGTTGGTGGCGAATTCCGGCACGAAGTTGAACACGGCCGAGGAATAGGTCGTCACGCCCATGTCGAGATAGGGCAGCGCGAAGGTCTCGGCGGTCGGCAGGCCGCCGACATAGGTGAGACGATCGCCGAGCTTGGTGTAGACGCGGGTCATCAGCTCGATGTCGCCGATGCCGTCCTTGTAGCCGACGAGGTTGGGGCAGCGCTCGGCAAGGCGCGCGAGCGTGTCGGGCTGCAGGATCGCGTTGTCACGGTTATAGACGATGACGCCGATCTTCACGGCGGCGCAGACCGCCTCGACGTGGGCGGCAAGGCCTTCCTGCTCGGAATGGGTGAGATAGGGCGGCAGCAGCAGGAGGCCGTCGGCGCCGGCCTTTTCCGCACCGATCGCGATCTCGCGGGCGATCGCGGTGCCGTAGCCGGTGCCGGCGAGCACGGGCACGCGGCCCTTGGTCTCGTCGACGGCGACCTTCACGACCTGCGGAACTTCTGATGGCGTCAGCGAGAAGAACTCGCCGGTGCCGCCCGCGGCGAACAGGCCTGCGACGTCATAACCGCACAGCCAGTCCATGTTGGCGCGATAGGTCGCCTCGTCGAAGGAGTAGTCCGCCCTGAACGGCGTGACGGGGAAGGACAGGAGGCCCGATCCGATCTTCTGGGCCATTTCCTGCGGGGTCATCTTGCTCATGGGCGCTCCCTTCTCGTGTTGCGGAGGACGCAAGCAGAGGCCGCACGTCCATGCGCCGTGGTTTAGGAGACCGTTCGATGCGCGTCCAAGCCAAAGCCTATATCGACCGATGCGGATTGAGCATCAATCCTCCGCCACCTCCGCGGAGGACAATTCGCCGGCGATCTTGACGAGCGCCGACAGCAGCGGGTTCTCGTCCTCGCGCCGCCACACCATGAACAGCTCGACCGGAACGCGCGTGCGCAGCTTCAGCGGACGCAGGCGGACGTCGGAGATCTTCAGGCTCGCCGCTGCCGCCGGTACGATGGCGAGGCCGAGGCCGGCGCGCACCATCGCGAGGATCGAGTGGATCTGGCTGAGATGCTGGACGTAGCGCGGCAGCACGTCGGCGCGGGTGAACAGCGCCACCAGGAGATCGTGGAAGTAGCGGCTCTCATAGGGCGAGTACATCACGAAGGGCTGGTCGTCGAAATCCTTGATGGTGATGCCGTCGGCATTCGCCAGCGGATGCTTCTTCGGGATCGCCGCGAGCAGCGGCTCGGCGACGACGCGGCGGCTGGCAAGCTCGGGCCGCGCGATCGGCGGCCGCAGCAGGCCGGCATCGATCTGGCCAGAAGTCAGAGCCTCGAACTGATCGCCCGATACCATCTCCTTCAGAGAGAAATCGACCTCCGGCAGCTTGGCGCGGCAGGCGGCGATGAGTTCGGGCAGGAATCCATAGGCCGCGGCCGCGGTGAAGCCGACCTTCAGCGAGCCGGTCTTGCCGAGCGCGATGCGGCGGGCCACCTGCGAAGCGCTTTCGGCAAGCTTGAGGATGCGTCGCGCCTCCGGCAGGAAGCTGCGCCCGGCCGGGGTGAGGCGCACCGAGCGGCTGGTGCGCTCCAAGAGCGGCGCGTCGATGATGTGCTCGAGCACCTGGATCTGCCGGGACAGCGGCGGCTGCGTCATGTTGAGCCGCACGGCGGCGCGGCCGAAGTGCAATTCCTCCGCCACCGTGACGAAACAGCGGAGCTGGTTGAGGTCGAACATCGATACATGCCTTAGATGAATAAGGCGTTTCCCCGGCACTTCTAGCATCGATCACCCCCAAAACAAAGACGGCGGCCTTGTGGGCCGCCGTTGAGTTGCCTGGTCAAGCTCCCATGGGAGCCCTCAGGAGGAACAGGCTGACGCGAGACCGCCTCACGTCCGCTGCGGACGCCACTGCGCTCATCACGCGTCACTCTTAGGCCTCGGCCGTTTGCCCGACACGAGTCCTAGAGGTGCGCGCGGCGAAGTGTCCAAGTTCAAGGCAGTATCGATCGATGCTGTTTTTGGATCGATGGAACGGCGAAGTGGGGGATGATCGGTGTTGGGAGACCCTATCAAACCACCGCTGTCATTCCCCGCGAAGGCGGGGAATCCAGTACGCAGCGGCGTCTCGATTCAATCACTGCTGTCACGGAGTACTGGATCGCCCGGTCAAGCCGGGCGATGACAGTGAGTGTGTGGAGACAGCACGCTATTGCTGCGCGCTGGGCAGCAGCTGCGGCAATAGTCCGCGCGTCACGTTCGGCGGCACGGCGTCGAGTCCGAGCACGGCGCTCGCCGCCGGCAGCGCCGCGTCGGCCATCGCGGCATGGCCCTCGGCGCTCGGATGCACCGCGCCGCCATAGACGGCGGAGAGCACGCCCCAGGCCGCATCGTGGATGTCGGTCGGCTGGCTCGCCGCCGGCAGGCCCTGCGGATAGGTCATCGCGGCGAAATAGCTGTCATTGGCGTCGCGGATCCAGCGCGCGCGGGGCAGGTAGGCGCGGTACTCCGAGGCGCCGCGGCCGCACAGCATCGGCTGGCTCGCCGCGCTGACGATGTCGGGATCGAAGCTCTGGCCGTTCGCGGCAAAGCAGCTGCGGTCGAATTCGGGATCGTTGCCGGAACGGGCGCAGAAGCCGTGCTCGGCGAACGCGGCCTGGTGCGCATCGACGAAGGTCATGCGGTCGGCTTCGGGATCGCGGCACAGCGCACCGCGGGTGCAGGTGGCGAGCCCCTTCAGCTGCGGCAGGAATTCGCTGTCGACGAAGGCGGAGACGCGGGAAAGGCGCTGCGGATCGGCATTGAAGGACGGGTGGATGTCGAAGCCGGCCCGGCCGCCGCGGCAGGGCGCGCCGCCGTCGGCGAGCGCAGGATTGGCATAGGAGACATAGACCACGTGCGAGAGGTCGCCGCCGACCAGCGGTTTCAGCGCCTCGCGCAGCTTGACGAAATTCTGCGGCAGCTCGCGCTGGAGCGCATCGCGGGAATCGTCGACGCTCGCCAATACGCCGGAGCGGCGGAACAGCGCGCGCTCGGTCGCGGTTTCGACGATGACGTCGGCAACGAGACCGGAGAAATAGACGTCGTTGGCGCCGACCGAGAGCAGCACGAGATCGAGCGTGCGATCGGGCTGGCGCTTCTTCGCCGCGGTGACGGCTTCCCGCAGCTCGGCGACTTGCGCGTTCACGCTGGTGTTGCAGACGCCGGTCTTGCCGGGCGGGCATTCGCGAGCGCGCTGCGAGCCGAGCAGCCCGTCGCCGATGCTCGCGCCGGTGCAGGCGAGCGGCAGGAAGGTCACGGCGATGTGGGTGTAGCGCACCGCGAGCGCCAGCGCGGTGCGCGCCTGATAGCTGTAGAGCGATCGATGGCACGGCGCATTGAACCAGAGCGCGCTGTAGCGCTGCCAGTTGGCGAGCGTATCCGGCGCCTCGCAGGCGCGGCCGCCCTTGAAGCCGTGGCGGCTCGGCCGGTAGTACTGCGCGCCGGCGGTGCCGAGATAGGAGCGGAAGCAGAATCCTTCGTCCGACAGCGCCAGCGGCCGGTCCGGATTGCCTTCGCCGGAGGCGATGCTGTCGCCGAGACCTGCGATGAAGATGTCGCGGACCTGAATCTCGGTCTGGACCCGCTGGGTCGGATCGGAGCCGGCCGAGACATCGACGGTCGCAACCGTCGGCTTGCCGTAGCGGACGCGCAAATTGATCGGCTCGGCGCAGTCGAAGGTCGAGCTCTGCGGCCCGTCGCCGTCATCGAACGACCAGGCGCAGGTGGCGCCGACCGGCACCGCGCCGGTCAGGCGCACCGTCACGGGATGGTCGATCGGCGTGATGTAGTTCTCTTTGACGTTGTCGCGGGTGCAGGGCTGGTTGACCCGGCCCTGCAGGTCGATGCAGAGCCGGTTGACCATGTTGCGGGCCCAGCCGCGGCCCTCGCTCTGGAGCTCGAGGGACTGTTCGGCGGCTAGAATGCTGCGGTTGCGCTCGTTCTCGACATGGAGCAGGAAGTCGCGCTCCTCGCGGAAGAGCCGGAAGCGGTTACGCACCTCCCAGCTGATCTGCATGGTGCCGGCGTCCTGCGCGGCGGCGCGCTCGGGCAAAGCAAGGATGCCGGCAAGCAACACGGCGCCGGCCGAGAGGGTGCGAAGGAATACGGAAATCATGGCCCGCGTCTTCAACGGCAAAGTTGAGGCGGAAATAAGAGAGGATTGTGCCGCGGCCTGCAACCCTTGCCCGACGATTGCGGAGGTGGCGTCGGCGGCTCAGCGCTTGCTGGCCCGCCGTAGCAGCCGTTCGCGCTCCATCGGCGTCACCTCCTTGGGCAGGTTGGCCTGCGCGCAGGCTTCCGCCAGCCGCCGCCGCTCCTGCCACGGCGCGACCACATTCGTCCAAAGCTCGCGCGTGCCCATGATGGAGATGGCAAGGCCGAACGGGATCACGAAATAGAGAATACGGAACACCAGCAGCGTGGCCAGAAGCTCCTCGCGGCCGAACTGGGGCAGCGCCACGAGCATGGCGGCATCGAACACGCCGATCGAGCCCGGCGCGTGGCTGGCAAAGCCGATCAGGGTCGCCAGGATGAACACGACCGCGAGCGACATGAAGTCGATCGGCGGGTTGACCGGCATCAAGAGGTACATTGCCGTGGCGCAGAAGCCGAGATCAACGACGCCGATCAGGATCTGCACCAAGGTCAGCGGCGCCGAGGGCAGCACCACCTTCCAGCCCTTCTGGCCGAGCTCACGGCGCTTCTCGCCCATGCAGAGCCAGACCAGATACGCGCCGATCGATGCGAGACCGCCGAGAGCGATCAACCGGTTGAGCGAGGAGGGCAGCTGATCCATCGAGGAGGCCGCGTCCGGATGGATGGCCATGCCGATCGAGAGCACGAAGATGTTACCGAGCCAGAAGGTCAGGCCGGACAGGAAGCAGATCTTCGCGACGTCGATCGCGTTCAGTCCGTAGTCCGAATAGATCCGGAAACGGATCGCGCCGCCGGTGAAGACCGTGGCGCCGATGTTGTGCCCGATCGAATAGGACGTGAAGCTGGACAGCGCCGCGATGCGATAGGGCACGTGCTTCTTGCCGATCGTTCGCAGCGCAAAATAGTCGTAGAAGGTCAGCGTACAGAACGCGAAGAAGACGCAGATCGCCGCCAGCCCGATGTTGCCGCGGGGAATCTCCGTCAACGCGGTCAGGATGACCCCGGTATCGATGCCCTTGAGCGTCCGCACCAGCGTGGTGATCGCAAACGCGATGATGAAGATGCTCGCGGCGACGCCGAGCCGTCGCCAGCCGATCCATCTATTGAAGCCGCGTTTCAACGCGGGCAGCAGTCCGTGCATTCATCCTCCCGGCGGGGGGCAAGACCGACCGGGCCAGACATTGGCCGGTCGGGTGCGATCACGGCCAAAAGGCAGGCATCGATCGCTAGGCATGATCCAGCTCATTTAAGGCAAAATCAGCGGCTTGTGCAGCCCTTGACAACAATAGGTTCTGCGTTCGGCGGGCAACTTTGTCATACGCGGTTCATATCGGCGGCGCGTTAAGCATATGAGTCGCGAAACCAGGCTCCATCCGCGCGCTCACCGTGCCGATACGATCTCAGATCCCGGCGCCGTCCGCATTGTTCCAACGCAGAGCCGTATCGGCGTTTTTGGAACGTCGATGCCGCGTGGTCGTTAGCCTCCATCAGCAATCGAACATGGCGGAATACGCGGCTTTTTCGTGCAAGCCGGCGCCTCCGTGTTCCCAAGACCCGAGAGGATCGGAACGATGGGACTGTTCACAAAAGACATCAAGACCATGAACGACCTGTTCGTACATCAGCTCCAGGACATCTATTACGCCGAGCAGCAGCTCACCAAGGCGCTGCCGAAGATGGCGACCAAGGCCACTGATCCGCAGCTGAAACAGGGCTTTTTGACGCACCTCGAGGAAACCAAGCAGCACGTTGCGCGGCTCGAGGAGGTCTTCAAGATGCACGGCGTCCCCGTGAAGGCGGTCGACTGCCCGGCGATCGATGGCATCATCGAGGAAGCCGACGAGACCGCCGGCGAAGTCGCCGACAAGGCGGTGCTCGACGCGGCCCTGATCAATGCGGCGCAGGCCGCGGAGCATTACGAGATCGTCCGCTACGGCAGCCTGATCGCCTGGGCCAAGCAGCTCGGCCGCAACGATTGTGCGGCGGTGCTCGCCAAGACGCTCGAGGAGGAGAAGGCGACCGACCAGAAGCTGACGACACTCGCCGAGAGCAAGGTGAATCTGCGCGCGGCGAGCTGAGTAGAGGAAACTACGAGCGCCGCGCGACGGTCCGCGCGGCGCTTGTGCTTGTTCGCTTCCCGCTGCCGTGGTGCTGCTTCGGTGCGCCGTCGCGAGGATCAGCAATGTGAGCGAACTCGCTCATCTTCCATTCACCACTTCCGGAGCAGGTTTGTAGCCGGTTACCGATCGTCCACCACTGTCGGCTCAAGTGCGGGTCGATAGGGGCCGGCAATGTATCAAGTTCTCTACTGTCTCACCGACGAGCATGACTGGCGACTGGTGGCCCTTGGGGGCGCGGTGTGCCTGCTCGCCAGCGCCGCGGCGATCAGCCTGTTTCAGCGCGCACGCGCGACGCACGGAGCCGGGCGCCTGGCCTGGATCGCCCTGGATGCGGCCGTGAGCGGATGCGGCATCTGGGCGACGCATTTCATCGCGATGCTGGCCTACGGCCCGGGAAGCGCCGGCGCCTACAACATCCCGGTGACAATTCTGTCGCTGATGCTTGCGATCTCCTTGACCTTCGTGGGCCTGAGCATCGCCGTGGCGTCCTCGCGCCCGGTGTGGATCGTCGTCGGCGGCGCCATCGTCGGCCTGGGTGTCGCGGCGATGCATTACACCGGCATGGCGGCGCTGGAGATGCCGGCACGGCTGGATTGGATCGGGAGCACGGTTGCCGCCTCGGTGCTGTTCGGAATCGTCTTCGCAGCGCTCGCGCTGTTCGTCGCCGCGCGAGGTGACGGCATTCGGCATGCGCTGAGCGCGACTGCTCTGTTGACGCTCGCGATCGTTGCCCATCATTTCACCGCGATGGGCGCGGTGCTGCTGACGCCGGACCCGACGATCGCGATCAGCGGGCTCTCGGTCCCGCCGGCCTCGCTTTCGTTCCTGACTGCCGGCGCCGCCGTCGCGATCATCGCGATTGCGCTCGTGGCCGCGCTGCTCGACCGCCGCGCCAAGGGCGAACTGGGCCGCCAGCAGATCGTGCTCGACAGCGCGCTGGAGAACATGTCGCAGGGGCTGTGCATGTTCGACGCGGAAGGCAAGATCATCCTGTTCAACGAGCGCTATGCCGCGATGCTCCGTCGAACCGACGTGCCGCTCGCCGGCCGCTTGCTGGTCGACGTGCTCAGGGAAGAGCAGGCCAAGGGCCAATGGCAGGGCGACGCCGATGAATTCTTCGCCCGCCTCGTCGCCGACGCGCGCGAGGGCCGCACCACGACCGACGTCGTCAACCGGTTCGGCCGCTCCATCCGGGTCGTCAACCAGCCGATGCAGGGCGGCGGCTGGGTCGCGACCTTCGAGGACATCACCGAATGGCTGGAGGCGCAGGCCAAGATCTCGCACATGGCGCGACATGACGCGCTGACCAGCCTGCCGAACCGGGTGCTGTTCCACGAACAGCTCGAGCAGGGGCTGCGCCAGACCAAGTCGGGCGACCAGCTCGCTGTGCTTTGCCTCGATCTCGATCACTTCAAGGACATCAACGACTCGCTCGGCCATCCCATCGGCGATGCGCTGCTCAAGGAAGTCGGCCGCCGGCTCGAGGCCACCGTCGGCGAACAGGACACCGTGGCGCGGCTCGGCGGCGACGAGTTCGCGGTGGTCCAGATCGGACGCTCCGAGGAGATCGCCGCGCGATCGCTTGCCGGACGCCTCGTCGAGGTGATCTCGGCGCCTTACCAGATCGACGACCATCAGATCGTGATCGGCGTCTCGATCGGCATCTCGCTGTCGCCGCAGGACGGCAGCAATCCGGACGAGCTGCTCAAGAACGCGGACCTTGCGCTCTACCGCGCCAAGGCGGATGGCCGCGGCACCTACCGCTTCTTCGAGACCGGCATGGATGCGCGTGCGCAGGCGCGGCGCCTTCTGGAAATGGATCTGCGCGCGGCGCTGCAACGCGACGAGTTTGAGGTCTATTACCAGCCGATCCGCGAGGTCGCCAGCGGTCGCGTCGTCGCCTTCGAGGCGCTGCTGCGCTGGAACCATCCGCAACGCGGGCTGATCGCGCCGATCAGCTTCATCCCGCTGGCCGAGGAGACCGGGCTCATCGTTCAGCTTGGTGAGTTCGTGCTGCGCTCCGCCTGTGCCGACGCGGCCACCTGGCCCGACGATGTCGACGTCGCCGTCAATTTGTCGCCGGTGCAGTTCAAGAGCCCGAACCTGATCGCGGCGGTGACAGAGGCGTTGGCCATATCGGGACTCGGTGCGCGCCGTCTCGAGCTCGAGATCACCGAATCCGTCCTGCTCCAGAACAGCGAGGCGACGCTGACGACCTTGCACGAGCTGCGTGCCATGGGCGTGCGGATCTCGCTCGACGATTTCGGCACCGGCTATTCGTCGCTGAGTTATCTGCGCAGCTTCCCGTTCGACAAGATCAAGATCGACCGCTCCTTCGTGTCGGAGCTGGCGACGCGCGAGGATTCCATGGCGATCATTCGCGCCGTGACCGGCCTCGGCCGCAGCCTCGGCATCGTCACCACGGCAGAGGGCGTCGAGAACGACGCGCAGCTCGAGCTGCTCCGGCGCGAGGGCTGCACCCAGGCGCAAGGCTATCTGTTCAGCAAGCCGCGGCCCGCCTCGGATGTCGCGATCATGTTGGAACGGCCGCGGCTGCGCGCGTCGGCTTGAGAGGTCAGCTTCGGCGCAGCGCGAAATGCGCGCCGCAGAACGCCATCACGGCGCCGAGACACAGGGCGGCAAGCCCGGCGAGCACGCCCGAGACGGTCGGGATCGGGCTCGGCGCCGACGCCGCCTGACCCGCTCCCGCAAGCAGCAGCACGCCGACCGCGATCAGGAATTGCCGCATCCGCTGCGGGATCTGTCCGGAGACGGCGCTCTGCATCAGGCTCGCCGTGAAATAGCCGCCGGAGAAGCCGACGGTGGCGATCAGCCACCAGGCGATGGCGGCGCCCGCCGGAATGAACTCATGCGTGTCGGAGCGCCAGAGGCGGCCGAGATCGAGACCGTAGCGCGCGCCCAGCATGTGCACCGCGAGCGCCAGCAACACACCGGAGATCATCGCGGCGCCGAGAATCAGGCGGCGCGGAAAAAAGGTCGTCTCAGCCATGTCTCGCTTGTAGGATGACCGGGGGCGATCGCGCAAGCCGATCGCCCAAGCGATCGCCCATGGGTTCGTTGACGACATGCCGGGAGCGGAAGCGGGTTCGACCACGAGCTATGCCTACAAGGCCTCGCTGATCGGCTCGGCGCATCGCTTCGAGTTGACGGAGCAGGGGCTGTCCTGGCACATCGCCGGCCGCTCCGGCCTGTGGCGCTATGACGAGATCTCGGCGATCCGGCTGTCGTTCCGTCCGGTGTCGATGCAGCAGCACCGCTTCCGCGCCGATATCAGCCGCACTGGCGGCGGCCGCATCGCGATCCTGTCGACGAGCTGGCAGACCGCGGCGCTGATGGCGCCGCAGGACAACGGTTTTCGCGATTTCCTGATCGAGCTGCATGCGCGGATGGCCAAAGCCGGCAGCCGCGCCGAATTGACCGCGGGCCTCGGCCGCAAAACCTATGCGGCGGTGCTGGTGTTCCTGGCCGTGCTCGCTGTGGCAATGGCGGGGCTGTTGATCCGCGCGCTTCTGACCGGCGAGCTCGCGGGCGTGCTGTTCATCCTCGGCTTCGCCGCGCTGTTCGCCTGGCAGGTCGGCGGCTTCGTGCGGCGCAACCGGCCGCAGAGCTACAGTTTCGATCGCGTGCCGAAGGCCCTGCTGCCCTAAAGCGTTTGCGAGCGAAGTGAGGTCCGGTTCGCGTGAAGAAAACGGGTCAAATGAGAGCCCTACTCCGTCGAGTCGAAATCGTCCTCCTTGGTGCCGAGCAGCGAGGCGATGGTGCGCAGGCCGGAATCGAGCTGCTCGGGCGAGGGCGGGGCCAGCGCGAGCCGCACCGCATTCGGCGCATGACCGTGCGCGATCGCAAAGGTCGAGGACGGCGTCAGCGCGATGCCGCGCCTTGCTGCTGCGGCGACGAAGGTCTGCGAGCGCCAGTGCGGTGGCAGCGTCAGCCAGAGATGATACGAGCGCGGATCGGCGGCGAGCTGGTAGCCGGAAAGCAGCCGTGCGGCGGTCTGCTGTCGGCGCGCGGCATCGATGCGTTTCAGCCGGGTCAGCTCGGCGACGGTGCCGTCGGCCATCAGCCGCTGCCCGGCCGCGAGCGCATGGCCGGAGGCGATCCAGCCGCCGGTCCGCACCGCGCTCATCACACTCTCGCGCAAGTGAGGCGGCGCGACGAGGATGCCGAGCGCGAGCCCCGGCGCGACCTTCTTGGACAGGCTGTCGAGCACGATGCAGCGGTCGGGCCCGAGCGCCGCCAGTGGCGTGTCGTCGGCGAGGAAGCCGTAGACGGCGTCCTCGATGATGGTGAGATCGAGCTTCTCGGCGACGCGCATGATGTCGGCGCGCCGCGTCGCGTTCATGGTGACGCCGAGCGGGTTCTGGATGATGGGCTGCAGATACAGCGCCGACAGATGCGCCTCGCGATGGGCCTTCTGGATGGCGTCGGGCCGCGCGCCGAACTCGTCCATGGGGATCGGGACCAGCGTCACACCGAGCCGCGCGGCGATGCTCTTGACGTAGGGATAGGTCAGCGCCTCGACGCCGCAGCGGCCGCCGGTGGGCACCAGCGCGGCAAGCGCGGCCGCGAGCGATTGCTTGCCGTTGGCGGTGAAGAAGATCTGCTCGGGCTGCGGCGAAAAATCCTTGCGTGCGAGATAGGCAGCGGCGGCAACGCGGGCGCTCTTGGTGCCGGTGCTGGTCGAAACGCGCAGCGCGGATTCCAGCGCGTCGATGCGCTCGAGCCCCGCGAGGCTCTTGGCGATCATCGCCCATTGCTGCGGCAATAGCGGGTAATTGACCTCGAGATTGATGCGCGCGTCGGCCGGCTCGCGCATGGTCTCGACTTCACGCCTGACGTCGCCGGAGATGAACGTGCCGCGCCCGACCTCGCCGACCACGAGGCCGCGGCGGAGCAATTCCGTATAAACCCGGCTCGCGGTCGAGACCGCGATGCCGCGGTCATAGGCAAAATTGCGCTGCGGCGGCAGCCGGTCGCCGGGCCTTAACGTGCCGTTAGTGATATCGGCCGCAATGGCATCGGCGAGCTTCACGTACTCGAACTTGGACATATTGCACCGAGAGCAATGTTTTGCTTGCTCCGAGGAGTGTACTGGAGCATTTAAGTTCCATCAAGTTCCGCGATTGCGCCGAGGAGAGCGAGAGCAATCCGACGGCAAATGAGGTGCAGGCGCCCGCAAGCGTCCGCGCCAACGGCACCTGCTTCGCCGCGCGGGACGTTAGGCCGGAGAAGAAGAATGACCACGATCTCGCAAACTGCCGGGCGGACTTTACGCCCATCCTCATCGGGCGGATTTTTCAGTGCCCTAGCCCTGCGCCTCACCGCGCTGTTCGACCGCCTGGAGCGCCGCTCCGCCGTCAAGACCCTGAACGAGCTCGACGACCGCGCCCTGCGCGACATCGGCATCACACGCAGCCAGATCGAGGATGCCGTGTACGGGCAGTTCAAGACCGAGCTGTCGCGGTATCTGTGATACTCGCCTGTCCCGGACGCGCTGCAGCGGGAAACGCTGCTGCGCAGAGCCGGGACCCAGCGGATCGCACTCGCTGACGCATGGGCCCCGGCTCTGCAGCGCATCACTTCGTGCTGCGCAGCGTCCGGGGCACGGAAGCGCGAGTGTGGCACGCAGCTGCCTCTACGTCATTGCGAGCGCAGCGAAGCAATCCAGGCTGTTGCCGCGGAAAGACTCTGGATTGCTTCGCTTCGCTCGCAATGACGGAGTCTGCTGCCCTTCAATGCCTCACCACCAGCACCGAGCACTTGGCGTAGCGCACGACGTGGCCGGCGTTGGAGCCGAGGAAATAGGTGCGCATCGCCGGGCGATGCGAGGTCATCACGATCAAGTCGGCCTTTATGTGCGCGGCTTCCTCCAGGATCTCGTGATAGATGCCGCCCTGGCGCACCACGCTGGAGATGCGGGACGGCTCGATGCCGGATTCGCGCGCGACGATGGCAAGCGCCTCTTCCGAGGTCTGGCGCTGCTGCTCGTCGAAATCGGCCGGGACGTACTCGGCCAGCATCACCGGCGTCATCGGCAGCACGTTGAGCAGGCGCACGGTGCCGCTCCAGGTCTGCGACAAAGTCGCCGCGGTCGCGATCGCCGGCTTGGCGAGATCGGTGTCGGCGAGGTCGATGGGCACGAGGATGGACTTGAACATCTGCGCCTCCCTGTGAACCAGGCTGAACCAACCGGTCGAGACGGCGCCCGCGCGTCTAGCCCGATCGAAGCAGCTTGGGGCTGACGAACAGCACCAGCTTGCCGCGGCGGTAGGCCACGTCATCCCAATCCTTGACGTCAAAGTCGAAGATCGCAAGCCCCGCTGTGGGCAGGTTGTCGCCGAGGGTCTTGGCGCCATCGGGATCGCCGCCGCCGATCAGCATGAGCGCGACCTCGTGCATGCCGGGATTGTGGCCGATCAGCAGCAGCCGCTTCGGATCGGCCGGGGCGGTTGCGGTGCGAATGGTGTCCAGGATCTGCGCGGGATCGGCGCCATAGAGTTCCGGCAGGACCTCGACCTGCGGCGCCGGGACGCGGTCCTTCATCGCCTCCCAGGCGATGTCCCAGGTCTGACGGGCCCGCACGGCGTGGGAGACCAATACGGTATCGGGGAAGGGCGGATGGGCCGCGATCCAGTCTCCCATCCGCGCGGCATCCTTGTGGCCGCGGTCGTCGAGCCGGCGGTCCTGGTCACGGCCGCTCGGTGCGTCGGTCTCGGTCTTGGCGTGACGCAGCAGCATCAAACGGCGCATGGCATTCTCGAATCGTTCCACGTCCAGGATAATCTACAGGCGCCGGTTGAGGACAAGGTGACAAGGGCCCGCACAGTCCTCTAAGAAAACTGCATGAGCGAGACTTTCACAAGCGTGTCCCAGGAAGAAGCCGGCTTTCGCGACCGCGTGCGGCTGTCGTTCGATCTCGATGCCGACATTTGTGTGATCGGGGCGGGCCTGGCCGGGCTTACCGTGGCGCTGGAGGCGGCCCGGCTCGGGGCCAGCGTCGCGGTGCTCGAGGGCCGGCATATCGGCTGGAACGCCTCCGGCAACCAGCTCGGCACCGTGATGCCGGGCTTTGCGCTGCCGCTCACGGACCTGATCGAGCGCATCGGCTTGGAGGACGCCCGCGAATTGTGGACCCTGTCGAAGCAGGGCGCCGAGTTCGTCCGGGCCAACGCCAGCGAAGAGAGTACGCCGGGGATGGGCCTCAGCGACGGCGTGCTGGAGGTCTCCAACGTCGATGCAGGCGACCGGCTGATCAGCCGGCTGCAGATGCTGAACGAGGACTTCGACACCGAGGTCGAGGGCTGGCAGGTCGATCGCGTGCGCGAGGCGCTCAAGACCGATCGTTACTTCCACGGGGTGTATTATCCTAGAGCGTTCCAGGTCGACGGCCGGAAATACGTCCAC
This sequence comes from Bradyrhizobium sp. NBAIM03, assembly GCF_020194055.1. Lineage (NCBI taxonomy): Bacteria > Pseudomonadati > Pseudomonadota > Alphaproteobacteria > Hyphomicrobiales > Nitrobacteraceae > Bradyrhizobium > Bradyrhizobium sp. NBAIM03. Next base: position 14,081 of record NZ_JADYVS010000032.1, on the reverse strand, counting down.
GGCCTTGCGGCGCTGGCGCGCCGGGCAGGCGCCCGCATCTTCGAGGACACGCCGGTCGTCAGCATCGATCATTCCGGCATCCGCAAGCGCATCGTCACGCCCTCGGCGCGGCTGCGGGCGAGCCACATCGTGCTCGCCGGCAACATTCATCTCGGCGCCCCCTCCAAGCGCCTGTCGGAGACGTTGCTGCCGGTCTGGCGCTATGCCGGCGTGACCGCGCCGCTCGGCGAGCGCCTGCACGAGATCATCGCCTTCAAGGGATCGGTGATGGATTCCGACGGTGTCGATCATTTCCGGCTTGTCGACGGCGACCGGCTGATGTGGGAGAGCCCGGAGACCACCTGGGCCGCGCGTCCGCAGCGCTTCGCCGGCGCCATCAAGCGGCGGATCCGGACGATCTTTCCCGAGCTCGGCAATGTCGAGATCACCGACATCTTCGGCGGCGCCACCGGCCAGACCGTGCACGGCATGCCGCAGATCGGCCAGCTGCGCAAAGGCTTGTGGGTGGCGAGCGGGTTCGGTCGCCAGGGCATGAACACCTCCGCCATGGCCGGACAGATGATCGCGCGCAGCATTTTGCGGGGCGATGAGCGCTGGAAGCTGTTCTCGCCGTTCGAACTGGTCTGGGCGGGCGGCGCCACGGGGCGCGTCGCCGGCCAGCTGGTCGGGATCTGGGGCAGGGCGAGCTCCGCCGCCGCAGGTGCGCTCGCCCGCTATCGCGAGCGCGCGAGGGTCAAGGACAGGCAACGCGAGGCCCGCCTCGCCGAAGCCAACCGCGCCGCCGGCACCGGTCCGCGCCGAGCGCCGCCCGGCGTGCGACCCCGACCGGCGCCACCGCCGAAAGCCGCGGTCGGCGCTGCGGAACCGGTCGTGCACGAGGACCGCGTCTCGCAATAAGTTGAGCGAAATTCCGCTCCGACGTGTAACTTCGGCCGGCAGAAGCCCGTATCTCAGGGCGTGGACTTCCCGCGCACGGAGAATGACATGCTTGACCGCCGCATCCTGCTCACGACTGTCGCCGGCCTGTTCGGCCTTTCCGCCTTGCGCTGGCTGAGAGGAACACCTGCCGAGGCCGGCGAGAAGGCCGCGCAAAAGTTCGAGATCACGAAGACGGAAGCCGAATGGCGCGCCCAGCTCACACCGCAGCAATATGAGATCCTGCGCAATCACGGCACCGAGCGGCCCGGCTCCAGCCCGCTGCTGAAGGAGAAGCGCAAGGGCATCTTCGCCTGCGCCGGCTGCGACCTGCCGCTGTTTACGTCGGAGACCAAGTTCGAGAGCGGCACGGGCTGGCCGAGCTTCTATGCGCCGATCGAAGGCAATGTCGGCAAGACCGAGGACCGCAGCTACGGCATGGTCCGCACCGAGGTGCATTGCCGGCGCTGCGGCGGCCATCTCGGCCATGTCTTCGACGACGGCCCGAAGCCAACCGGATTGCGCTATTGCATCGACGGTTTCGGCTTGGTCTTCCACCCCGCGGCGGCGTCGGCGACGTAGGTTTCGCGGGAGTCATTCCGGTCCTGCGGACCGCTCCGGAACGACAGATGCCCCGGCAATTGTTGCCGGTCCCGGCAAATGTGCCCCGGTCGTCAGACCGGGGCTTTTTCCTTAAGTCATTGATTTCCTGAAGATACTCGCATTGGCATAGGCCTTGCGACGTCTCTTTCCGATTGCGGCCATGGTCGACCGGCCGCCGAGATCGGATTTGGAGACAAAGTTATGGGTATCTTCGATGCAATGAACACCTCGGTGGGTGGCCTGCAGGCGCAGTCCTTCGCGCTGCAGAACATTTCCGGCAACATCGCGAACTCATCCACCACCGGTTATAAGGGCATCGGCACCAGCTTCGTCGACCTCATTCCGGACTCCTCGGTCCCGAGCAAGCAGGTGGCAGGCGGCGTGCAGGCCAACGCCAAGGCCACCATCACGACGCAGGGCACGATCTCGTCCTCCAGCGTCGCCACCAACATGGCGATCACCGGCGACGGCTTCTTCTCGATCCAGAAGGCGAGCGGCGTCGTTGACAACGTGCCTGTCTTCACCGGGGTGACCTACTATACGCGGCGCGGCGACTTCCAGCTCAATGCCAACGGCAACCTGGTCAACGGCGCCGGCTATTATTTGATGGGCGTCACCGTCGACCCGAAGACCGGCAACCCGACCGGCAGCGTGGCGAACGTCCTGCAATTCCAGAACAACTTCATTCCGGCGCAGGCGACGACCTCGATCCAGTACGCGGCGAACCTGCCGACCCAGCCGAACACGGTGGCGAAAACCACGGCCTCGACCGGCACATTGCTCGCGGCCGGCGGTCTCAACCCGTCCGATTTCGCCGCCAACCCGCTGCCGGTCGGCACGCCGCCGGCGCCCTATGCCAACGCGACGGTCTCGGGCGCGGCCGCAACCGGCAACATCCGCTCGGCCTATTCTTCGACGACGGCCACGGGCACAGTTGCGCTCCAGAACAATTCCTCGGCGGTGGCTTCGACGACCACGTCCCTCGACAATACCGCCGGCACGCATCTCGCCTCCAGCATTCTGACCGCGTTGAGCGGCCAGACGTTGACCATCAACGGCAACACCATCACCTTCAACGGCGGCACCACGGTCTCGACCGTCGGCAGCAACACCACGATCGGTCTCGGTGCGGGCACGACGGCGACGGTGGCCGACATCCTGAACGCGATCCAGACGGCCGGCGGTGCCGGCGTCACCGCTTCGCTCTCGGTCAGCGGCAATATCCAGATCGCGACCGGCACCGGCACCGACGTCGCGATCGGCAGCGGCACGGCCGCCACCGCGCTCGGCATCAGCAGTGTGACGCGCGGCGGCAACGTGCTGTCCTCGCCTGCAATCTCCGGCGCGACGGTGCTGAGCGGCTCGGCCACCGCCGGCGGTGCCCAGGTGCTCACGTCGGGCTTTTCCCCCGGCGACACCATCACCGTCAACGGTCAGACACTGACCTTCATGGCCTCGGGCGCCTCGGGTGCGAACCAGATCAACGTCACCGACAACGTCACGACCCTGCTCGGCAAGATCGATGCGCTCTCCGGCGCCTCGGGATCGTCGGTCAGCAGCGGCGGCGTGATCACGCTGAACACCGGCACCGTCTCCAACCTGACGGTCTCCAGCTCCAACAGTGCGGCCTTCTCCGCGCTCGGCTTCACCTCGACCATCACCAGGAATCGCGAGGGTGGCGGCACGGCCGGCACCGGCGGCGTGATCGGCAACGACATCGCCACCTTCACCAAGGAATCGATCAGCGGCGGCGCGGTGACCGCCTACAACGCCGCCGGTACGCCGGTGAACCTGCAATTGCGCTGGGCCAAGACCGACAGTGCCTCGCTGGGCGCGGGTCATTCCGACAGCTGGAACCTGTTCTACCAGACCGACCCGAACGCGACCGGCACGACGGTCGGATGGGTCAATACCGGCCAGACCTTCACCTTTGCCGCCGACGGCTCGCTGACCTCGCCGAGCGGCTCGGGCATCACCATCAACAATGTCACCGTCAGCGGCCAGTCGCTCGGCTCCGTCGCCTTCAACATCTCCTCCGGAGGGCTGACGCAATATGCCAGCACCAGCGGCGCGGTGACGATCAACACCATCACCCAGAACGGCTACGCCGCCGGTCAGCTCCGATCGGTCGCCGTCAACAACAACGGCGTGGTGGTCGGCACCTTCTCCAACGGCCAGAACCTCAACCTCGCGCAGGTGCAGCTGTCGCATTTCAACGGCACCAATTATCTGAAGGCGATGGACGGCGGCGCCTATGCCGCGACCGAACAATCGGGTGACGCCATCGACGGCGCTTCGGGCACCATCAGCGGCTCGTCGCTGGAGGGATCCAACACCGACATCGCCGACGAATTCACCAAGCTGATCGTGACCCAGCAGGCCTATTCGGCCAACACCAAGGTGATCACGACGGCAAACTCGATGGTGCAGGATCTCCTCAACGTGTTGCGCTGATCGGCGCGTGACGTAACAAAGGCGGGCCAGTGATATGGGTTTGAGTTCAGCCCTCGCCAGCGCGATGAGCGGTCTGCGTGCCAACCAGGCCGCGCTCTCGATCGTCTCCTCGAACGTCGCCAATGCGCAGACGCCGGGTTACGTCGTCCAGACGCCGAACCAGATCGAGGTCACCACCGGCGAGTTCGGCGCGACGGCGATGACGACCGGCGTCAGCCGCCTGCTCGACACCTATGTGCAGAACCAGCTACGGACCGAGACCGGCGGCGGCGGCTACGCCGACCAGATGGCCAACATCCTGAAGCAGCTTCAGAATGTCTACGGCACGCCCGGCAATTCCGGCACGCTCGAAAGCGCGCTGAACAAATTCACCACGGCGCTGCAGGCGCTGTCGACCAGCTCGGGTGCGTCGTCGGCGCAGACCGTCGCGCTCGGCGCGGCCCAGGCGCTCGCGACGCAGCTCAACGTCACCACCAAGGGCATCCAGTCGCTGCGCTCCAACGTCGAACAGGATCTCAGCAATTCGGCGCAGGCCGCCAATGCGGCCATGAAGCAGATCGCCGACATCAACACCAGGCTCCAGGGCCTATCGGCCAACGATCCCTCGGCCGCAACGCTGATGGACCAGCGCGACCAAGCCATCAACACGCTGTCGAAATATGTCGACGTCCGCGTCACCACCGACAATTCGAACCAGGCCAACATCTACACCACGACTGGCATCCAGCTGGTCGGCGCCGGGCTCGCCTCGGAATTCTCCTTTGCCTCCGCCGGCGCGCTGTCGGCAACGTCGCTCTACAACATCGACCCTGCCAAGTCCGGCGTCGGCGCGTTCAACATCAAGCTCCCGAACGGCTCGCAAGTCGACGTCGTCGCCAACAACGTGGTGTCGTCCGGCCAGATCGCGGCCGACCTGAAGCTGCGCGACGACATTTTGGTGCAAGCGCAGAACCAGATCGACCAGCTCGCCGCCACGATGGCGAGCGCGCTGTCCGATAAGACCACGACGGGCAGCACGGTCACCGGCCCGCCGGCCGGCTTCGATCTCGAGCTCGCCGGTGCGCTGCCGGGCAACACGGTCAACATCACCTATACGGACACGGCGACCAACACGCAGCGCCAGATCACGCTCGTCAACGTGACCGACCCCGCTGCGCTGCCGCTCCAGAACGCGACCAACGCCAACCCGATGCGGATCGGCGTCGACTTCGCCGGCGGCATGAGCGCGATCGCTTCTGCGCTGAACACCGCGCTGTCGGGCACGCATCTGTCGTTCTCCGCCGCCCCGTCGCCGGCGACCGCCACGACGCTGCGGGTGACCGACGACAACACCGGGCTTGCCAAGGTCGGTTCGGCCTCGACCACCAAGACGATCTCGTCGCTGACCTCGGGCAATCCGCAGCTGCCGCTGTTCACCGACGGCGGGCAGGCGCTCTACACCGGCGCAATCACGGCGTCGGGCTCGCAGATGACCGGTCTTGCCGGGCGCATCGCCGTGAACACGCAGCTCGTGACCGATCCGACCCGGATGTCGGTCTACAGTACCTCGCCGGTGACGCCCGCCGGCGACACCACGCGTTCGGACTATCTCTACTCGCAGCTCACCAGTGCAGTGTTTTCCTATTCGCCGCAGAGCGGCCTCGGCTCGGCGAGCCAGCCCTTCACCGGCAGCGTCTCGAACTTTCTCCAGCAGTTCCTGAGCGTGCAGGCCAACGCCGCGACCCAGGCCACCCAGCTCCAGCAAGGCCAGAGCGTCGTGGTCTCGACGCTCCAGGCCAAGTTCGACTCGACCTCCAAGGTCAACCTGGACTCGGAGATGTCGAACCTGATCCAGCTTCAGAATGCCTATGCCGCCAACGCCCATGTCATGTCGGTGGTGCAGACCATGATGAACACGTTGATCCAGGCTCAATTGTAAACAGTAACAGGGCTCCGAAAGATGGCGATCAGCAGCATCAACTACTCCTCGTCGATCCTCGGCGCGCAGATCCGCAACATCAATCAGCAGCTCACCGATCTCTCGACGCAGCTCTCGACCGGCAAGCTGTCGCAGAACTATGCCGGCATGGGGACGAACGAGGGCTTTGCGATCGCCGGGCGCGCGCAGCTCTCCAATATCGCCGGCTATACCGACACGATCACCAACGTCAACGTCAGCATCAACCTCGCCAACACCGCGCTGCAATCGCTGACCAAGATCCGCAGCACGGTGCAGACCGGCTCGGCCTCTACCGCGCAGGACCTCAACGTCAACGGCCAGACGATTGCCCAGAACACCGCCGCCGCCCAGTTCGGCTCGATGGTCGGTGTCCTCAACACGCAGACCGGCAGCCGCTATCTGTTCTCCGGAACGGCAGTCAATACCCAGTCGGTCGCCGATGCCGGCGACATCATTAACGGCACCACGACACAGGCCGGCTTCAAGACCGTCATGGCCGAGCGCCAGGCCGCGGACCTAGGGACCAGCGGCATGGGCCGCCTGGTGCAGACGCAGCCGACGGCAAGCTCCGTGCAGGTGTCGGAGGACGTCGCCGGATCGCCGTTCGGCCTCAAGATCAAGGCGGTGTCCTCGACGCTGACAGGCGCGACCGTCACCGGCCCGAGCGGCTCGCCGGTGTCGTTCTCGGTCGATCTCAACGGCGTCAATCCGAACAACGGCGACAAGCTCAGCATTCAGTTCACCCTGCCGGACGGCACGACCGAGCAGATCGACCTGACGGCGTCCTCGGCAACGCCGACGCCGCTCGGCAGCTTCGCGATCGATGCGAGCACGCCCGTCAACCCGAACAATACTGCTGCGAATCTCAACACGGCGCTGAACACCGCGATTCAGAAGCTCGCCAACACCTCGCTGGTGGCGGCATCGGCGATCGTTGCGGGCGACAACTTCTTCAACACCGGGAGCTCTGCGATCGGCACCCCCGTCAACAACCAGACGGCGCCGGCGGCCCCGGTCACCGGCGCGACGGCGCTATCGGGCGCGAGCCCCTCGGACTCGATCTCGCCGGGCTTCGTCGCAGGCGATACCATCACCGTCAACGGGACCACGCTGACCTTCGTGGCCTCGGGCGCGACCGGCAACCAGCTCAATGTCACCGACAGCATCCAGACCCTGCTGAGCAAGGTCGACGCGATCACCGGGACCTCGAAGCCTTCGACGGTCCATGGCGGCTCGATCACGATCAACACCGACGATGCGGCGAGCCTCAACATCACGACGTCGAACACCGGCGCGCTGAGCGCGCTCGGGTTCAGCTCGACGCCGGTGACCGCCACGCAGCCGCCGCTGCGCGTCGGCTCCTCGCCTGCGAGCTCGGCGACCACGCTGGTGAACGGCTCGGCCAATACGGTGAAATGGTATTTGGGCAATGACGGGCCCGGCTCGGCGCGCTCGACCGCGATGGCGCGGGTCGACGATGCCGTGACGGTGCAGTACGGCGCCCAGGCGAATGAGGATGCGATCCGCCGGCAATTGCAGGCGATCGCGGTGTTCGGCACCTTCTCGACCTCGCCGACCGGGCAATATTCGGGCGGGCAGGTCTCGGCGCTCAGCCTGCGGGTGACCCAGGCGCTGACCCAGCAGCCCGGACAGCAGCGCATCGAGGACATCCAGACCGACATCGCGATGGCCCAGAACACGATGAAGGACGCGAGCACGCGCCAGACCCAGGCCAAGGCGCAGCTCCAGACCATCATTGACCAGGCGGAATCGGCTTCGCCCGACCAGGTCGCGAGCGAGATCCTGGCGTTGCAGAACGCCCTGCAGGCGTCCTACCAGGTGACCTCGAACCTGGCGCAGCTCTCGCTCGTCAAGTTCCTGTAAGGAGGCGTTAACACGCCGTTAACCATGCCTGTTTACCTCTTGGTGAGGATTGCAAGCGGGGGCGGAGCGGTCGATGTCGGACAAGTTGCAGCTGGTGGTGGCGACGCCTTGCTTCGGCGGGCAGGTGTCGAGCATCTATGCGAGCTCGATCTTCGCGCTGCAGCGGGCCGTGCACGGCATGTCCAATCTCGAGCTCAAGGTGCTCTTGCGCGACGGCGACGCGCTGATCACCCGTGCGCGGGCCAACCTGGCCGCGATGTTCCTGGACGATCCGAAGGCGACGCATTTCCTGTTCATCGATGCCGATATCGGCTTCAAGCCGGAGCAGGTGTTCCGCCTGATCGAATGCGGCGCGGACGTCGTCGCCGGCTGCTATCCGATCAAGCGGGTCAACTGGGACAAGGCCGCGCGGGCGATCCAGTCGGGTCGGGCCGACGTGCCGGCCGCCTCGCTCGACTACGTGCTCGAGATCGAGGATCCCGACCGCATCGTGGTGGTCAACGGATTCACCCGCGTGCGCTATGCCGGCACCGGCTTCCTGATGATCCGGCGTCACGTGCTGGAGGCGATGTGCCGCCACCCCGACTACGCGAACCTCCAGTTCTTCCGCGAGCATTCCCATGATGCGCTGGCGGCGAGCCGGAACCGGTTCGCGCTGTTCGAATGCATGATCGATCCGGCGACCGGCACCTATCTGTCCGAGGACTTCGCCTTCTGCAAGCGCTGGACCGATATCGGCGGCGAGATCTGGGCCGACATCCAGAGCCCGCTCGACCACGTCGGGCCGTCGGTGTTCCATGGCGACATCGCCTCGCAATTCGCAGCTGCGCCTGCGGCGGCCGATGCCGCGGCGTGAGCCTTTCGGGATGAGCGGCGGCCCATCCCCTCGGCCCGAGATGCAACGCGCCGCCGACGGCGGCTCGCGTTATCGCCTGCGCGACCTCTTCACGCCGCTCGACACGCTGCTCGTTTCCGGCGGAGATCCGCGCCTGGCGCTCGATCCCACCGGCCGCGCCAACGCCTATGGCTGCCCGGCTTCGCCGGAGCCGGAGGTGTGGAATTTCGCCTCCTCGACCGCGTCGACGATCTCGCAGGCGGCCTATGACCGCGCCGCGCTGGCGCGTGAAGAGCTGATGCACAAATGCCTGCTCGACGAGGTCGAGCTCGCTTTCGATGCACGCTGCGAGGACATGCGCCACGAGCTGCGCGGTCATCTCCAGCTCTCGCCGCGCGTCGACGTGGTGTTCTCGCCGTCCGGCACGGACTCCCAGCTCCACGCTCTGTTCCTGGCGCGCACGATGCTCGGCGCGCGGCCGGTGACGATCGTGGTCGGCGCCGACCAGACCGGCAGCGGCACGGCCCATACCGCGCGTGGACATCATTTCAGCACCCTAACGGCGAGCGGCTTTGCGGTTCGCAAGGACGGCGCGGTCGCGGGGCTCGCCGGCGCCGGCATCTCGCTGCCGTTGCGCGCGCCGGGGGCCGGGATCGCGATGCGCACGGATGCCGATGAAGCGGTGCTGCATGCGGTCGAGGCCACGATCGCACAAGGCGCGCCCGTGCTGCTCCAGATCATGGATTCCTCGAAGCTCGGATGGCGTGCGCCGAGCGCGGCCTGCCTCGACGAGATCGCGCGGCGCTGGCCGCGCAAGGTCCAGATCGTCGTCGACGCCTGCCAGGCCCGGCTCGGTCGCCGGCGGCTGCGCTCCTATCTCGACCGCGGCTATATGGTGCTGATCACCGGCTCCAAATTCTTCGGCGGACCTGCCTTCAGCGGTGCACTGCTGGTGCCGAAAGGCCTGTCGCGGTCGCTCGATCGCGTCGAGGGGATCGCATCTGGAATCCTTGATTACGCCGAACGCTGCGATTGGCCGATGGCCTGGACGGTGCTGCGTTCGCGCTTCGAGCGCCGTCCGAATTTCGGTCAATGGCTGCGCTGGGAGGCGGCGCTGACCGAGATCGGCAGCTACTATGGCGTGCCCGGGGCCTTCCGCGCCGGGATGCTCGCCGAACTCGCTGCCGGCATCGACAGCATGATCGCATTGTCGCCGTCGTTGCGCGCTGTTTCGGCCGCGACCCACGCGGCCGGCATTGACGACGAGGAATTCGTGCAGCCGACCATCTTTCCGTTCACGCTGCTGCGCGACGGCAAGCCGGGTTCTGTTGCCGAGACCGCTTCTGTTCATCGCGCGTTGGCGCGTGATGTCAGCCAAGAGATCAACGGCAGCACGGAGGACCGTCAGGTCGCCGCGCAGCGCTGCCTGATTGGCCAGTCGGTGCGGCTGGAGTGGCAGGACGAGACGCCGCAGGCCGTGCTGCGCCTCTGCGTCGGCGCGCGGCTCGTGACTGAGGCCTGGTCGCCGGACAGGGCGGAGGCGCAGCGCAACGTGCAGCACCTTCTCGACCAGATCGCCCACGTCCTGGTGAAGATCGAGCTGCTGCTCGCCGGTGGCGCAGCGGCCGTGCCGGTAAAGTCCGCGTTCGAGGTGTGAGATGCAGCATCCGGTTTCCCCGCCGATCGGCCTGACCGCGGCGAACTATGCCGACCGCATCGGCTTTGCGCAGCTGACGCGCAGGGCCTTCGAAGGCGTCGATCTGCATCCGTTGCGCGATCAGCTCGTCGCGCGCATCGCGGCGGGGACCGCGCTGGCGGGCGAGGGGCTGGACCTGTCGTTGATCACCCAGCTGCTGGGTGACAAGGATCGGGGGCTTGCGATCCAGTCCGAGGTGCTGGCCTTCCATCAATTGTTCCGAACGCCCAGCGCAGCTCCGAAGTCGGGCCTGCGCCTGCTCGCGCTTGCAGCCGACATCGACATGGGCGGCAACACGCCGATCGATTTCCTGCTCGAGGGCTCCGATGTCGAGCTGTTGACTCTCTATGTGATCAAGGGCGTCGGTTTGCCCGAGACTTTGCCGGAGCACGACGTGGCCATCGTGGTCGCGTCCGATTCCGAGGAATGCCGTGAGGCGCTTGCGCTGATCGAAGGGGCCGCGCCGCACTGGCCGCGGCCGCTGCTCAATCGACCCGATCGCATCGGCAATCTCGATCGCGACAAGCTGTATCGGCTGCTAACGGACGTGCCCGGCCTCGACATTCCCGCGACCATCCATGCAACGCGCGCGCAATTGTCGGACCTCGCGCAGGCGCGGATCGCATGCGAGGACATCGCAGGCGAATTGCACTTTCCGATGATCGCACGGCCGCGCGGTTCGCATGCCGGCGTCGGGCTCGCGAAGCTCGACGATGCGGCGGCTCTGGCGGCCTATCTCGCCGAACGGAAAGAGCAGGACTTCTTCGTCGCACGCTTCGTCGATTATGTGAGCCCCGATGGGCTCTACCGCAAGTATCGCCTCGCCATGGTCGACGGCAAACCGTACGCGTGCCACATGGCGATCGCCGACCGTTGGGACATCTGGTATCTCAACGCCTACATGGCCTTCAGCGAAGAGAAGCGGGCCGAGGAAGCCGTCTTCATGCGCGACTTCGATCATGCTTTCGGCGAGCGCCACAGAAACGCGATCGAGGAGATGAGCCGGCGCGTCGGCCTCGATTATTTCATCGTCGATTGCGCCGAGAACGCGAACGGCGAGCTTCTTGTGTTCGAGGCCGACAACACCGCCGTCGTGCACAACATGGATTCGCCGGTCGTGTTTCCGTACAAGCCGCCGCAGATGCGCAAGATCTTTTCCGCGTTCACGGCGATGCTGTTGCGGCATGCGAAGACGGGCGCGGAGAGCGCAGCATGAACGAGATCATCCGCAATACGCAAAGCTCCGTCGCGAATACCCCGCTAGATCCGCAGGACTGGAGTGAGTTTCGCGCGCTGGCCCACCGCATGCTGGACGAGACGATCGACGGCATTGCCAACGTTCGGGCGCGCCCCGTCTGGCGGCCGATTCCCGATGACGCGCGCGCGGCCTTCAGGGCGGACGTGCCGCGCGAGGCGAGCGACCTCGCGGAGGTCTATCGCGAATTCTCCGAGCATGTTGCGCCCTATGCGACCGGCAACGTCCATCCCGGCTTCATGGGCTGGGTGCATGGCGGCGGCACCGCCGTCGGCATGCTCGCAGAGATGCTCGCCGCCGGCCTCAACGCCAATCTCGGCGGACGCGACCACATGCCGATCGAGGTGGAGCGCCAGATCGTCGACTGGATGCGCCGCCTGTTCCTCTTTCCCGAGAGCGCAAGCGGCATCTTCGTCACGGGCACGTCGATGGCCAATCTGATGGCCGTGCTGGTGGCACGCACCACCGCGCTCGGCACGCTGGCGCGGCAGCACGGCATCGGCAATGACGGTGCGCTGCTCACGGCCTATACGTCGCAGGCAGCGCATGGCTGCATCTCGAGGGCGATGGACATTGCCGGGCTCGGCACCGATGCGCTGCGCAAGATCGCAGTCGATGCCGATCATCGTATCGACGTTGCCGCATTGCGCGAGCAGATCGCGGTCGATCGCGAGGTCGGCTTCAAGCCTTTCCTGGTGGTCGCATCCGCCGGCACGGTCGATATCGGGGCGATCGACGACCTCAGGGCGATCGCTGCGTTGTGCCGCGAGGAAGGAATCTGGTTTCACGTCGACGGCGCTTTCGGTGCGCTCGCAATCCTGTCGCCGGAGCTTGCGCCGCTGCTCGGCGGCATCGAGCTTGCGGATTCAATCGCACTCGACTTCCACAAATGGGGGCAGGTGCCGTATGACGCTGGCTTCCTGCTGGTGCGCGACGGCGAGCAGCATCGGCAGGCCTTCGCGCAGCCGGCGGCCTATCTGAGCCGCGAGGCGAGGGGACTTGCGGCGGGCGCGGTCTGGCCCTGCGATCTCGGCCCCGATCTGTCGCGCGGCTTTCGTGCGCTGAAGACGTGGTTCACGCTGAAGACGTTCGGCACCGACCGGCTGGGCCGGGCAATCGCACGAAGCTGCGCGCTCGCCAAATATCTGGAGGCGCGTGTGCTGGCCGAACCGCGGCTGGAATTGCTGGCACCGGTCAATCTCAACATCGTCTGCTTCCGCTATCGCAGCGGCGATGCGGTCAATCGCGAGATCGTCGCCGACGTCCAGGAGTCCGGTATCGCCGCGCCATCGAGCACGACGCTGGACGGAAAGTTCGCGATCCGCGCCGCGATCGTCAATCACCGCACCGAGGAGGCGGACATCGATGCGCTGGTCGCAGCCGTGCTGCAGTTCGGTGGACAGCGGAGCGGCGGAGTAATCGAAGTCGACGCGCCACCGCTAGTAGCGCAATAACTTGACGAACGTCTGAAACGACAACGGCCCCGGAGGCGATCCGGGGCCGTTGTCGTTGCTGCGAACGCTGTATCAGGCGGCGGTGCTGACGTCGTCCTTGTTGGCTGCCGCCTTGGGATGAGTGGCCTCGAACTGGTTGCGCAGCTTCTCTTCATAGGCGATCAGCTTGCGGGCTTCCTTCAGCGCCCGATAGAGGTCGCCGTTCAGGATGTTGTTGTTGATGCCTTCGATGATCGGCCAGGAGCTCGGCACCGCGGTGACGATGTCCCGCACCAGGTTGAAATAGGTGCCGTGCTGGGTCTGCGGATCCGGGGAGATGTACATGAGCTGGACCGCCAGATAGACGAGCTTGGCGGGTGTGTCGGCGGTCTCCGGCGTGAGGATGTCGCGCTCGCGCAGGATCGGCACGTTCTCGCCATCGATCAGGAGGCGGGCCCGCTGGTCCGTGTTGGTGATCACGGAATTGCCGACGATGATGCGTTCGTGCGGTTTGAGCTCGACCTTGAGGGCCATTCCTGTTCTCCATCAACGCTTTCGTAACCGAGCGTTCGTTGCGGCCTATCAGGACCTGATTCTCGCTCGCAACTAGTTAACGAGCTGTAAATTTGAGCCATCCCCGCCAAAAAGCTCAATGCTTTCAAGGACAGGATTGGCGCGGTGGTGCTGCTAGGCGCGTCGCTTCCGAGGCCGAATCACGTGTGACCGGGCAAAAGCGCGGGTTTCATTTCATGTTTCGTTAGAGGTCTCGGCGGCACGGTCCGCCGTCGCTGGGTCCATCGCGATCCAAGCAGACGTGTAACAGTAGCGTCGTTTACCAGAAAGGTAACAGAGTCATGTCAGGCATCGTCCTCTCCGCATCGGTTCGTCAGAACCTGCTCTCCCTCCAGTCCACCGCTGATCTTCTCGCCACCACGCAGAACCGTCTGTCGACCGGCAAGAGCGTCAACTCGGCCCTGGACAATCCCACCAACTTCTTCACGGCCCAGTCGCTCGACAACCGCGCCAGCGACATCAACAACCTGCTCGACGGCATCGCCAACGGCGTG
>NZ_JADYVS010000305.1:0-245 GCF_020194055.1 Bradyrhizobium sp. NBAIM03 | reverse complement strand
CAATATCAAGGGCGCAAGTCGCTCGGCCGCCATCGGATCCTCCGTCGCTGTTGCAGCCTCCAGTCTGCCACAGCGGCGCGAATCTAACGCAAATCTACAATTGCGAACTTGTGACTCGGGACACTAGAACCTATCTCAAAATTGTCGAAACAGGATCAGCAGGCAAGCGAGCTGGACGAAGCCGAGGAAGTTTTGCGGATAGAACTCCCAGCGGACCAGCAGGCGCCGCCGCCACTGTATCCAGG
>NZ_JADYVS010000304.1:0-250 GCF_020194055.1 Bradyrhizobium sp. NBAIM03 | reverse complement strand
AACGCTGATCCCAAGCCGTTCCGGTGGACCAAGTCAGCCGACGACATCCTTGCTTCCATCGAGCGCTTCTGCCGTTACAATGCCCCGGTACAACACCATGCGATGTTGCGAACTTCTGGTTCAGGACACTAGAACCTATCTCAAAATTGTCGAAACAGGATCAGCAGGCAAGCGAGCTGGACGAAGCCGAGGAAGTTTTGCGGATAGAACTCCCAGCGGACCAGCAGGCGCCGCCGCCACTGTATCCAGG
>NZ_JADYVS010000303.1:0-253 GCF_020194055.1 Bradyrhizobium sp. NBAIM03 | reverse complement strand
GCGCACCTACGGCTCGGTCAAATCGATCCTTGCCAACAACCTCGATCGGCGTCCTTCACCCAAGCGCCCCGCGGACAACGCGCCGGTCCTTCATCCCAACATCCGCGGGCCGCGCTACTACAACTAGTCCTGAACCAGAAGTTCGCAACATCGCATGGTGTTGTACCGGGGCATTGTAACGGCAGAAGCGCTCGATGGAAGCAAGGATGTCGTCGGCTGACTTGGTCCACCGGAACGGCTTGGGATCAGCGTT
>NZ_JADYVS010000031.1:7500-89298 GCF_020194055.1 Bradyrhizobium sp. NBAIM03 | reverse complement strand
CCCCCCTAGAGGAGAAAACCCTCACCCGGCGCTTCGCGCCGACCTCTCCCGCAAGCGGGAGAGGTTGCACCGAGTCAGCCGATGCACCGCGGCTACGCCGCCTGCCGTAGCGGCGTCCAGGCGAATTCCGGATAATAGTCGTCCATCATGCGGTCGACATAGGCGGTGAGGTTCGGAAATCCCTCGGCCCGCTCGCGCAAGGCGGATTCGAAGAACGGTGAGAGGACGCCGGCGAGCATACCGAACGCAGTGGCATCGACGCCGCAGGGCCTGTTGCCCATCAGGAAGGCTTTGTCGCCGAGCTGCACCGACAGCGCGAACAGCGAACGCACGGCAAGATCGACGTCGTCATCCGGCGCATGGCGGCCGAGGCCAGAGAGCAGATAGTTCTCGGCGACGCGGAATTGAGCGTCCTCGCGCAGCTTCTCGCGATTGTGCTCCGGCGCACCGTCGAAAAAATGCGCGGGCCCCTTGGCGAAATTGACCGGATCGACCCAGCGCGCGCCCACCAGCGCCCAATAGACGTGGTGCTCGATCATGCGCTCGAACGCCCAGGCCTGCGCACGCTCGGCCAAGGTGAGGCCGGCATCGAAATCGAAGCCGTAGCGGCGCTCGATATGGGCCCGGATGAAGGTGGAATCGGCCACCGCCTCGCCGCCATCGTCGATGAAGGGCAGCTGCCCCTTGGGCGAGGCCGGCGGCATCGCCCGCTCTTTCCGATAAGGCAGTCCCGCCATCTTGAGCTGCACCTCGGTCTTGGTGACGAAGGGGCTGATTTCCGGCAGGCCGAAGCCGGCGCCAAAACCGTAAAGCGTGATCATGCAAGCTCTCCTGAACCTGTCGAACGAGTGGAAGGAACCTAGCGGCCGGCTGCTGCCACCATGGTGGCAGCAGCCGTGATATCTTCTGCGAAGCGGGCCCCGCGCCAGGCGCGGCCCATCAGATGGCGGACCAGCGCATCCGCGGCATGGTTCAGCGAGCGTGTCACCACGCTTGCGAGCGCAAATCGGAGATCAACGGCCATGAGATCGAGCGGAACGAGGCGGCCAAACGCCCAAGCCCGCAACATTTGGCCGTGCCACAGCTGCGCCCGCCACAGTGGACCGGCCTGGCCGAAATGGGTTGGAATGATCATGGACAAATCCTCTTCAGTCGATGTGTTGTCCCCGGTATAGAACCCCCCTGCTGCCAACATCCTGTCAGCAGCCGCGCGCCGATTTCTGATCCGTCGTTCGAGAAGAGAATTGTCATGAGACGCGCCGACCGGCTGTTTCAAATCATCCAGGTGCTAAGGCGCACGCGTAAGCCGCTGACGGCAGACGCGATCGCGGCCGAGCTCGAGACTTCGAAGCGCACCATCTATCGCGACATCGCAACCCTGATCGGCCAGCGCGTGCCGATCCGCGGCGAAGCCGGCATGGGTTACATCCTGGAAAAGGGTTTCGACCTGCCGCCCCTGATGCTGACGCCGGACGAGATCGAGGCGGCCGTGCTGGGCGCGCAATGGGTCGCAGGCCACGCCGATTCCGCGCTGGCGCGCGCGGCCGAAGACTTGATGGCCAAGATCGCCGATACCGTCCCGGAGCGCCTGCGCCCCTTCGTACTGGAGCCGGCGAGCCGGGCGCGTCCGAGCTGGAACCGGGAACCGGACCGCCTGGACATGGCGCGCACCCGGACCCAGATCCACGAAGGCAAGAAGATCATGCTGCGCTATCGCGACGAACAGGGCCGCCCCAGCGAGCGCATGATCTGGCCGATCTCGGTCGGCTATCTCGAAGCCGTGCGGCTGCTGGCGGCCTGGTGCGAGCTGCGCGGCGACTTCCGCAGCTTCCGCACCGACCGCGTGGTCGAGGCGACCTATCTCGACGAGAAATATCCGGAACGGCGCGACGTGCTGCGCGCGAGATGGCGGCAGAGCCTGGTCTGGGGTCCGCCGAAGGACACGTGAGAACGATGGACGAGACCGAGCTGTCGAGCTGTTGCCAGGGCTGCGGCGCCTGCTGCGGCTATTCGCAGAACTGGCCGCGCTTCTCGATCGAGAGCGACGAGGAGCTTGCGCTGATCCCGGAGGCGCTCGTCAACGACCGGCAATCGGGCATGCGCTGCGAGGGCGATCGCTGCGCGGCATTGCAAGGCGAGATCGGAAGGATGACGGCCTGCGGCATCTATGACGTGCGGCCGGAGGTGTGCCGCACCTGCATGCCTGGTGACGCCGAATGCGCGATGGCGCGGCGGAAGTTCGGCCTGCCCGTTATCGAGGCCGCTTAGGCGGGGACGGCTTCGCCGATCTCGTCGTCGAGCTCGTCATCGAGCGGTGCGAGCACCGAGAGCGGCTTGGTCGACAGCGTGATCGGCTTGCGCCCACCCGTCAGCGACGTCGAAGCTTTCGCGGTGCCTTCGCGCGACAGCGCGAAGAGCGTCGAGCCGACGCGGCCGCCATTCTCGATCAAGTCGCGCTCGCTGCAGCTCGCTGCGATCGCGACCGCCAGCGAGTGCAAATGGCTACGGCGGTAGCAGAACAGCGCCAGCCTGGCGCGCACGTCAGGGGAAACACTCTCAACCAGCCTCGGCAGGCCACTCTCGCTGGCGCGATACATCTCGCCAAGGAGCTCGTCGCGGACCGGGCAGAAATCGCTTTCAAAGGCGTCGCGGCTTGAAAACATTGCAGTTCTCCCTCGTGTAAGGAAGATGCAGCGCAATTCTCTAACGAAAGGTTAACCACGCTGCCCGGTAGTCACCCGGGGTGGTTGCGCGTCGGCCGCGAATCGGTGGGACGCCTTGGTGGGGTTTTCAAAGTCTTCCGCGGCGCCATGGCCGGGCTTGTCCCGACCCTTCACGGAAAGCCAGGAGGCACGAAGAACGTGGAGGCCCGGGACAAGCCCGGGCATGATGATCCCTCGTGCTGATGGCGATTGCCTCTCCCCGAAGGCCCAAAGGCGACCTTCAGTTCGCCGCCATGAAGATCGCAAGGCCGAAGCCGGTCAGGTGGTGCAGCGCCTGGTCGACGCCGATCAGGGTCCAGAACCAGGGATGGGCGAGGTCGACGCCGAAATTGGCGGAGACGTATCCCTTGGCGCGGTCGATCGTGATGTGGATCAGGAAGTCGAAGAAGGCCACGAACCAGAATCGCGGCGCCACGATCACGATCAGCGGCAGCGCGACGGCAAGGTGGACCAGGCAGTGCACCAGGAGCGGCAGGGCCCAGCCATGCTTCTGATCCTTGCCGTGCGCCATCCAGGCGGTTTGAAGAACGAAATCGGCGATGACGTGCTTGAAGGTGAGCAGCAACATCCAGCCAATAAGCGCTTCAACCGGAATCGCCGATGACATGGGTGGAAACGACAAAGCTGACGCCCTCATTGACGTGACGAGAAGAATTGGAGCGTTCAGCGCAACTTCTTCTTGGACCGGTCAAATCGCCGGGACGCGCAATTTATGACATCTCCCGCGGCGGAATGCAGCCGGGTGGAACCGGAAAATCGCCAAGTGTGGCTAACCGGTGATAGGATGGCCAATCGCCGCGGACATATCGACTAAGGTTACCTCCGGCTCGAAATTTGCATTCCGCTGCCTTCGCGCTATCATCGGCGATCGGGAATATCGTTCTTTTTTCAGGCGTTTACGAATTACCGGGCCCGCCGCGCTTCCAAGCCACGCGCCGCCGCCAGCCAAACGATAAGGCCAGAGTGCCGCCATGAGTACCGAAGGCCCCATCGCATCGCCGACCATGCCGCCGCCCCGGCGCCCCAAGGTGATCAAGACCAACCAGCAGCAGGTTCTCCTCTACGTCGTGCTGACCCTGCTGCTGTCGTTCGCCACCGTCTGGGCCGGCCGCACGCTGGTGCACAATTCGGAGACGCTGACCTTTGCCGTCGGCGGCCCCAACAGCGATGAGGCGCTGTTCGCGGCCAAGCTCGCCGCCCTCCTGAAGAACAACGCGTCGCGCTTGCGGATCAACATCGTCAACAACGCCGACAATACCAAGGCGCTCGCGCAGTTCGACCGCAGGCAGGCCGACCTCGCCGTGCTGCGCACCGACGCCAAGGTGCCGCTGCGGGCGCGCACGCTCGCGATCCTCGACCACGACGTCGTGCTCCTGCTCGGTCCCGGCAACAAGAAGATCAAGTCGCTGGCCGAATTGAAGAAGAAGAAGGTCGCGGTCGTCGCCGAGAACGAATCCTCGCTCGCCTTCGTCCGCAGCATCCTCGACGTCCCCGATGGCCCTGAGGCTGCGAAGATCCAGATGGCGCCGCAGGGCGCGACGCTCGACAAGCTGTTCGCCCCGGCAAACGGCTATAGCGCGGTGATCGCGATCGTCCACGCCTCGAAGGCGGTCCGGGACAAATCCTATGAGCAAGCCGCCAAGCGCGGCGGCTTCACACTGAACACCATCGAAGAAGCCAAGACGCTGGCGCGCAAATTTCCCGGCATTTCCGATGAGACCGTGACAGCCGGCTCGGTGTCGACATCCCCGCAGATTCCCGACGACGATCTCGACACGATCGGTCTCGAATGGCTGCTGGTCGCGCAATCCCGGATGTCCCCAAGCACGGCCGGCGAGCTCGCCCGCATCGTCTACGAGAACAAGGCGGCGCTCGGGCTCGACAACGGCTTTGCCACCAGGATCGAGCCGGCCTCGGTCGAGAAGGACGCCTTCGTGGTCGCGCATCGGGGCGCCGCCGACTACATCAACGACGACACCAAGTCGTTCCTGGATAAGTACAGCGACTTGATGTATCTGGGCGTCGCCGCGCTCAGCATCATCGGCTCGATCTTCGCGGCGATCTACGCCAAGATCACGCGGATCGCGCCGGAGAAGGCCAGCGAGCTCTCGACCGCCATCCTCGACATCGGCGAGCGGATCGAGCATGCCCATTCGCTGGATCAGCTCGAATGTCTCCAGGATGAGCTCGAGACCATCTTGCGCGGTGCCGTCATCGGCCTCAGGGACGGCACGATCAGTTCCGACGGGCTCGACACCTTCAAGCTCGGCTACGAATTCGTCCGTGACGAGATCGGCATGCGCCGCGACTATCTGAAACGCCATGCCGGCGAAGCCGACAAGACGGTACGCGATGCCGGCCCGGCTCCGTCAGACGACAGCAATGTCGTGGTGGTGAAGACCGCCCAGAGCGCCTGACAGCCGCCCCCACCGTTGTCGTGTCCCGGACAAGCTGCAATGCCGAAGGCATCCCAGCGATGAGCCGGACCCAGGAACCGGCACAATATCCGTGACCACATGGACCCCGGTCCTGCGGTGCATCACTTCGTGCTGCGCCGCGTCCGGGGCACGAGACGGAGGCTACCCGTACGATCGCCAGCCAGTCTGGAACCCCTGCCCACCCGCAACCGTTGGTTTCTGGTTGCAACCGGAGAACGCGGCATGCGTGCACTCCTCATCATCCTCCTTCTGGCAATGCTGGCGGCGGCCGGCTACTTCGCCTATTCCGCAATGGCGATCGAAGGTGAGCCGATCCCGACGGAAGGCTATGTGGCACTGGCGCTGGGCGCGGGGTTTTCCGTCATTGTCGGCGTCGGGCTGATGGTGCTGCTGTTCTTCAGCAGCCGCCGCGGCTACGACGAGCCGCCACATTTCAGGTAAGGCACCCCGCCAGGGACGGCGGCGTGGACGGCAGGCCCGCTGCAGCGGCGCGGCAAACGACCGGCGCCGTCGTTGACGGCCTCCGCCCGGGCGGGCACTTTGGCGCCGACAACGGAGACGAGAATGTCGGACACAGCCGACGCAGCATCTAGCCCCCTGCTCGAAATCATCGGCGCCCGCGCCACCATCCGCCTCAACCGGCCGAAACATCTCAACCGGCTGCAGGCGGAGGATCTCGACGAGCTGACGAGACTGTTCGACCGGGTCGAGGCCGATCCCGATATTCGCGTGCTGGTGCTGACCGGAACCGGGCGCGCCTTCTCCGCCGGCTACGATCTCAATTCGGTCGCGGAACGCGCGGTCAGCGCGGGCGAGCAGCAGAGCGCGGGCTCGGCCTTCGAGGCCGTCGTCAACCGGCTCGAGGATCTCGGCGTGCCGACCATCTGCCGGCTCAATGGCGGCGTCTATGGCGGCTCGACCGACCTCGCACTCGCCTGCGATTTCCGCGTCGGCGTCGATACCGCGGAAATGTTCATGCCGGCGGCGCGCCTTGGGCTGCATTACTACCCGAGCGGCATCAAGCGCTACGTGACCCGCCTCGGCGTCGACAATGCGAAGAAGCTGTTCCTCACCGCGCAGAAGATCGACGCCCCGGAAATGCTGCGCATCGGCTATCTCACCACAATGGTGCCGGTGGAATTCCTGGACGAGGAGGTCGACACGCTCGCTGCGATCCTAGCCGGCAACGCCCCCCAAGCGATGCGCGGCATGAAGCGCGCGATCAACGAGTTCGCCCGCGGCGAGCTCGATGAAGGCGCCGCCGACCGGCGCCACCGCGACAGCATGCGCGACGACGAGATCAAGGAAGGCATCAAGGCGTTCGCCGACAAGCGGGCACCGCGATTTTGACGCCCTCTCATCCACCCGCCGCGGCGGCATGCTGCGCCGCCATCTCCGCATCTGCGGCATTGATGCGCTGGAACGCCGGCCGCGCCGTCATGCGCTCCGCATAGCGGACGAAGACATCCTTCTTCGGCACGATGCCGAACATCATGGTCCAGCTGAACGCGACGCCCCACAATACGTCGGCCGCCGTCATGCGCTCGCCGAGCAGATAGGGCCCGTTCGCCAGCTGGGCCTCGAGCGCACCCAGCATCGTATCGTAATCGGCATAGGGCGATTGCGTGATCGGCGCCGGCTCTCGCTGCATGAACTTGTCGATCAAGGCCGGCTCGAACGACGACCCATAATAGGCGATCCAGCGCAGATAAGGCCCGCGCAACGGATCGTTCAGGGCGGGGGTCAGCCCCGCTTGCGGGAACAGGTCGGCGAGATAGATGGTGATCGCGACCTGCTCGGTCACCAGCGCCTCGCCGTGGCGAATCGCCGGCACCTTGCCGAGCGGGTTGAGGGCGAGATAGGCGGGCTTGCGCTGATCGCCGGCCTTCATGTTGAGGACATGGAGATCGTAAGGTGCCCCCAGCTCCTCGAGCAGCACGCGCGTGCCGGTGGCGCGCGTCTGCGGCGAATAGAACAGGGTGATGCGGTTCGGATCGGTCATGGCAGTCTCCATCTGGCCGGCTGGCGATGGCGCCGCTTGTAGCGGACCATACCTGACATCTTGTGTCAGGTATGGTCTAAGGGATCATGCGCGCGAGCCGGATGCTGTCGATCCTCACCACCCTCCAGGCCAGGGGACAGGTCACCGCGCCCGAGCTCGCGCAGGCCTGCGAAGTGTCGGTGCGCACGATCTATCGGGACATCGACGCGCTCGCGGCGTCCGGCGTTCCCGTTTATGCCGACCGCGGCGCGGAAGGCGGCTATCGGCTGCTCGACGGCTATCGCGTGCGGCTGAACGGGCTGTCGCAGAGCGAGGCGGGCGCGTTGTTCCTGGCGGGATTGCCAGGCCCGGCCGCCGCACTCGGGCTCGATGCTGCGATGATCGCCGCCCAAAACAAGCTGATGGCGGCACTGCCACCGAATTTGCGTGAGGATGCCGGGCGGATGCAGGAGCGTTTCCACCTGGACGCGCCCGGCTGGTTCGGTGAAGCGGAAGACCCGAAGCACCTGCGCACCATCGCTAGCGCTGTGCTGCGCGGGACGCTGATCAGGATTCGGTACCAGAGCTGGCGATCCGAGAAGCAGCGCCGCGTCGCGCCGCTCGGCCTCGTGCTGAAGGGCGGCAGCTGGTATCTCGCAGGACAAGTCGACGGCAGCGTGCGCACCTATCGCGTCGCACGCGTGCTCGACTGCACAGCCCTCGGCGACCGCTTCGATCGTCCGGCCGGCTTCGACCTCGCCGCCCATTGGCGGGCCGCGACGCTGCGGCTCGAAGCGGAGATGCACCCCAATGTCGCGATCGTCCGCCTGTCGCCGTTCGGCGTGAAGCTGCTCGACGCGCTCAGCCAGCCCTATGTCAAGGCACGCACGCAGCTCGAGGAGACAGCCGATGCAGACGGCTGGCGCATTGCGCGCGTGCCGGTCGGAAAGACATCGTGGCATGCCGCGGCCGAACTGCTGCGGCTCGGCCCGGAAGCCGAAGTCCTTGAACCGGCCGATCTCCGCGACAAGATGGCCGAGCTGACGCAGGCGATGGCCGTGCGCTATCGCGCGGCGCAGAAAGCCTGATCGCGGCGCATTCTGCCGCAGCCGACGAAACATTCCTGAAACACGATTCTTCCCGCTTGCCATGAACGCGATCGCGTCTCGTCTCGACGGAAATGCAGGGACGCAACAATGGCCCTAGCGCCGAATGGAGAATGAAGATGTTTCGTAAGCTTGCACTTGGTCTGATCGCCGCCGGCACGCTCGGCGTTGCCGCTCTCGCCCCCACCGCGGCCTCGGCCGGCGGCTTCCATCACCATCATGGTCATCACCACTGGGGTCCCGGCTGGGGCTTTGGCGGTATCTACCTCAACACCGGCGTCAGCAATTGCTATCAGGAGCGCCTGGTCCGGACCCGTCACGGCCTGCGCGTGCGCGTCGTGAACGTCTGCGCCTACGGGATCTACTGATATCTCGATATCACGACAAAGCTCCGGTCGCATCGCGGCCGGAGTTTTGCGTTGAGCTAGCCGGCCTGCCGCTGCCGGCGAAACCAGGCCCAGGTCTCGCGCGTCGTTCTGATGTAGCCGCGGCCGCGATGGACGATCTCGCCGTCGACGATCGCGTTCAGCTTCGGCAGGGCGTGAAAGGGGATCGAGGGATAAGCGTGGTGCTCGACATGATACGGCATGTTCCACGCGAACCATTTGACGATAGCACCGGTGTAAGTCGTGCGGGTGTTCTGAAAGGCGCTGCGGGTGCGGTCGCAACCGGTATGCTCGGCGTAGAGATAGGGCCGCAGGAAGAACTGCCCGATCACGAGCGGCACGATCCAGACCCAGAGCAGCAGCGCTGAAGAGAACCACAGCGACAGCGCGAGCAGCAGGGCGTAGAGCGCGACATAGGCGCGCGCCTCGGCAACGATGGTGCTGCGCTTGCTCTCGGGAATCCATGGCACGACGACCTTGCCGGTGATCGCGTGGCCGAGCATCAGCCGCAGACGGCCGGCGACTTGGAGCAGGCCGCTATAGGCGAGCGCAAGCTGGGTGTCGGACGTCGGCTTCACGCCAACGATCAGCTCGGGATCCCTTTCCGGGTCCTGCGTGTAGCGATGATGGTCCCAGTGAAACAGACAGTAATATTCGTAAGGCAGCCCGATGATGAACGCCGAGAGATAGCCGACGCCGAGATTGAGGCCCCGGCTCCTGAATGCCGTCTTGTGCGCGGTCTCGTGCACCGCCATGAACAGGAAGGCAACGACATAGCCCTGCACCACCATCAGCGGCAGCGCCCAGAGCGCGCCCCAGCTCGACGAAACCGTCCAGATCAGCACGCCCACCAGCACAATCACGCTGTAATGGCCGAGGCTCTGCACCGCACCTCTGATGTTGGAGCGAACCGACAATTCGCGCAGCGTGGTGGGCGTCAGGGGCTTCAGGCGATGGCCGGCGTCCGGAATGGTTGCGTCGCTCATGGTCGGTTGCGTGCCCTACTTGCGGAGAAGCTCGGCGATCTCGGCCTTGATGAAGGCCTGGTCGCGGGGATTGTTAATGGGATTGCCGGCGCGATGGCCATGCAGCGACGGGATCGGATGCAGCACCGCCGATCTCGCGTTGACGAGCTTGCCGAGTTCGTCCTCGTTGTCGTGCACGTCGAAATAACGGTCGGTCGCGCCCGGCATCAGCAGCATGTGGGCCTTGATCGCGGCCAGCGCGCGATCGAGATCGCCGGCGAATGCTGCACAGCGACTGATGTCGCCACGCTGCCAGATGCCGATCTGCGCCAGAAGATCGTTGGCATCGCGCCGCGCGAAGGTCGCATCCCAGGCGCGGACGAGATAATCCTCGAGTGAAGTGAAGCCGGCCTCGCGCCAGAGCTCGTCGCGGTAGAAGCCGTGCGACATCGCCCAGCCGGCATAGACGCGTCCCATGGCGCGGTAGCCGGCGACGGGTTTTTCGAGGAAAAGGCCATCGCGGAAGGCGGGATCGGCCGTGAGCGCGGCCTTCACGCTTTCAAGGAAGACGTAGTTGTAGGGTGCGCAGCGGGCGCTGCCGCAGACGACCGCGGCGCGCTCGACCATGTCCGGATGCAGCGCCGACCAGTGATAGGCCTGCATGCCGCCCATCGACCAGCCATAGACCAGCGCGAGCTTCGAGATGCCAAAGCGCTCGGTGAGCAGCCGGTGCTGGACCGCGACGGCATCGTGATAGCTCACTTCCGGGAACGGCGCGGGCGTGTTCGAGGGCGACGACGACAGGCCGTTGCCGAACAGGTTCGGGATGATGATGAAGTAGTGCGTGGGATCGAGCACGCCGTCGGGCCCGATCAGCCATTCAATGTCGGTGTGCTGGGCGCTGAACGAGGTCGGATAGAGGATGACGTTGTCTTTGGCCGGGCTCAGCGTGCCGTAGGTCTTGTAGGCGAGCTTCAGCGCGGGAAACACGGACCCGGATTGGAGCGTGACGTCGCCAGCCTCGAAGATGTCGTAGTCGCGCTGCGCCGTCATGCACTCAGCTCCCGCTCACGGAGGCCTTCTCGGCGTCCGCGATGCATCGATCATGCCGGCTTTCGCCGGATGCGTCGCTTTACTTATAGTGTACTATTAGTACAGTTATTCGGCGCCGGCAAGATGAATCCGGTCCGCAACCCGGCTCAGGCGATGGCCGCGAGATAGCGCGCGACCGACGCAGCAAACGCCGCCTTGGCACCGCTGGCGATGTTGCGGCCCCACCAGGCGCCATAGATCCGGTCGAAGGCGAACGGCTCGACGGCTGACGCAATCCGCCGCACCGCGGCGGCGTTGAGCGGCATGTAGTTCGGATAGGAATACATGAAGCTGACGAAGCGCCGGTCCATCGTCACCTGCGCGATATCTCCCGTGAGCAGCGCGCCCTTGCCGTCCACACCACGCGCATAATGCAGCACGGTGGCGCCGGCGAAGTGGCCTCCGGTGCGCAGCAGCAGCACGTCGTCGGAGAGGCGATGGCTTTCGCCGGTCCAGTGCACGATCGCCGGATGAGGCCGCGTGACAAAGGCGCGATCGTCGGCGTGCAGATAGACCGGCACGCCGCCGAACCTGTCGCTCCAGTCGGCGACCGCGCCATAGTAATGCGGATGCGAGATCGCGATGGCCTTGAGACCGCCGAGTGCTGTGATGTGATGGATGGCCTCGTCGGTCGCGAGCGGAATGCAATCCCACATCACGCAGCCGTCGCCGTCAGGCACCAGCAGCGCTCGCTGCCCGATGGCAAAGCTCGGCTCCATGCCGATCCCGGTCAGGCCGAGATCGTCGCGCCCCACCAGTCGGTGCTTGCGCGCGAGCTCCTCGCGCGTGAGGAAAGCTTGACCGTCCCAGCCGACGAACTGGCGCTCGTCCTCGCAGATCGGACAGGCCGCAGGGGGTTTTCCGCTATCCGGGAATTGAGCGCCGCAGGTTGCGCAGGTCCAGAGGGGCATCGCGCTGATCCATCATGATCCAGTCTTGCAAGACATGACGTCGCACTCGCCGGATCGCAAGAGCAACCGGAACCAACGGGTTGAGAGCAGGTTAAGTTCTGGTCCGCCCGGGCACCCGCAGCGCCCGCCGAGCCCCGCCTCATGCGAGATCCGATTCGATCGGCAGCATCAAGTTCAGCGTCTCGATGACATCTCGCCCTTCAACGTCTCGCATCTGGCCCCTGTTCGCGCTCAATTTCTTCATGGCCGACATGCAGTCGGGCATCGGGCCCTTCGTCGGGGTCTTCCTTCAGGAACGCGGCTGGGCGACCGGCCTGATCGGCACGGCAATGACGATCGGCAACGTCGCGGGCATGCTGGTCACGACTCCGATCGGCGGCTTCATCGATTCCAGCCGCAACAAGCGGCTGTGGGTGATCATTCCCGGCATCTGCGTTGTCTCGGCGTCCGCAATCATCCTGATCTCGCAAAACTTCTGGGCGGTGACGTTCTCGCAAGTGGCGCAATCGCTGGCGAGCGCCGCAATCGTGCCGGCCGTCACGGGCATCACGCTCGGCATCGCCAAGCAGAAGGGCTTCAATGCGCTCAACGGCCGCAACCAGGCGTACAATCACGCCGGCAACATGGTCGGAGCCGCGCTCTCAGGCTATCTCGGCTACAAGTATGGCTATTTTGCCGTGTTCGCGCTGGCGGCCCTGTTCGGCGCCATCGCGATCGCTTGCGTGCTGATGATTCCAGCCAAGGCGATCGACGATCGCGCCGCGCGCGGCAGCAAGGAGGACGATTCCAAGGCGCCGCCGGATGCGATGACGATGCTGCTGAAGCACAAGGCGTTGCTCGTGCTGGCTCTCGCCCTCGCGCTGTTCCACCTCGGCAATGCCGCGATCGTGCCGCTGTACGGACTTGCCGCGGTCGCCGAGGGACAGGCCAACGGCCCGAGCTTCGTCGCAACCACCGTGGTGATCGCACAGGGCGTGATGATCGTGACCTCGCTGATCGCGATGAAGGCCGCGAGCAAGCGCAACTACTGGCCGATCATCTTGGTCTCCTTCATGTTCCTGCCCATCCGGGGCGTGCTCGCCTTCTTCGTCACGGGATGGTGGGGCGTCGTGCCGATGCAGGTGCTCGACGGCATCGGCACCGGGCTTCAGACGGTTGCCGTCCCCGGCATGGTCGCGCGCTCGCTCA
The DNA here is from genome assembly GCF_020194055.1 of Bradyrhizobium sp. NBAIM03. NCBI lineage: Bacteria > Pseudomonadati > Pseudomonadota > Alphaproteobacteria > Hyphomicrobiales > Nitrobacteraceae > Bradyrhizobium > Bradyrhizobium sp. NBAIM03. The sequence continues at coordinate 76,508 of NZ_JADYVS010000031.1, read as the reverse complement.
ACGGCACCGGCCGCATCAATCTCGGCCAGGGCGCCGTGATCACCGTGCAGGGCGTCGGCGCGAGCCTCAGCCCGGCTCTCGGCGGCTGGATCGCGCAATGGATCGGCTATGGGCCGACCTTCCTGCTGCTCGGCGGCTTTGGCCTGGCGTCGATCGCGCTGTGGCTGGCCTTCAGTGCGGCGGTGAAGAAATATTGAGCGACAGCGCCGTATGGCAGTCGCGGCGCAACGTGCCCGCCTTCGATCTGCCCAATAAGCAGGCTGCGGCACCTCGTCGCTGGCTCAGCGCGTAGGTGCGAGTGGTTTTTCGCGCAATCTGGCGCTTTTCTAGTTGCCGCATCCCCGGCGCGCCGACGAAAGTGCGGACCGCAATGAATCGGCAATAGGCGTTCCGGCGATCGATGACCCAGCCGCAGCTCTCATTCGATGGCGACCCGAACGGTGCGGCCTATGAGCAATGGCGCGAGCAGTTTTGCCGTCAGGTAGCGAACGTCGATTTCGTGCCGGTTGGTGAAGGGCGCGTTCACCGAACCATTGCGCCTGCCATTCTTCCCCGCCTCAGACTCTCGGCCTCGTTCGGCACGCCGATGTCCTTCGTGTCATTGGGAACGAACGACGAGTTGGTGATCACGACGTCGCCCAATTCGGCATTGCGTGGGGCCATGGGGAAACGGCCACTGGAGGTCGCCGCCGGCGACATCACGATCGGCGATCCCTCGATCAAGGGGGCCCAAATCACGCAACTGGCGTATGGTAATTTCCAGACCGCGCTGCTGCCGCGAAAGGCCCTGCTGCGCGCCTGCCCGAATGCCGAGGACCTGATCGCGGGGTCGATCTCCGGCGCCAACCCGATCACATCGATGTTCCTGCGATATTACGATCTCGCGCATGCGCACGCGGACAAGCTCGCGCCGGCGGAGCTCGATGCGGTCTCGCAGCACCTGTTCGACCTCGCCGTCCTGATGCTCGGCGCACGCGGCGATGCCGCCGAAGAGGCTCAATTGCGCGGCCTTGCGGCGGCGCGCTTCGAAGCGCTCAAGTCCGACATCCTGGCGCAGCTGGACAGCCCCGCATTGTCGCTGTCCGACCTTGCAGCCACGCACCGCATCAGCGCGCGCACGATCCAGTTACTGTTCGAGAAGGCCGGCATCACCTATAGCGGCTTCGTGCTGGAGCAACGATTACTGCGCGCCGAACGACTGCTGCGAAATCCTGCGATGCGCAGCCGCAAGATCATCGAGATCGCGCACCTCGCCGGATTTCACGACGTCTCTTACTTCCATCGCGCGTTTCGCCGCCGTTTCGGAGCGACGCCCGACGACGTCAGGAAGCTGGCTGGGGAGGCCGAATAGGCGAGTTCGCCGCGACGGCGCCGGAACGGCGCCTGCTACGTCCCAAAGCTCTTCTGCACCGCCTTGTCGAGCGTCTCGCCGCCGACGAAGTGCTGGCGCAGCTCGCGCTTGAGCAGCTTGCCGCTCGGATTCTTCGGCAGGGCGTCCACGAAGATCACGCGCTTGGGCACCTTGAAGTGGGCCATATGGCCGGCGCAATGTCTGATGACGGTTTCTTCGTCGAGCTTTGCCCCGGTCTTGACCACGACGATGGCGGTCACCGCCTCGATCCAGCGCGGATCGGGCAGGCCGACGACCGCGACTTCGGAGACCTCCGGGATGCGATAGACCATCTCCTCGACCTCGCGGCTCGCGACGTTCTCGCCGCCGGTCTTGATCATGTCCTTGACGCGGTCGACCACGGTGATGTGGCCTTCCTCGTCGACCGTGGCGAGATCGCCGGAATGAAACCAGCCGCCGGTGAATGCCGCTGCGGTCTTGACCGGGTCGTTGTAATAGCCGGAGAGCAGATGCGGCGAGCGATGCACGATCTCGCCGACTTCGCCGACCTTGACGTCTTCCATCGCCGTGTTGACGACGCGCGTCTCGACGTTGAGCACGGGCTTGCCGGCGGAGCCGGCCTTGCGGAGCTGATCCTCCGGCCGCAGCACGGTCGCGAGCGGCGCGATCTCGGTCTGGCCGTAGAAATTCCAGAACTTTACGGCCGGCAGCCGGCGCTGCAATTCGAGCAGCACCTCCACCGGCATGATCGAGGCGCCGTAATACCCCTTCTGCAACGTCGACAGATCAGTCTTGTCGAAGTTCGGCGAGCGCAGCATCGCGATCCAGATCGTCGGCGGCGCGAAGAACGAGGTGATCCTGTGCGCCTGGATCAGCGCCAGGATGTTGTCGGCGGTCGGCTTGCCCGTGATCACGCCGGAGGCGCCGAGATAGACCTGCGGACCCAGGAACACATCCAGCTGCGCACAATGATAGAGCGGCAGAGCGTGCAGGAACTTGTCGTCCACGCTCATGCCGCCATCGATGATGCAGCTGACATACTGCCACATCACGGCTTCATGGGTCAGCATCGCGCCCTTGGGCAGCGATTCCGTGCCCGAGGTGTAGACGATCTGCGCGAGATCGCGGCTATCGACCGAGGCGTCCAGGAACGACCCGTCGGGATGCAATAGATCATCGAAGGTGGTGAGGTCGGCAGGCGCCGCGGCCGGATCCTCGCCCGGCAGCCAGATCATCTTCTCGACCGCGCAATCCTTCGCGCTCGCCGCGCGTGCCGGCCCGACGAAATCGGGACCGGTCGCGAGCAGCTTTGCGCCGGAGCTCTTCAGGATGAAGTTGATCTCGTCCGGATTGAGCATGAAGTTGATCGGCACCAGCACCGCGCCGATCCGTGCGGCCGCGAAGCGCAGCGCCGCGAAGGCGTGCGAGTTGCGCGAGAGCACGGCGAGGCGATCGCCCTTCCCGACGCCGAGCCCGAGCAGGCCGCGGCCGAGCCGGTTGCAGATCGCATCCATCTCGGCAAAGCTCCAGCTGACATCGCCGCAGCTCACCGCGAGCTTGTTCGGCTCGCGGCCTGCGGAGCGGCGCAGAAGATCGCCGATGGAATGCTCGCGCGCTTTCGAGATGGTGGCTGCGGTGTCGCCGGTCATTTCTTCCCCGTGGAATTTCGCTCGGCTCAACGCTCGCGAGCTTTCGTGTTTCGCGGAACGTAGTCGGCGCTGTCAGCGACGTCAAATTGCACGGGGCAGATCAAAACTCGCGAAAACAACCCCATGCACAGTAGACGGGGGCTGCAAGATCAATGGGTTAGGTGTGGAGCCGGATTGGGTGCGGGTCGGGCAGGCTTTCAGGAGCCAAGAGGCCGAGGAATCGTGGTGACTCGCCTGTCCGGCTCGCCCAAGCGAGCCGAGGCGAATTGGCCGCGATCGTTGCCGCCCATTCCGAATGGGGTCTCTCGCGATTTGCTTCGTCGGGCAAAACAGGAGCATAGTGGCATCATCGCAGGAGGTCGGGCGGGCCGGGATGTGGCGGCGCCTTTCGGCGAGCGAGTTGCGCGGTTGAGGCTCGTCAGGCCTTTTTGTTTTCTCCAACGTTGGCCGATGCACAGTCGGAGTTGGCGCGGTCCAGCACTGTCACCGTGGCGCGGTCCAGCACCGTCACCGTAATGCGCGCCGACCAAGCCCGCGATCACGATTATCCATCAGATCGCGGGTTTGGCACTCCAACCTCAATTGCCCCGCTTGACCAGCGGGCATTCGCTGTCAGCCAGCGAAGCGTAGACTTCGCCGCTTGGGATTTTCTCGAGCACGTTATAGTACTCCCAGGGCGCCTTGACCTCGGACGGATCCTTCACCTGTACCAGGTAGAAGTCGTGCACGAGCTTGCCGTCCTCGCGCAACCTCGCGCCGCGTGCGTAGAAGTCGTCGACGGGCGTCGCGCGCATCTTCTCCAGCACTGGATCAGTTGCATCCGTGCCTACGGCAGCGACTGCTTTCAGATAGTGGCTGACGCCGGAATAGACCGCGGCTTGCGGTGCCGTGGGCATGGCGCTGCGAAGCTTGAAGAAGCGCTGGCCGAACGCCCTGCTCTCGTCATCCAACGCCCAGTACCATGCCGTCAGCGTGGTCAGGCCCTTGGCGGTTTTCGGGCCCATCGCATGAACATCGGTGTCGAACATCAGTTCGGCCACCGGCTTCTGGCTTCCCGTGTTCATGCCGAACTCGTTCCATTGCTTCATCAGATTGACGAGCTGGTCGCCGGCATTGGCGAAGGCGACCGCCTTGGCGCCCGAGGCCTTCGCCTGCAGGATGAACGAGCTGTAGTCCGCGTTGCCGATCGGGTGATACACCGCGCCGAGCGACTTGCCGCCGGCCGCCGCCAGCACGCGCTGCGATTCCGACACCATGTTCTTGCCGAACGCGTAGTCGGCCGCGATGAAGAACCAGGTGTCGTAACCCTGGCTGACCAGGGTGCGGATCGGTCCCGATACCAAATTGTAGGAATCGTGCAGCCAGGCCAGGCCGTTTCGCGAACATTGCTTGCCCGTCAGTTCGGTGGTCGCCACCGCCGAATAGACCGCAATCTTGTTCTTGTCGCGCGCCAGCGACTGGATCGCCAGCCCCACGGCCGAATTGGACACGTCCGCGACCATGTCGACGCCGTCGACGTCGAACCATTTGCGGACAATGCCGACTCCGATATCGGGCTTGTTCTGGTGATCGGCGGCCAAAATCTCGACCTTGATCGACGGCACCAACTTCTGAAAATCTTCCGCCGCCATCTTGGCTGCCGTGACGGAGCCCGATCCCGACAGATCCGACAATGGCCCGGTCTGGTCATTGATGATGCCGATCCGCACCACGCCACCGGAGAGTTCGGCGGCGCGAGTGGCCGGAAAAGATGCGATGAAAGTACCAACGACGAGAAGGGTAGCGATGCGGCCGTGCCAGTTCATGCGAACACCTTTCTAACAGCGTCTGTTGCTTTCCTCCCTGTTTGCGAACGAGCTTAAGCCGCCGTTGCTTTCGCCTTCAGTTTAGATACCGCCTTTTGCACCGCGGCTGCGCGCTTTTGCAGCCAAGGTTCGGCCTCGCGGCGCATGCGGGATATCAGCTCACGCGGCGCATTCTGCACGGTGATATCGAACGGCGGCTGCGGCTGATATTCCAGCATCAGTTGGAGGTTCTTTGCGACGTCTTCGCCGCAGAGTTCGGCGGCAACCTGAAAACCGAAATCGATACCGGCAGTGACACCGCCGCCGGAGATGCGGTTGCGGTCGACCACGACGCGTTCGTCGACAGCGATGGCGCCAAAGGCAGCAAGCTGGTCGCTCATCAGCCAATGGCAGGCTGACCTGTATCCATCGATGAGGCCCGCTGCGCCGAGGATCAGACAGCCGGCGCAAACCGAGGTGATGTAGCGCGCCGATCCACCCTTGTCGCGAACGAAGTCAATCACCTCGTCATCGTCCATGGTGGCAACCTGTCCCGGGCCGCCGCCGATACAGAACACGTCCAGATCCGGGCAGTCGGCAAAGGTCGTGGTTGGCAGCAGCGGCAGGCCGACGTCGCTGACGACGGGCTCGAGGCGCTTCCACAGCAGGTGCATGCGGACGTTCGGCAGACGGGCAAAAACTTCGAATGGTCCGGTGACGTCCAGTTGCGTCATCCCGGGATAGTACAGAATTCCGATCTCGATCCGCTTGCCGGACATGGAGCCCTCCTAACGTTGGATAACCCATGTTGACAGCGGAGGGCCTTTGCCGAAATGTCATAACACACGCAATTCCTGCCAAGCCTTCCCTGCTCAAGGCGCTGCTAATGGCCCGTTCCGCCCCCCGCCGCGTGGTCTTCGTCCTTTTCGACGACTGTCTGCTGCTCGACTTTGCCGGACCGCTACAGGCCTTCGAACTGGCCTGCGAAACGTCGAAAGCGGGGCGCGCGCCCTATGTCTGGCAGATCTGCTCGTTGAAAGGCGGGTCGGTCAAAACCTCGTCCGGTCTGGAGGTGATGACGACCGCCCTCGCTGACTGCGACCACAAGAACATCGACACCCTCATGGTGGGTGGCGGTCCCGGCGTCCATCGCGCCGCTGCCGAAGCCGCGCTGGTCGATTGGTTTCGCCTGGCAGCGCCGAAGGCAAGGCGCGTCTGCTCGGTCTGCACGGGCACATTCATCCTTGCCGCAGCCGAGCTGCTGCGCGGGCGGCGCGCGGTCACCCATTGGGGTTCCTGTGACCTGCTGCGCGCAAAATATCCCGACGTTTCTGTTCAGGTCGATCCGGTCTTCGTGCATGACGGCGGTATCTGGACATCGGCAGGCGTGACGGCCGGCATCGATCTGGCGCTCACGCTGCTGGAGGACGATCTCGGCCATCGCGAGGCCATGCGCATCGCGCGCCGCCTCGTCGTTTTCCTCAAGCGGCCCGGCGGGCAGGCGCAATTCAGCGTGCCGCTGTCAATGCAGGCATCGGAAGATCGGGCTCTCGAAAAAATTTCGAGCTGGATGCAGGAAAATCTCGGCCGCGATTTGCGTGTCGAAAGTCTCGCCGAACGAGCGGGCATGAGCCCGCGCACCTTCGCGCGCGTGTTTCGCCAGAAGACCGGCCGCACGCCCGCCAAGGCGGTCGAAGAGCTTCGCGTCGAGGCTGCCCGGCGCGCGCTGGAAGAGTCCGCCTCTCCTATCAAGGAAATCGCCGCGCGCGCAGGCTTTCAGAGCGAGGAGCATCTACGCCGCGCGTTCCGCCGCCGCCTGAACGTGCTGCCGCATGACTACCGGGTTCGATTCCATCAAGGGTAGAGACAACAAGCGACGGGCGGGGTGGCTCGACCTTTTGACGCCATGGGCACCCAACGGGACAAGAAGCTAGCTTTCCAAGATCGCGACCGCTCGCGTCCAGCCCGCCGAGGCTCGTTCGATCTTCACGGGGAAGCATGACACCTTGAAGCCGGTTGGCGGCAGCTGTTCGAGATTGTGCAGCTTCTCGAGATGACAATAGCCGATATGGCGTCCGGCCTTGTGGCCTTCCCAGATCAGGCTGGCGTCTTTCGTCTCGGCGTATTTCTTCGCGGTGTGAACGAACGGCGCGTCCCAGCTCCAGCCGTCGGTGCCGGTCAGGCGCACGCCGCGCTCGAGCAGGTACATGGTAGCTTCATAGCCCATGCCGCAGCCCGAGGTGACGTAGTCGTGCCGGCCATATTTGGCGCCGGCGCTGGTGTTGACCACGACGATCTCGAGCGGCCTCAGCTCGTGGCCGATGCGCTTGAGCTCGGCCTCGACGTCTTTGGCCGTCGCGACATAGCCGTCCGGCAAGTGCCGGAAGTCGAGCTTCACGCCGGGCTGGAAGCACCATTCCAGCGGCACCTCGTCGATGGTCCAGGACCGCTCGCCGCGGTTCATGGTCGGGTGAAAATGCCAGGGCGCGTCGAGATGCGTGCCGTTGTGGGTGGAGAGACTGACCTGCTCCACCGCCCAGCCCTGACCGTCCGGCAGATCCTCGGCCTTCAGTCCATCGAAGAACTGCAGCATGCGCGGCAGGCCCTGCTGGTGATCGATGTACTGGATCGTCGGATGATTGCCGGGCGGATCGGCCGGCACGTCGTTCTGGAGGGGGACGGAAATGTCGATCAGCTTGGTCGTCATGGCGCTTCCTCGTTGTTCTCGTTGGCGGCCGTCAGGCGTCGCTTCAGACGCGCCGTCGGACGCCCCCTTCAGGTTTCTTGCCGCTCGACGCGGTTCTTCAAAATACCGATCTTCTCGACCTCGAGCTCGATCGTATCGCCATGCTCGAGAAACCAGCCGAGCTCGAGGCCGCAGCCATTGCCGACCGTGCCGGAGCCGATGAATTCACCGGGCATCAGCGTCTCGTCCTGGGAGACGTGCGCGATGATCTCCTCGAAGGAAAACAGCATGCCCTCACTCACGCCTTTCGAGCGGGTCTCGCCGTTGACGCGCGCTTCCATCTTCAGCGTGTAGGGATCACCGATCTCGTCCGGCGTTACGATCCAGGGTCCCATCACGTTGCCGCCGTCGAAGCTCTTGCCCTTGGCAGGGCCGAGCCGTCCCTCCATCTCGATGCGCTGGGCGTCGCGCGCGGAGAAATCGTTGAAGATGGTGTAACCGAAGATGTGATCCCCAGCCTTCGCAGGCGTGATGTTGGCCCCCTTGTTCTTGGTGATGATCCCGAATTCGAGCTCGTAGTCCATCACCTTGCTGTAGCGCGGCCATTTCACCGTCGTGTTGGTGCCGCGGACGCTGAAGCGGTTGGTGATGTAGAAGATCGGCTGCTTGCGATAGACGTCGGGCAATTCGCCGAGCGGCTCGGCGTCGATGCGCGCCAATTCCGCCATGTCGCCCCTCGCGCGTGCGGCGAGCTTCTGCTGTCCGCGCGGCGCTTGCAGGATGTGCAAGGGAAACGACATGCCGTCGCGCATTTGCCTCGGCTCCGGCACCGGCGCGAGGATGTCGACGGTGGTGACCGCCGCCGACAGCGTCGCGTCCTTTCCGTGCTTGTCGAGCAGCGCCCGGGCCCGATCGAGCGCGCGGGGCCCGGCGTCGATCAGCGCCAGCATCGAGCCGAAGGCCGGATCGGCCCCGCCGTCCCGTGCGGCCGCGGCGGCGAGGTCGAACACCTGGCTGTCATGGCTGTGGACGGCTCCGATCTTCTCCTGACCGGCCGTTCTGAATGTTGCGAGCTTCACCTTGGGCACCCCTTGTTATCGTTTCGAATATATGATCAGATAAAATATCGATAAACAAGAACGAAAAATATAAAATGGGGAGGGCGCAGTGAGGCGGACGCAGATCAGAGCGATGTTGGCAGGTCTCGTGCTCGGGATTTCTGTTGGCTGGACGGCACCAGCGCTGGCGCAAGCCAAGATCCAGATCGGCTGTACCGCGACCTCCGACTGCGCCTCGGCCATGGTCGCGGTCGACGAAGGCATCTTCAAAAAGCACGGGCTGCAAGTCGAGATGACGCCGATCGCGATCAACTCCAACATCCCGGCGGCGATCCTGTCGAACTCGATTCAGGTCGGCGGCCCCACCTCCACCGTCTTCCTCCAGGCCGTCGACGGCGGCCTCGACCTGGTCGCGATCGCCGGCGCCTCGGTCATGAACCCGACCTCCAACACCGCGATCGCGGCCTTCGTCCGCAACGGCATCACCATCAAGGATCCCAAGGACTTCATCGGCAAGAAAGTCGGCGCGCCCGGCCTGAACGCCTTCCTGCACGTGCTCTTCGTGAAATGGCTGGTCGAAAAAGGCGTCGATCCCCGAAGCGTCAATTTCGTCGAAGTCACCTTCCCGACCATGGCCGACATCATCAAGTCAGGCGGCGTCGATGCCGTGCTCACGGCCGAGCCGTTCGTCACGCGCATGAGCAATGCGGGGCTCGGCTCGGTCGGCGCGCGGTACGGCGCCGAGCTCGGCCGTACCGATCCGATCATCTTCTATGCCGCCTCGCGCGACTGGGCGGAGAAGAATGCCGCAACCGTGAAGAAATTCCGCGAGGCCATCGCGGAGGCCGCCGCGATCGTCAACAGCGACCGCGAGAAGGCCTCGGCCTCGATCGCCAAGTTCACCAAGCAGCCGATAGAGCTAGTCAAGGCAACGCCGCCGAACCAGTCCGAGCCGAACCTCAAGCCGCAAAACCTCAGCTGGTGGATCGAGGTGATGTCGTCGCAGAAGATGCTGCAATCAAAGCTCGACACCGCGAAACTGGTGCTGAACTAAGGGATATCGACGATGCCAGCTCCCGAGCGCACTCTCGAACGCCTGCCGACGGAAGCCGGCACCTTGAGCGAACGTGCCGCAAACCTCATCGAGCAGGACATCCTGGCAGGAGATCTCGCGCCGGGATCGCGGCTCGGCATCGTCGACCTCGTGCAGCGCTACGAGATCGGCGCCACGCCGCTGCGTGAAGGCCTGTCGCGGCTGATGTCGCGCGGCCTGATCGTGGGCATCGGCCAGCGCGGCTTTCGGGTCGCCGAGGTCAGCCGCGAGGATCTCGCCGACATCACCTGCATGCGGACCGCGGTCGAGATCGAGGCTGTCAGGCTCGCCATCCTCCACGGCGATGCCGCCTGGGAGGCCGGCATCATCAGCGCGCTGCACCAGATGCGCCGACACATCGAACGCACCGGCAACGAATTCCGCGAGGGCGCGGCGGAGTTCGACCGGCTGCACAAGGGCTTCCACACCGCGCTGCTCGCCGCCTGCGGCTCGCGGCGCATGCTGGCCGCCCACTCCGACCTCTACGACCAGGCCTACCGCTATCGCCGCGTGATGATGGGCGCCATCGACAGCAGCGAGAGATTCATCCGCAGTCACCAGATGCTCGCCGACCACGTGCTCGCCCGCGACGTGGCCGCCGCGCAAAAAATGCTGGCGGCGCATCTGCACTCGACCATCGATTTCGTCTATCCGCAGGCGGGCGGGGAACAATCATGAGCGTCGTTGCAAGGCTCATTGAGGCGCGCGCCGCGCGGCGGCAGAAACCGCTGATCGCGTTCAATGCCGCGACGCTGCGGCTCGGCGGCAAGACCATCATCGAGAATCTCGATCTTCAGGTGCGGCCGGGCGAATTCCTCTGCATCGTCGGCGCCTCCGGCTGCGGCAAGACCACGGCGCTGCGGCTCGCCGCAGGTCTCTATCGCCCCACGAGCGGCGCGGTGACGTTCGACGGCGAGCCGATCACCGAGCCGCGGCGTGAGGTCGCGATCGTGTTCCAGGATTACGGCAAGGCGCTGTTGCCGTGGCGGACCGCGGCCGGAAACATCTCGCTGGCGCTGGAAGCCTCGCGTGTGCCGGCGCGCGAACGCGGCGCGCGCATCGAGGCGCTGCTGCGCAAGGTCGGGTTGCCCGGTCATGCCGACAAATATCCGACGGAAATGTCAGGGGGCATGCAGCAGCGCCTGCAGATTGCGCGCTGCCTTGCGCAGGAGCCGACCACGCTTTTGATGGACGAGCCGTTCGGCGCGCTGGATGCGATGACGCGGCAGGGCTTGCAGGACGAGGTCCTGTCGCTGACGCAGGCGAGCGAGACCACCGTGATCTTCGTGACCCACGATCTCGACGAGGCGATCTATCTCGGCGACCGCGTCATCGGCCTCTTGCCGCATCCCGGCCGGATCGGGATCGAGCTCGACGTCGACCTGCCGCGTCCGCGCGACCAGCTCGCCACCCGCGAGCATCCGGAATTCCTGCGGCTGCGCCGGCAATTGTTCGACTTCATCAAGGCGACCGAGCATTGAGCCTCGATCGCACCAAGCCCTTGCTGCTGCCGCTGGCGCTGGTGCTGGCGTTTGAGCTCTGGGCGCGCCTCACCCATCTGCAAAGCGACAGCCTGGCGCCGCCGAGCGCAATCCTCGCGGCGCTGGCCACGGCGCTCGCCGATCTCTCGATCCCGATCGCGACCCGCGACACGCTGTTCGCTGCCTTCGCGGGTCTTTCCATCGGCAGCGCCATCGGGCTTGCGCTCGGCATCGCCTTCGGCATTTCGCGTCCGCTCGACCGGCTGATGGAGGTGACGGTCGAGGCGATCCGCCCGATTCCCTCGATCGCGCTGCTGCCGATTGCGTTGATCGCGCTCGGCTTCGGCTACCGCATGGAGATCGTGATCGTGGCGTTCGCCTGCGTCTGGCCGATGCTGATCATGACGCGCAGCGCGGTGCGCAGCATCGAGCCGCGATTGATGGAAGTGTCGCGGGCCTTGCGGCTGAGCGCGCCGCAACGGATCGCGAAGATCGTGATCCCGGCCGCACTGCCGCGGATCTTTGTCGCCTTCCGCCTGTCGGCCGGGATCGCCCTGATCGTCGCGGTCACCGTCGAGATCGCCATCAACCCGATCGGCTTGGGTGCCGGCATCATGCTGGCACAGCAGGCCCTGCGCGCCGACCTGATGCTCGCCTATCTCGTCTGGATCGGCGCGATCGGCTACGCGCTGAACATGCTGTTGATCGCCGCCCAGCGCCGTCTGTTCGGCCGCGCCGCGCTCGCCGGAGACAATCCATGAAGCGCACCGCGATCCTCTGGCGTGTCGCAAGCGCCCTCGTCGCAGCCGGCTTCATCGCGGCGTGGCAACTCGTCGCCAATCTGAAGCTAGTGTCGCCGGTGTTCCTGCCCGGTCCGGACCGCGCCTGGGCCGCTTTGGTGCGCGGCTTTTCCAGCGGCGATCTCGCGGGCAAGCTCATCGGCACGCTGGAGCACATGGCCTATGGCTGGTTCGCCGCCTCGATCGCCGGCATTGCGCTTGGCGCGCTGATCGGTTCGTCCCGGATGATGCGCGCCTATGTCGCGCCGTCGCTGGAATTTTTGCGGCCCCTGCCGGTCTCGGCGATCATCCCGGTCGCAATCGCGATGCTCGGGCTGACGCAAGGCATGGCGCTGTTCGTGATCGCCTTCGGCGCGATCTGGCCGATCATGCTCGCAACCGTTCACGGCTTTGCCGCAGTCGAGCCGCGGCTCTATGAGGTCGCCCGCTCGCTGCAGATGTCGCGCACCGCAATCATCGCCAAGATCGCCCTGCCCTCGGCATTGCCGGATATCCTCGCGGGCATGCGGCTCAGCCTGACCGTCGCGCTGATCCTCTCGGTGGTCTGCGAGATCCTGGCCGGCCTCGACGGCCTTGGTCACTGGGTGCTGCTCTCGGCACGCGCGTTCCGGTCCGCCGACCTCTTCGCCGGCGTCATCCTGCTCGGCGCGACCGGATATTTGACGTCGATTGCGATGTCACTGGTCGAGCAGCGGCTACTCGCCTGGCAGACCGCGGCGAGGTAGCGCGGCGATCCCATCGCCAAACAAAAAACGGCCCGCATCAAGCGGGCCGTTGTCGTCTCGGATCCGGTCAATCCGAATTTGGTTGCGGGGATAGGATTTGAACCTATGACCTTCAGGTTATGAGCCTGACGAGCTACCGGGCTGCTCCACCCCGCGTTAAACCTTTGCGCGCCTTCGGTTAAATCCTGGGGACGGTCGGTTGAGGCCGGCGCTGGTCGCGCTGGCTTTCCACTTCCGTCCCAAAGGCTTCCTTGGAAGGCGACCCGAGGGGCAATGCCCGTCGGGTGCGGGGGGTATGTATCAAGGCGGGCTGCCTTTGGAAAGGGCTGCGGGAACGTTTTTTTCGACTTTATGACAGGGGAATGGACGAGTTTCCGCGCCGTTCCGCGCGCTCTTGCCAGAAGTTCCACAAACGGCCAGCCTGCGGCAACAAGATTAAGGCCGAAAACGCCGGGGTGCCGTTCCGGGAGGCGAAGCGAACCTCGAGATTCCGGGTTCGCGCTTCGCGCGCCCCAGAATGACGGTAAACGGGGGGGAAACAACATTGACCGACACATTCGACTTCGTCGTCGTGGGCGCGGGCTCGGGCGGCTGCACAATTGCGGGGCGGCTGTCGGAGGATGCGGGCACATCCGTCGCGCTGCTCGATGCAGGGGGACGCAACGACACCTGGCGGATCACGACGCCATTCGGGCTCGCGTTGCCCTATGCCGCGGCCAACTGGGCCTTCGATACCGTGCCGCAGAAGGGATTGAACGGCCGCATCGGCTATCAGCCGCGCGGCAAGGGCCTCGGCGGGTCCTCGGCGATCAACGCCATGGTCTATATCCGCGGCCACAAATGGGATTACGACCATTGGGCCGCGCTCGGCAATGCCGGCTGGTCATATGCGGACGTGCTGCCCTACTTCAAGCGCTCGGAGGACAACGCCGATTTCGACGGCGAATATCACGGCAAGGGCGGACCGCTGCATGTCAACCGGCTGCGCTCGGACAATCCGATTCACGACGTCTTCCATCAGGCCGCACGCGAGGCGCAGTTCCGGATCCGCGAGGACTTCAATGCCGAGGACCATGAAGGGCTCGGCAGCTACCAGGTGACCCAGCGGGGCGGCGAGCGCTGGAGCGCGGCGCGGGCTTATGTGGCTCCTCACCTCGGCAAGCGGCCGAATCTGCGGGTCGAGACGGGAGCGCAGGCAACGAAGATCCTGTTCGAAGCAGGGCGCGCCGTCGGCATCGAATATGTGCAGGGCGGGCAGACAAGGCAGCTGCGCGCCCGCCGCGAGGTGATCCTCGCCGCCGGCGCCTTCCAGTCGCCGCAGCTATTGATGCTGTCGGGCATTGGCGATGGCGATGCGCTTGCCGCCCACGGCATCGACGTCGTGCATCACCTGCCGGGCGTCGGGCGCAATCTGCAGGACCATCCGGACTTCGTGTTCGTCTACGCCTCCGACTATCCGCACTTCGTTCACGCCTCGATCAGTCGGTTGCCATCCCTGCTGCGCGGTATCCAGCGATATCGCCGCGAGCGGCGCGGCGTGATGACCACCAATTTCGCCGAGTGCGGCGGCTTCCTGAAAACCCGGCCTGATCTCGACGTACCTGATATCCAGCTCCACTTCGTCATCGCGATGCTCGACGACCACGGCCGCAAGAAGCACAAGGAGGCGGGCTTCTCATGCCATTTCTGTCTGCTCAGGCCGAAGAGCCGCGGCAGCATTTGGCTGAAAAGCGCCGATCCGCTCGCAACGCCGATGATCGACCCGAACTTTCTGGGCGAGGCGGAGGATCTCGAGGCGATGGTCGCCGGCTTCAAGACGACGCGGCGACTGATGGAGACGCCTGCGATGCGGGCGCTGCAGAAGAAGGACATGTTCACATCCGACGTGAAGACGGACGAGGACATCCGCGCCATTCTGCGCGCGCGTGTCGACACCGTCTATCACCCCGTCGGCACCTGTAAGATGGGCACCGACGCGATGGCCGTGGTCGATCCGGCGTTGAAGGTGCATGGCATCGGAGGATTGCGCGTCGTCGACGCCTCGATCATGCCGACGCTGGTCGGCGGCAACACCAATGCGCCGACCATCATGATCGGGGAGAAGGCGGCGGATATGATCCGGGGGGAGATGCGGGCGAGCTAGGCGACGGTGTCGCCTCATATGCCGCTGTCGTCCCGGACAAGCGTAAGCGCCGATCCGGGACGACAGTTGGGCTCAATTCAGCAGGAACCCGCCGTCTACGGTCACGACGCTGCCCGTCATGTAGCGCGACGCATTCGACGCCAGCAGCAGAATCGCGCCGTCGAGATCGGACTCGGCGCCGACGCGGCGTTGCGGGATGCGCTTGGCGAGGCGCTCGCCTGCCGGCGTCGACCAGAAGGCGTGGTTCATCTCGGTATCGATATAGCCGGGCGCAAGCGCGTTGATGCGGATGTTCTGGCTAGCGAGCTCGAGCGCCATCGCTTTCGTCGCCTGGATGATGCCGGCCTTGGAGATCGCGTAAGGCGAGAGCGCCTTCAAGACGCCGGTGCCGAGCACGGAGGCGATGTTGACGATGTTGCCCGGCTGCTTGCGCGCGATCATGCGCCGCGCCACTTCGGTTGCGAGGAAATAGGCGCCTTTGAGATTGGCACCGATCACGGCGTCCCAATCCGCCTCGGTCTGCTCGGTCGCGAGCTTCTCGATGGCGATGCCGGCATTGTTGATCAGCACGGTGACGGGGCCCAGCGCGGCCTCAGCGGCATCGACCGCCTTGGCGATCGAGGCAGTGTCGGTGACGTCGAGCGCGACCGCAGCGGCGCGACCACCCTTGCCGCGGATCTCCTCTTCCAGGCCCTTCAATTTGTCGGTCTGCCGCGCAGCGAGCGCCACGGCCGCACCATGCGCCGCCAGCACCCGGGCAAATTGCCGGCCGAGCCCCTGGCTCGCACCCGTGACGAGGATGGTTTCTTTACTGACGTCGAATAGGTCTGACATGACGCGTTCCTTGGACGGTTCCTTTAAGCTTTGGAGCCACCAATACAGACGATTTTAGCGATCTGAAACCGGAATGATCGGCTCGGCGTTCATTCGTTCCGTCGAGGCAGGGCTTTCGCGCATGAACAGTTTCGATCTCGCCGTCTATGCCGCGCTGGCAGTCGCGGTCGGCTTGGGGTTCAGGACCGGGCTGCTAAGCAGCGCCATGACCATCCTCGCCTATCTGCTCGCCGCCCCGATCGCGGTGGCGCTGATGCCGCTGATCGCACCGCAGATCGCCGGCAATCCGAACTCGCCGCTGCTGCAGAACTGGATCTGGTTCTTCGCCATCTTCGTGGTCGTCGGCATGCTGTTCGGCCATATCGGCCGCATCGCGCTGAACGACACGATCGGCGAGGCCGGCATCGGCGACCGGCTCGGCGGCGCGGCGCTCGGCGCCGTCAGGGTGGGCCTCGTCGCCACTACCTTGGTGCTGGTGTTTGATCAGATCGTGCCGACGAACCGCCAGCCGCCCTTCCTCGCCGGCTCGCATCTGCGGCCGCTGTTCTCGACCGCGGGCCAGATGGGCTTCAAGTCGCTGCCGCCGGAGGCTGCCGCCGCAATCGACCGCCTCAAGCAGGAGCGGCGGATCTAGTCCAGATCATGCCCGCGCATTTGCATCGCCGCAGCGCACGCCATGCATTTTGGTGCGGGCCGATCCCTTATCAGCGGCATCACAGTTGGCTAATGTAGCCGCCGTCCAAAACCTGCCTGACATTTACGGGAGTGAAACAGTGGATCTTGGGATCAAAGGTCGCCGCGCCATCGTCTGTGCATCCAGCAAGGGCCTCGGGCGCGCCTGCGCCTTCTCGCTGGCGGAGGCCGGCGTTGACGTCACGCTGACCGCGCGCGGCGCTGATGCGCTGAAGAAGACCGCCGACGAGATCCGCAAGGCCTATCCCGACGTGACGGTCACCGAGATCGTCGGCGACATCACGACGCCGGCGGGCCGGGAGGCGGTGCTGAAGGCCTGCCCCGAGCCCGACATCCTGATCAACAATGCCGGCGGCCCGCCGCCCGGCGATTTCCGCAACTGGACCCGAGACGACTGGATCAAGGCGATCGACGCCAACATGCTGACCCCGATCGAGCTGATCAAGGCGACCGTCGACGGCATGATGGCGCGCAAGTTCGGCCGCATCGTCAACATCACCTCGGCCGCGGTGAAGGCGCCGATCGATATCCTGGGCCTCTCCAACGGAGCCCGCGCCGGCCTCACCGGCTTCATCGCCGGCCTGTCGCGCAAGACCGTCATCAACAACGTCACCATCAACGGCTTGCTGCCGGGCCCGTTCGAGACCGATCGCCTGACCAGCACCGCGAAGGGCGAAGCCGACAAGCGCGGTGTCACACCGCAGCAGATCCTGGCCGAGCGCGCCAAGCTCAACCCCGCGGGGCGCTTCGGTCAGCCCGACGAATTCGGCTATGCCTGCGCCTTCCTGTGCGGCGCCAAGGCCGGCTTCATCACCGGACAGAACATTCTGCTGGATGGTGGTGCGTTCCCGGGGACGCTGTAGTCGCGTTTGCAGATGTACTCCCTCGCCCCGTTCTTACGGGGGAGAGGGTTGGGGTGAGGGGCTCTCTCCGCAAGCACGGTGACAGTCGGACTCGCGGAGACTCCCCCTCACCCGGCGCTTCGCGCCCACCTCTCCCCGCAAGCGGGGCGAGGTAAAATCATCACCGCTGCTTGGTCGGCTCGTCCTCATCCTGCTGGCTCGGAGCGGAGGAATCGGCGGTGGTGCGCTCATCGGTCCAGTCGATGCCGAATTCGTCGAGCCCGTTCGCGAGCAGATCGCCCAGCATGGGCTCGCCGAGCAGATAGTGCACCGTTTCGCGGCGTGGGCTGCCATATTCACGGCGCGCCTCCGACGCGCGGGCGCGCAGATCGTCCCAGTCATCGATCGTGCCATCGCCGCGTCCGAGCCAGGTCAGCGCGACGAGATCGAGCTGCTCGTCCTCGTTCAAGGCGATCATGAAGCTTCCGAGCTCCTGGACGACAGGATCGGAGCCATCGTCGTCGAGGACGTCCATCATATCGTCGTCGGCCGCGTTCGAGCCGGAGTCCGGATCAGAAGCCCCCTCCTTGACGTCGAATTCGCGCGCCTTCTCGATGATAAAGGCGACCTTTTCCGCGGAAATCGCAAGCTCTGGCATGGCGTCCTCTTCGGCTAGCATCCAGTTCCCCGCGATAACGCCACATCACCTCAGATGATCCATTGCGCCCGATGGCAGAAAACGTGCATGTTCCAGCGCAAGAGCAAGAAAATGGGAGGCGGCGGATGCAGTGGAAGGTCGGCAAGGTCAGGATCACGAAATTCGTCGAAATGGAGACGGTCGGCTCGACCCGCTTCATCCTGCCGGCAGCCACCCATGACGAGATCCAGAAGCTGCCCTGGCTGATCCCGCATTTCGCCACCGACGAAGGCCGGCTGAAAATGTCGATCCACTCGCTGGTGGTGGAGACGCCGACGCGCCGGATCGTGGTGGACACCGGCCTCGGCAACGACAAGCAAGGCCGCGGCGTCCCCACCTGGAACAACCGCAGCACGCCGTTCTTGGAGACCATGACCGCGGCGGGGTTTCCGCCTGACAGCATCGACACCGTGCTGTGCACGCATCTTCACGTCGACCATGTCGGCTGGAATACGCGGCTGGTTGACGGCCGATGGGTGCCGACGTTCCCGAAGGCGCGCTATGTTTTCGGCAGGACCGAATATGATCATTGGCGTGATTACACGGCCGAGCCGGACAAGGTCGCGGTGTTCAACGACTCCGTGAAGCCAGTGGTCGATGCCGGCCAGGCCGATCTGGTTCCGAGTGACCATCGGCTTTGCGAGGAGATCAAAATGATCCCAACTCCCGGTCACAGCCCGGGGCACATGAGCGTCCTGATCGAGTCCGACGGCGAGCAGGCGCTTCTGACCGGCGACGTTGCCCATCATCCCTGCCAGATGGCCCATCTCGACTGGTGCTCGACTGTGGATACTGATCCCGCGCGTTCGGCGGCAAGCCGGCATGCGGTGTTCTCGCGCTTTGCCGACACACCCACACTGGTGATCGGCGGTCATTATTCCGCCGGACATATCAAGCGAGACGGCGACGCATTCAGGTTCGTGGCGCTGGGGTGATGCCCGTTTTGGGCGGTTGAATTTCCCGCCGCCCTGTTCCATGAAGCAGTTAACCGATCGGTCCATTCCCAGGGAGAAACGAGAATGAAGCTTGTTCGTTATGGCGAGAAGGGTGCGGAAAAGCCCGGCCTGATCGACAGATCCGGCCAGTTGCGCGACCTGTCGGCGCATCTGAAGGACCTCACCGGAGAGGCCTATTCGCCTGAATCCCTGAAGAAGCTGGCCGCGCTCGATCCCGCCTCGCTGCCCGCCGTCTCCGGCAAGCCCCGGTTCGGCGCCCCCGTCACCGGTATCTCGAAATTCGTCGCGATCGGCCTCAACTATTCCGACCATGCCAAGGAGACCGGCGCCGAGATTCCGAGCGAGCCGATCATCTTCATGAAGGCCAATACCTCGCTGTCGGGCCCGAAT
Source organism: Bradyrhizobium sp. NBAIM03 (assembly GCF_020194055.1). Classification (NCBI taxonomy): domain Bacteria; kingdom Pseudomonadati; phylum Pseudomonadota; class Alphaproteobacteria; order Hyphomicrobiales; family Nitrobacteraceae; genus Bradyrhizobium; species Bradyrhizobium sp. NBAIM03. The sequence continues at coordinate 57,326 of NZ_JADYVS010000031.1, read as the reverse complement.
GATCCCGTCGAGAAGCCGCGCGGCTCGACCAAGCTCGACTGGGAGGTCGAGATCGCCGCCATCATCGGCACCCGCGCCAAATACGTCTCGGAAGCCGACGCGCTGAACCACGTCGCCGGCTATTGCGTCTGCAACGACGTCTCCGAGCGCGCTTTCCAGATCGAGCGCCTGGGCCAATGGACCAAGGGCAAGTCGCACGACACGTTCGGCCCGCTCGGGCCGTGGCTCGCCACCAAGGACGAGATCAAGGACGTGCAGAACCTGTCGATGTGGCTCGACGTCAACGGCCAGCGCCGCCAGACCGGCTCGACCAAGACCATGATCTTCTCAATGGCCAAGTGCATTTCCTATGTCTCGCAGTTCATGACGCTGCTGCCCGGCGACGTCATCACCACGGGCACGCCGCCCGGCGTCGGCCTCGGCATGAAGCCGCCGACCTTCCTCAATGTCGGCGACGTCGTCACGCTCGGCATCGAAGGCCTCGGCGAGCAGCGCCAGGAGATCGTGGCGGCGTAAGCCTCCGCCCTCTCGCCGTCATTGCGAGCGAAGCGAAGCAATCCAGAATCCCTCCGCGGCAACACTCTGGATTGCTTCGTCGCTTCGCTCCTCGCAATGACGAAACAAAACGTTCATTTGTGGGATACTCTCCATGAAGCTCACCTTCTCCCCCGCCTCGCCCTTTGCCCGCAAGGTGCGCATCGCTGCGATCGAGCTCGGGCTGATCGACAAGATCGAGCTCGTGCCCGCGAGCGTCACGCCGGGCACCGCCAACGAGGATTATTCGAAGATCACGCCGCTGAAGAAGCTGCCGGTGCTGATCACCAATGACGGCGACGTGATCCTGGATTCCTATGTCATCGTCGAATATCTCAACGAGATCGCCGGCGGCAGCCTGATCCCGGATTACGGCCCGCGGCGCTGGAAAGCCAAGACCAATCACTCGCTGATCAACGGCATGCTCGATTCCATGCTGCTGTGCCGCTACGAGAAGATGGTGCGGCCGCAGGGCCTGCAATGGCAGGCTTGGTCGGACGACCACTGGAACAGGGCCTGGACCGGCATGGCGCGCTTCGAGAACATGCCTGACGTGCTGAACGGCCCGTTCGACATCTCGCAGATCGGCCTCGTTTGCGTGCTCGGCTATGCCGACTTCCGCTTCGCCGATTGCGGCTGGCGCAAGGCCTATCCGAAGCTCGACGCCTTCCACCAGAAGATGCTGGAGCGGCCCTCAGTGAAGATCTCGGTGCCGCCACCTGCATAGAGTTCAGGAGTTCTCATGAGCCTCAGATTCTCGGTCGGCGATCTCACCATCCATCGCGTCATCGAGCAGGAGACCTCGTTCGTCCCGGCGCTTGAGATGCTGCCGGGGCTGACGGCCGAGGTGCTGGCCGAGAACCGGGCGTGGATGCACGAGGCGAAGGCGCTGGACGAAGAGGACGTGCTGCTGCTGTGCTTCCAGTCCTACGTGGTGAAGACGCCGCACCACACCATCCTGGTCGACAGCTGCATCGGCAACGACAAGCCGCGGCCGCGGCCGAAATGGAACATGAAGACCGACGACACCTATTTGCGCGGCCTCGGCGCCGCGGGGTTTTCGGTCGACGACATCGACTTCGTGATGTGCACGCATCTGCATGTCGACCATGTCGGCTGGAATACGCGGTTGGAGAACGGCCGCTGGGTGCCGACCTTCCCCAAGGCGCGCTATTTGTTCGCCAAGCAGGAATTCGATCACTGGTCCGCGCAGAACGAGAAGACGGAGATCCCGCCCTTCGTCGACAGCGTGTTGCCGGTGGTCGAGGCCAACAGGCACGAGCTCGTCGGCAACGACCACGAGATCGGCGACCACGTCCGCATCCTGCCGACACCTGGCCATACGCCGGGCCATATCGCCATCACGATGGGCCGCGGCAAGGACGATGCGGTGTTCTCGGGCGATCTCATCCACTCACCGCTGCAGACGCTCTATCCGGAGCTGTCGATCAAGTTCGACGTCGATCCGGCCGAAGCCGCGAAAACGCGCCGCAGCTTCCTGGAACGCTATTGCGACACCGACACGCTGTGCTGCACCGCGCATTTCCCCTCGCCGTCGGTCGGGAAGATCAGGAGCAAGGGCAACGCGTTCGAATGTGTGGCGGTTTAGTCTGGCTGTCGTAGGGTGGGTTAGCTCTGCGGCTGCGCGAAGCGCAGACGCCGAGCGTAACCCACCACTTCTGCCTCCGCGGAGAATAAAGAGGTGGGTTACGCCGCGCGGCTTGCGCTTCGCGCAATCCCCGGGGCTAACCCACCCTACGATACTGCCCGTGTGGAGAATACCATGACCGCGCTCCCCGACATCCCCCTGCCCGCCGGCATCCGCTCGCGTCACGTCGAGGGCATCAACGGCTTGCGGATGCATGTGCTGGAGGCCGGATTCGAGACCAAAGGACGGCGCTGTATCCTCTTGCTGCACGGCTTTCCCGAGCTCGCCTTCTCCTGGCGCAAGGTGATGCCGGCGCTCAGCGCGGCCGGCTACCACGTGATCGCACCGGACCAGCGCGGCTACGGACGCACCACGGGCTGGAGCGCGGAGTACGACGGCCCTCTCGCGCCGTTCTCGCTTCTCAATCTCGTGCGCGATGCGCTCGGCCTGGTGTCGGCGTTCGGCTACAGGCAGGTCGATGTGGTCGGACATGATTTTGGCAGCCCGGTCGCAGCCTGGTGCGCCTTGATCCGGCCCGACGTGTTTCGTTCGGTGACGATGATGAGCGCGCCGTTCGGCGGTCCGCCGCCGCTGCCGTTCGGCACGGTCGACAAACCGGCAAAGCCCGCGGTGGAGGACCCCGTGCATCGCGAGCTCGCCGCGCTGCCGCGGCCACGCAAGCACTATCAATGGTACTATTCGACACGCGAAGCCAATGCCGACATGCAGCATGCACCGCAAGGCGTGCATGATTTCCTGCGCGCCTATTATCATCACAAGAGCGCGGACTGGACCGACAACAAGCCCTATCCGCTGCAGGCATGGTCGGCGCAGGAGCTGGCGAAGCTGCCGACCTATTACGTGATGAACTTGCACGAGACCATGGCCGAGACGGTCGCGAAGGAGATGCCCTCGCCGGCCGCGATCGCCGCGAACCAATGGCTGCCGGATAGCGAACTTGCCTATTACAGCGCCGAATACAGCCGCACCGGATTTCAGGGCGGGCTGCAATGGTACCGCTACGGCACGTCGGGCACGCTCAACAACGAGATGCAGCTGTTTGCCGGCCGCAGCATCGATGTGCCCTCCTGCTTCATCTCGGGCAAGCAGGATTGGGGCACCTATCAACGGGCCGGCGCTTTCGAGACGATGCAGCGCAGCGCGTGCACGAAGATGCTCGGCTGCCATCTCGTCGACGGCGCAGGCCATTGGGTCCAGCAGGAGCAGCCGGCCGCGGTGAGCAGGTTGCTGCTCGACTTCCTCGCCAGGGCCGGCATGGCCTGATTTGACCGGGAACCACAATCTCCATCAAACAGCCGTTGCGAGATTCGGCCAGACTGCGCATCATCATCCAAGAGCGGGAGAAGCGCCGTGGCCGGATCGGAATGGAGTTTCAAGAGTGCGGTCGAACTGTCGGCCGCGTTGCGTGCGAAGAAGGTCTCGGCGGTCGAGCTCACGCAGGATGCGATTGCGCGGATCGAACGGCACGACGGCAGGACCAACGCGGTGTGCGTGCGCGATTTCGATCGCGCGCTCGTTGCGGCGCGCGAGGCGGATGCGGCGCTGGCGCGCGGCGAGCAAAAGCCGCTGCTCGGCCTGCCCACGACGATCAAGGAATCCTTCAACATCGCAGGCCTGCCGACGACCTGGGGATTCGTGCCGCAGAAGGGCTTCAAGCCCGTGGAAGACGCGCTGGCGGTGACCCGCATCAAGCAGGCCGGCGGCGTGATCCTCGGCAAGACCAACGTGCCGGTCGGCCTCGGCGACTGGCAGAGCTACAACGACATCTACGGCACCACCAACAACCCCTACGATCTCGGCCGCACGCCGGGCGGTTCGTCCGGGGGATCGGCGGCAGCCCTCGCCGCAGGCTATTGCGCGCTCGCCACCGGCTCGGACATCGGCGGCTCCCTGCGTGTGCCGGCATTTCATTGCGGCGTGTTCGCGCACAAGCCGACCCTCAATCTCTGCGCGGCGCGCGGCGAGACCCCGCCGCCGTTTCCAGCCATTCCGCGCGAGGGCGACCTCGCCGTCATCGGGCCGATGGCGCGCAATGCGGCGGATCTGTCCTTGCTGCTCGACGTTATGGCGGGGCCCGATCCGCTCGATTCCGGTATCGCCTACAAGCTCGATTTGCCAGCCGCGCGGCATCAGTCGCTGCGGGATTTTCGTGTCCTGGTGATCGACAGCCATCCCCTGCTGCCGAGCGACCGGGATGTCCGCGCCGCGATCGACAAGCTCGCGGCCGATCTTGCGAAGGCCGGCGTCGCCGTCGTAGGGGAGAGCGCGCTGCTCCCGGACTTTGCGGAGACGTCGCGGCTTTACATGCGCATGCTGCTGGGCTTCCTCGGCGCGTTCTTGCCTCCCGACGAGTTGGCGGATGCGCAGGCACGGGCGAGTCAGCTCTCGCCGGAAGATCGCAGCCTCGGCGCGGAGCGACTGCGCGGCATCACCGCGAGCCACCGCGCCTGGGTGCTCGACGCAGGAACCCGCGCCGTCCTGCGCGCGCAATGGCGCGCGTTGTTCAAGAGCTTCGACGCGGTGATCTGCCCGATCATGCCGACGCCGGCCTTTCCGCACGATCATTCGCCGGAACAACGCCTGCGAACGATCAGCATCGACGGCAAGGATTACCCCTATTCCGACCAGCTCGCCTGGCCGGGCATCGCAACGCTTCCAGGCCTGCCGGCAACGGCCGTTCCGCTCGGCCTGTCGAAACACGGTCTGCCTGTCGGTGTGCAGATCGTCGGTCCCTTCCTCGAGGACAGGACGCCGCTCAAGCTCGCCGAGCTGATCGAGCGCGAGTTCGGCGGCTTCGTGCCGCCGAAGATGTTCGATGATTGATGCTTCGAAGTCCTGTAGCCCGGATGGAGCGAAGCGAAATCCGGGACAGCCGATCCGCGACAAAGATCCCGGATTGCGCTTCGCTCCATCCGGGCTACGAACTGTCATGCCCGGCTTGACCGGGCGATGACACCGTAACGGCCGCTAGCTATCGAACACGATCACGCTGCGCAGCGTCTTGCCTGCCTTCATGTTGGCAAAACCCTCGTTGATCTCGGAGAGCTTCAGCTTGGCCGAGATCCAGTCTTCCAGATGCAGCCGGCCGCGCAAATAGAAGTCGACCAGGCGCGGCATGTCGACCCGAAAGTGGTTCGAGCCCATCGAGGAGCCCTGGATCTTGCGCTCGCGCAGAAAGTCGAAGCCGTGCAGCTCGATCTTCTGCCCGAACGGGATCATGCCGACGATGGTGGCGGTGCCGCCGGAGGCGAGCATGGCGAAGGCCTGCTCGGCCGTTTCCTTGCGGCCGAGCACCTCGAAGGAATGGTGCACGCCGCCATTGGTGAGGTCGCGGACCTGCTTCACGACATCGCCGTCGGCCGGGTTGATGATGTCGGTCGCACCCAGCTTGGTCGCGAGCTGGAGTTTTGCGGGATTGGTATCGATGGCGATGATACGGCCGGCGCCGGCGATCTGCGCGCCGTTGATCGCGGCCATGCCGACGCCGCCGCAGCCGATCACCGCCACGGTCTCGCCGGCCGTCACCTTCGCCGTGTTCACCACCGCGCCATAGCCGGTGATGACACCGCAGCCGATCAGCGCGGCGAGATCGAGCGGCATGTCCTTGCGGATCTTCACAATGGCATTCTCGTGCACCAGCATCTGCTCGGCGAAGGAGGAGAGATTGAGGAACTGGTGCAGCTTCTCCGGCTTCGACCATTGCATCCGGTTGGAGACGCCCGGCAGCATCTTCACCGTCGCGTCGGTGCAGAGCACGGTGCGGCCGGTCGTGCAATTGTCGCAGGTGCCGCAGAAGACGGAGAGACATGTGACGACATGGTCGCCGGGCTTGACATAAGTCACATCGGAGCCGACCTGCTCAACCAACCCGGCGGATTCGTGCCCGAGCACCGCAGGCAGCGGATGCGGATAGAGCCCTTCCATGAAATGCAGGTCGGAGTGGCAGAGGCCGGCGACGGCGGTGCGGATCAGCACCTCGCGCGGTCCCGGCTTCGGCAGGCTGATGTCCTCGATGACGAGCGGCTGATTGACTTCATAGAGGACGGCGGCCTTCATCGAACACTCCCTATCGCGTTTTTTGTTTGATCGCAGCGCGCAGCCTACGCTGCCAGAACCAGTTCGCCAACCTCGCTCATGCCGGCTCCGCGATCGCCGAGCAGCAGTTCGGCCATCTTCGCCTGCGCGGCATTTTCCGTGAGCCGGAACGGATCGCTCGGCGTCACGCGGTGGTCGATCACGAGGCGCGACAGCAGCAGCCGGCGTGCATCGCCGCGCATCTCGTGAATGCGGTGTGCTTCCCAGGCGAGCGCCACCGCGCTGGCGACGTGATAGAGCGCGCTGGTGGCGCGGCGCGCATCGGCTTCGTTCTCGGACTTGGCCGCAACTTCGCGTGCGAAGTCGACGGCGCGGTCGGTGAGGCCACGCAGATGATCGCGCCAGGCCTGCGGTACCGAGCCACTGTCGTCGAGCCGGGCGTGCAGATCGGCCGCGAGCGCGGATTCCGCGCCGTGGCGGCCTACTGCGCGGCGGAGCGCATCGATCGCGACGATGTTGCCGGTGCCTTCCCAGACCGAGCCGAGATGCGCATCGCGCAACAGGCGGGCGGTGGCGAATTCCTCGATATAGCCGATGCCGCCGCGCATCTCGAGCGCATCGCCGCAAACCTTGCGCGCATCGCGCGTGGCGCGGAACTTCAGCGTCGGCGTGAGAATGCGCAGCAGCGCCGCGGCATCCTGGCTGCCGGCCTCGGCACGGTCGAGGGCATCAGCAGTGAGGAAGCTCATCGACAGGCCCTGCTCCACCGGCAGCATGATCTTCAGCATTTGTCGCCGCCCCAGCGGCAGATCGATAATGCGCTGGCCGAACACCACGCGGTTGGTCGCCACCGTCATCGCGTCATGATAAGCGCGGCGCATCAGCGCGGTGGACTTGACGCCGTTGGAGAGCCGCGAGGAGTTCACCATCTCGGCCATCTGCACGAAACCGCGGTCGAGCTTGCCGACAGCGTAGGCGATCGCGCCTTCAAGCTTGATCTCGCCAGAGGCCATCGAGCGGGTGCCGAGCTTGTCCTTGAGGCGCACGATCCGGTAGTGGTTCTGCGAACCGTCGTCGAGGAAGCGCGGCATCAGGAACAGGCCGACGCCGCGCGTACCGGGGCCGGCGCCTTCAGGGCGCGCCAACAGCATCACGACCTTGGCGTCGGCATTCGAGCAGAACCATTTCTCGCCATAGAGGCGCCAATGGTCGCCTTCCTGCACGGCTCGCGTGGTCAGCGTGCCGACATCGGAGCCGCCTTCCTTCTCGGTCATGAACTGGCCGCCCTGGGTCAGCTTGCTCATGTCGGTCGAGGTCAGGCCATCCAGATATTTCGCCTTGAGCGCCTCGCTGCCGAAATTCGCCAAGAGCTTGGCGCAGCCATCGGTGACGTTGATCGGGCAGCCCATGCCGAATTCGGTCTGGTTGAACAGGAAGGTGAAGGCGTGCTTGGCCACAACAGGGTATTTGTCCGGCCAGCCCATGACACCCTTGCGGATGGAGAGCGCGTGGATGCCGAACTCGCCGAATGCAGCGTTCTCCAGCTCGCGATAGGCCGGATGATATTCGATCCATTGCACGTCGCGGCCGAACTTGTCGCGCTGGTGCAGGATGGGCGTGTGCCGGTCGGCGAGCCGCGCGCATTCGTCGAGATGGCCGCCGGCGAGCTCACCGAGCCGGTCGAGATGCGGCTCGATGTGTCGGAACAGATTCTCCGGGAGATGGATGCGGAGCAGGTCCGTGAGCGCGGGATCGGCGCGGTAGAAATTCATGCCCGACGTATCGGGCGCCAGCAGGCCGGAGGGTGCGGCCGCGATATCTTTTGGCTGCGCTTTAACCGGTCCGGGCATGATCGTCCTCTTCGTTTCCGTCCGACGGCAATTCTTTGCGCTTGCCGCTTTGGATGATGTCGATCATGCTCCAGTCGCGGACAGCGATAAAGCCGCAAAATGTCAGGGCGGCATGATCGCCGCGAGGGAGCAACTCGCCCTGCGGAATTGTGATCGCGCCGGCTGGTTGTCTGCGCGGACCATGCATAGATCAGCGGCTCCTACTTCCGAGAGATCACGCCATGGAACACCCGAAGTACAAGATCGCCCTCATCGTCGGTGCCGGCGAAGGCCTCAGCGCATCGCTGGCACGCCTGCTAGCGGCGCAGGGCATCCGCATCGCGCTCGCCGCACGCAAGATCGAGAAGCTTGGCGCGCTCTGCACCGAGACCGGGGCCAAGGCCTATGCCTGCAACGCCACCGAGCCCGACGAGGTGGAGCGGCTGTTCGGTCTGGTCGAGCGCGAGATCGGCACGCCCGACCTCGTCGTCTACAACGCCTCCGGCCGCACGCGCGGGCCGTTCGTCGATCTCGTGCCGGCCGACGTCGCGCAGGCGATTGCGGTCAGCGCCTATGGCGGCTTCCTGGTGGCGCAGCAGGCCGCCAAGCGCATGCTGCCGAACCAGCACGGCGCGATCCTGTTCACCGGCGCCTCCGCCAGCGTCAAGGGCTATGCGCAGTCCGCTCCCTTCGCGATGGGCAAGTTCGCGCTGCGGGGCCTTGCCCAGAGCATGGCGCGCGAACTCTCGCCGCAGGGCATCCATGTCGCGCATTTCGTCATCGACGGCGGCATCAGGAGCGCCGCGCGGACGGATCCGGCGGACAAGCCGGACTCGATGCTCGATCCCGACGCAATCGCACAGAGCTATTGGAACGTGCTGCAGCAGCCGCGCAGCGCCTGGAGCTGGGAGCTGGAGCTGCGGCCCTGGGTGGAGAGGTTTTGAGGGCAAGCTGCCGTAGGGTGGCCAAAGGCGCGAAGCGCCGTGCCCACGATCTCGAACTTTAGAAATAATGGTGGGCACGCTTCGCTTTGCCCACCCTACGAGACCGGGAGGAACAATGACCACGGAAACCACCATCGATACCGGCACCAATGAGCTCCTCTGCACGATCCGCGACCGCGTCGCCGTGATCACGCTGAACCGGCCGGAGGCGCGCAATTCGCTGTCGGACGCGCTGACGCCGGCGCTGCGCACGATGATCCGGAGCTGCGGCGAGAATCCCGATGTCGGCGCGCTGCTGCTGACCGGCGCGGGCGAAGCCTTCTGCGCCGGCGGCAACGTCAAGGGCATGGGTGCGCATCGCGACAAGGCCAAGCTCGACATGTCCTTTGACGACAAGGTCGCCGACCTGCAGGAGCGGCAGCGGCTGCTCACCGGCGCGCTGGTGTCTGTGCGCAAGCCGACGATCGCTGCGCTGCCCGGCCCCGCGGTCGGCGCCGGGCTCGCCATCGCCATGGCCTGCGACATCCGCATCGCCGCGCAATCGGCCTTCGTTGCCACCGGCTATGCCCGCATCGCGCTGTCCGGCGACTACGGCATTGCCTGGCTGCTCACCCGCCTCGTCGGCACCGCGCGGGCGCGCGAATTGATGTTCACCGGCGACCGCGTCGATGCCGCGCGCGCCGAGGCGATCGGCCTCGTCAACCGCGTCGTGCCCGACGACAAACTGCAGACCGAGGCCTTCGCACTGGCCAAATCGCTCGCCGAAGGCCCGCGCCTCGCGCTGCGCTACATGAAGGACAATCTCGACGAGGCCCTGCTGTTCGACTTCGAAACCGCGCGCGACCACGAGGCCGAAAGGCTGGTCCGCCTCACCACGACCGCCGACCACAAGGAGGCCGTGCAGGCCTTCATCGACAAGCGCAAGGCGGTGTTCACGGGGAAGTAGCTCCGACACAAGCGCCGTCATTCCGGGGCGATGCGCAGCATCGAACCCGGAATCCATTGGACCGCGAAACGCGCGTGTAATGGATTCCGGGCTCGCGCTACGCGCGCCCCGGAATGACGATGGAGAGAGAGAACGCAAAGTGGAAAAAAAGCCCGGCTCTGGATGACCAGGCCGGGCTTGCAGTCAGGTCAGGCCGAGGCTGAGGGGCTGTCGGCCTGACGGGAAATGGCGGCGAGGCGCCAGCTCGCGCAGGGAATGTCTTGCGGAGCGAGGTTGATCTCCTTTTCGAAGCGCACCAGCTTCCAGTCATCAGGGTGGTTGACGAAGGTGAAGCCGGATTTGCGCGCGAGCGAGACCATGGTCTCGTTGGCGCGCAGCGTGTCGCCGTAGATGTGCTCGGCGCCGAGCGCGGCCGCGCGGCATTCGAGATTCTTCATCAGCGCGGTGGCGATGCCGTGGCCCTGCCAGCGGTCATCGACCGAGAGGCCGAACTCGAGCGTCGCGGTCTCGGCATGGAAGGCATAGCGCGCTTCGGCGACGATGGTCTCGAAGCCGTCGACCATCATGGTCGCCACGATGGTGAAGCGATCGCGCTCGCCGACCTCGAGGAAATCGTGCAGCAGGCCTTTCGGCAATTCGCTGATCGCGCCGAAGAAGCGGTTGTAGCGGGAGCGGGTCGAGAGCGAGCGGAAATAGTGCTGCAGCTCATCGGTGTCGCGCGGCTCGACGAAGCGGACATTGAGCCGCTCACCGTGCCTTGTGCGCAGCACGTCCGAATATTGCTTGAGGTCTTCGAGGCGAAGCGAGCTCATGACACATGCCCAGCGGAAAAGGGGACCGCCGGCGCCCCTGTGCTCAGGCGGCGCCGGCCTGGCGGCCTATCAGGCCCGCCAGAAGGGTTTGTCGGCCTCGTAGGCAATGTCGGACCAGGACAGCCCGACGTCCTGGAGATCGCGGGCGGTCCAGTGGGTCAGCTCGCGCCGGGTCCGGTAGCGCTCGTGCCAGACGTGGAGGACCTCGCCGATCTGGTAGAGGACGCCCTGTGCATGATGATTTGTCATCGAATTGTCGGTCAATGTAGACATTTTCAGCTCCTGGAGCTAAGTTGACCGCTAATATCTGCCTTCTGCTGCGCCGCGACAAACGACAATTTGTACCTTTTCGCATGAAATAACGTCATGCATCCTGCTGCCAAATGACTGCCAGATTGCCCTCCCTAAACGGATTGCGGGCGTTCGAGGCCGCCGCGCGCCATCTCAGCTTCACGCTCGCAGCCAGCGAGCTGAACGTGACCCAGACCGCGATCAGCCATCAGATCCGCAGGCTGGAGGAGGAGCTCGGCATCCGCCTGTTCATCCGGCAGAACCGCGCGCTGGCGCTGACGCCGGAGGCGCGCGACTATTTGCCGGGCGTCCGCGCCGCCTTCAACGATTTGCGCCTCGCCACGGACCGGCTCCTGCGCAAGGACGACGACAAGGTGCTGACAGTGTCGACGCTGGCCTCGCTCGCCGCCAAATGGCTGCTGCCGCGGCTGACCGATTTCCAGGAGCAGCACCCCGGCATCGATGTGCGCATCACCACCTCGACCAGCCTCGTCGACTTCCAGCGCGACAATGTCGATGCCGCGATCCGCTATGGTCGCGGCCAATGGCCGGGCCTGCGCGCCGACTGGCTGATGGCGGACGAGCTGTTTCCGGTGTGCAGCCCGTCGCTGCTGCGCGGCGACAAGCCGCTGCGCCGCCCCGAGGATCTGCGCAACCATCCGCTGCTGCACACGTCGAGCACCAACAGCGACGACTGGCGGCTGTGGCTGACCGCGGCGGGCCTGCCGGCCGACATCGCAAGGCACCCCGGCATCACCTTCGACATGATCTTCATGACCATCCAGGCGGCGATCGACGGCATCGGCGTCGCCATGGGACGGACCTCCTACGTGCAGGACGACATCGCCAAGGGTCGGCTCGTGGTCCCCTTCAAGATCGCGCTGCCGGCGGACGCCGGCTTCTACCTGGTCGCGCCGGACGGCCATCGCGAGGCGCCAAAGCTGGCTGCGTTCCGGCAATGGGTGCTCGCGGCGGCGCAGAATAAGGCGTGAAAATGCAGCGGCTTCCCTCGGTTGTCATTCCGGGGCGCGCGTAGCGCGAGCCCGGAATCCATTTCTCACAGGATCTGTTGCCCGATGGATTCCGGGTTCGGTCCTGCGGACCGCCCCGGAATGACAGCGGAGACCTACAGCTCGACCACCACGTAGTCGCTCTCGACTTTCACCGGAATCGTCTCGGCGACATACGGTCCCTTCACCACGCTCGCGCCCGGCTCGACATGGGCGGGATAGGCCTTCACGCGGAAACGGCGGGGGTCGCAATAGGATTGGCCGGTGCGGATGTCGAACTCCCAGCCGTGCCAGGGGCAGCGGATGATCTCACCTAACTTGGTGTATTCGATCTCGCCGGGGTTGCTCGACTGTGCGAGACCGATCAGCGGGCCCTCACACAGCGCCGCGCCCTGATGCGGGCAGCGGTTCATCAGGCCGAAATATTCGCCCTTGATGTTGAAGACTGCGATCGGCCGCCCGTCGATCTCCAGGAATTTTCGCGTGCCGGGCGGAAGCTCGTCGACCGCGGCAATCACATGCCGCGCCATGCTATGTTTTCCACATGATCTGACCGAAAAACCGCTTCACACTTTTTCGGATCATGCGGTTATCCCATACAGCTTCTTTGCGTTGCCGAGATAGAACGCCTCGCGATTGTCCTCGCTGACTCCCGCCGGCAGCACGCGCGACGGCTCGTCATAGTCCCAATGCGGATAATCGGTGGCGAACAAGAGACGATCCCAGCCGATCCATTTGATGACATCGAACAGATCCTCGCGCCTTTCAGGATCTTCCATCGGCTGCGTCGTCCACCACACCTGCTCGCGGATATATTCCGACGGCGGCCGTTTTACATGCGGCACCTCGCTCCTGAGCCGCTGCCAGGCCTTGTCCAGCCGCCACGCCAGTGACGGCGCCCAGCCGAAGCCGGCCTCGATCATCACCATCTTCAATTTCGGGAAGCGCTCGAACACGCCCTCCAAAACCAGGCTCGCAAGCGCCGATTGCTGGCACTGCGAATGCCCTACCATCTCCTCGACGTAATAGGACGGCCAGCCCGAGGGTGTGATCGGGTTGCCGCCGAAGCCGAAGGCGTGCACGCCGACGGGAAGGCCGGCTTCTTCCGCGGCCTGGTAGATCGGCCAATAGCGACGCTGGCCGAGCGGCTCGACATTGCGGCTGAGCAGCAGCACCTGCACGAAATTCTTGTCCCCGGCGCGCTCGCGGATCTCGGCGGCGGCCGATAGCCCGTCCTCATTCCCGACCACGATCGAGGCCTTCAACCGCTTATCCTTGCTGGTCCATTTATCGATCTGCCAATCGTTGATCGCCGAGCACAGAGCGGCCGAGAGCTCGTGATTGCGGATGCCCTGCCCGGTGTTGAGCGGATTGAGCACGCCCAGCTGCACGTTGTTGGGATCGAGCAATTGCTTCTGCATGAAGGCGAGCGAGGAGCCCTGCGGGCCGCCTTCAGGCGGATAGGCATCGCGGCGCGAGGCGTTGGGCTGGGCCTTCGGATAGGGCGGGCCTTCCATCATGCCCTGATAGGCATGGACGCCGTAAATCTCGAGATGATGCTGCCAGCGTTTGGCGAGGTAGGGGTAGAGCTCGGTGTGGGTCGTGCGCGCCGGATGGATGTCGCAGTCCGCGATTGCGGTTTTGACGTTCAGTGGGGAAGCGGCTTCTTGGTTCTCGCGGAACTGGATATTCATCGCCTTGCCTCCTTTGGCAGCGGGCTCATTTCAGGCGGGGATAGGTTGCATGCGGATTGTCGATCATGATCTTGCGCACGAGATCGGGGGACAGACCTTCGGGCAGCGCGTCCTGGCCGTCGAACTGCCAGTGCGGATAGTCCGTGGAGAATAGGACCAATTCGTCGGACTGCATATGATCAAACAGGCGAATTAATGTCTGAGGTTCCGGCGGCGCATCAAATGGCTGTAACGAGAAACGGATGTTGCTGCGCACAATCTCCAGCGGCGCGCGATCGACCCACGGCGTCTCCATCCGTACCCCGCGCCAGAACTTGTGCAGGCGCCAGAGATAGGGCGCGATCCAGGACACGCCGGACTCCAGCATCACCATTTTCAGCCGCGGATATTTGGCGAACACGCCCTCGACGATCAGGCTGGTGAGCTGGGTCTGGAACGCCTGGGCCTGCCCAACATAATCCTCGATGTGATAGGACCCCCAACCCACGGCGGTCGGCGGATTGTGATAGGCGGAACCGGCGTGGATGCCGACCGGGAGTTCCAGACGTTCCGCGGCCTCGTAGATCGGCCACAGCGCGCGCTTGCCGAGCGGCGTATCGCCCATGACCAGCATCAGCACCTGCACGAAGCGCTCGTCCGGTGCACAGCGCTCGATCTCGGCAACGGCTTTCTCGACGCTTTGCGTGGGGATCACGATCGAGCCGCGCAGCCGCGAGTCGCGATCGAGCCATTCCTTCGCCAGCCAATCATTCAGCGCGCGGCAGAAGGCGGCCTGCATGTCTTCCGAAAACACCATCTGCACGCCGTAGAGCGGATTGCAGATGGCGTATTCGAGCTTGAAAGCATCGAGCACGTGACGCTGCATGGCCTCCAGACTCTCGCCGGGCTTGCCGGTCTCGGGGCGCCAGTCCGGCCGCGCGGTGATCGGCGAGTTCTGCGGATAGGATTGCGAGATAAGGTCGACCATGCCGCGCGTCGTGACCTGATCGCGCCAATAATCGTTCAGGTACGGCAGCAGGCTGGTCAGATGCGGCACGGCCGGATGCACGTCGCAATCGATGCCGCCGGCGATCAGGGATGCCATCACGTCTCCCTTCTCACGTTTCCTCGCATGTCTCTTCTTGTCCCCGCCATTCAAGCAGGCCTGCCCGCCGCCCGCAACTCGGCCAAGCGTCCTGTCATATGCTAGGAAGGCTGAGCTCGGTTGCGAAGGAATGAGGGGTTACGACATGAAAGAGCTCGTCGGCATTGCGGAACAGGTCGCCGCCAAACTGATCGCGCGCAAACAGACCATTGCGGTTGCCGAATCCTCCGCCGGCGGTCTGATCGCGGCCAGCCTGCTCGCGGTGCCCGGCGCATCCGCCTATTTCCTCGGCGGCGCGGTGGTCTATACGCGCGATGCCAGGCGCGTGCTGATGGATATTTCGGACGAAGGAATGAAGGGCTTTCGGTCGTCGTCGGAGCCCTACGCGCAATTGCTGGCCGAGCAGATGCGAACGCGCTTCGACAGCGACTGGGGCCTGTCCGAGACCGGCGCCGCCGGCCCCACCGGCAACCGCTACGGCGATTCGGCGGGCCATAGCTGCATGGCGGTTGCAGGGCCCGCCATGGAGGTGATGACGCTGGAGACGGGGAGCAATGACCGGCTCGGCAACATGCAGATGTTCGCAGCGGCGGCGCTGCGGTTGCTGCTGAGGAAGCTGGAGGGGTGAGAAAGAGGAGCGACAGCTACCGTCCTAAATGCCGCATGAAAATGCGCACCACATAGCCCGGGAATCGTGGTGCCTCGTCGTAGAGATCCGACGCGATGCGCTCGATGGTCTCGCGCAGCGACAGGAATTGCGCCTGCCGTGCGCTGCTTTCGGTGCCCTGCATGCCCGCGAGCTCGTCCATCGCGGCGTCGCTGATCTGGCACTGCACGACCTCGCCGTCGTTCAACATGGTGAAGCGAAAGGCCAGCCGTTCCAGATCATGGCCAATGATCTTGTGGCGCATGAGCGGCATCAAGTCGTCCCGGTCGAGCCCCCGCGCCGGACAATGCTGAAAATCGCTGCGCTTGTCAGCAGCAAAGTGCGGCTTCGGCCCTACTGGAACGCCACTTCGGCAAAGCTGCGGAGCTTGCGCGAATGCAGCCGTTCCGATTCCTGCTGCTTGAGCCGCTCCAGCGCCTTCAGGCCGATCTCGAGGTGCTGGCCGACGCGGCGGCGGTAGAACTCGCTGGCCATGCCCGCGAGCTTGATCTCGCCATGCAGCGGCTTGTCGGAGACACACAGCAGCGTGCCGTAGGGAACGCGGAAGCGGTAGCCATTGGCGGCGATCGCGGCCGATTCCATGTCGAGCGCGACCGCGCGCGATTGCGACAGGCGGCGGATCACCTCAGGCCCGGAAATTTCCCAATTGCGGTTGTCGACGCTCGCGACCGTGCCGGTGCGCATCAGGCGCTTGAGCTCGAAGCCTTCAAGCCCGGTGACGTCCTCGACCGCCTCCTCGAGCGCGACCTGCATCTCGGCCAGCGCCGGGATCGGCACCCACAGCGGCAGCTCGCGATCGAGCACGTGATCCTCGCGCACATAGCCGTGCGCGAGCACGTAATCGCCGAGCCGCTGCGTGTTGCGCAGGCCGGCGCAATGGCCGAGCATCAGCCAGGCATGCGGCCGCAGCACCGCGACGTGGTCGGTGACGTTGCGTGCATTGGACGGACCGGTGCCGATGTTGATCAACGTGATGCCGCGATAGCCAGGTGCGACCAGATGGAAGGCCGGCATCTGCGGTGCGCGAGCCGGCGCGGTACCGCTGATCGCGCCGCCGCTGTTCGTGATCACGTTGCCAGGCGCGACGAAAGCTTCGAGCCCGGCTTCGCCGGACTGCAGCCGCTGCTGGCACGCTTGCGCGAAGGCATCGACATAGAACTGGTAGTTGGTGAAGATCACGAAGTTCTGGAAATATTCGGGATCGGTGCCGGTGTAGTGATAAAGCCGGCGCAACGAGTAATCGACGCGGGCGGCGCGGAACAGGGACAGCGGCTCCGGCGCGCCGGGCTGGAGCTCGAAAGTGCCGTCGGCGATCGAATCGTCCATGGTCGCGAGAACGGGCACGTCGAACGCATCGCGCAGCGAGCGTGTCACGGGCGAGTTCTCGCTGGTGGTGATGGCGGCTTCGATATTGATGTCGCGCCGATAGGCGAAGTGGATCGGGATCGGCTCGGCGGACTCGCCGATCTCGACGGGCACGCCGTGGTTCTGAATCAAGAGGCCGATCTGCTCGGTGAAATAGCTGCGGAACAGATCCGGCCGCGTCACGCTGGTTTCATGCACGCCGGGTCCGGCGACGAAGCCGTAAGCAAGGCGCGAATCCAGCCGCGCATGCGTCGCCGTGGTGAGACGGACGAAGGGATAGTAGGCGCGAACCCGCGTCGTGATCGCCTCGCCGCCGACATAGGCTTCGAACCGGTCGCGCAGGAATTTCGTGTTGCGCTCGTAGATTTCTTCGAGGCGGGCAACGGCGAGGGACGCGTCGGAGAAGGATGCGGTGGGGATGGAGGGTGGAGATTGCATGGTTCGACCGCCGGGTGATTGGGCCTGAGTCGAACTATAGCAAAGAAGGCGGTGTTGTAGGGTGGGTTAGCGCAGCGTAACCCACCACTTCCGCATCCTCGGTTAGAGAAGCGGTGGGTTACGGCTTCGCCTAACCCACCCTACGAGACCACGACGCGCTGTCGCGCATCACTTCTCGCGGAACGCGCGCATCAGCTGGTCGTGAAGCGGCTTCATCAGATAGGACAGCATCGTGCGGTCGCCGGTCTGGACGAAGGCTTCCACCGGCATGCCGGGGATCATCTTGACGTCGCCGAGCCTGGCGATCTCTTCCGGCGGCATCGAGACGCGGATGGTGTAGTAGCCTTGGCCGGTGCGCTGGTCGGTGGTGACGTCGGGCGAGACGCGGCTGACGACGCCGTTGAGCTCGGGCGTGGTGCGCTGGTTGAACGCGGACAGTCGCAGCAGCGTCTTCTGGCCGATCTGGAGCTTGTCGATGTCGACCGGATTGACCTTGGCCTCGACCTGGAGATCGTCGGTCTGCGGCACGATCAGCATCAAGGTATCGCCGGCCGTGACGACGCCGCCGATCGTGTGCACCGTCGATTGCAGCACCATGCCATCCTGCGGCGCGCGGATGTCGACGCGGCGGAGCTGGTCTTCGGCCGCGACCTTGCGCTCGATCAGCTCGCCGATCTTGTCGTTGGTTTCGCGCAGGTCCTTGGAGACCTCGCTGACCACGTCCTTGTCGATCTGGATGATCTGGAGCTCGGTCTCGGTGATCTTGCCCTTGGCCTGGGCGCGCGCGGCGATGTACTGCGCGCGCTCGCCGTTGAGGCGGGCCGAGTCGCGCTCGAGCTGGGTCAGGCGCGAGATCTGCACAAGACGCTTCTCGTAGAGCTCACGCACGCCGGTGAGCTCGTTCAGCACCAGCGCGATCTCCTGGTCCTTGGCTTTTTCCTGGGCGCTGAGACCGGCGATCTCCTCGTTGAGCTGCGTGATGCGTTCGCGGAGCTGCGCCTTCTGCCCGGTGCGGCCATTGACGCGGACCTCGAACAGCTTGGTCTCGGCCGCAAGCAGCGCCTTGACGTCGGGATCGCCCGCCCGCTCGATGAGGCCTTGCGGGAACTCGATTCGGTCGAGGCCACGCTGCTCGGCCTGCAATCGCGCCGCACGCACCTGCGCCGCATCGAGGTTCTTGGTGACGATGGCAAGATTGGCCTTGGTGACGGTGTCGTCGAGCCGCACCACGATGTCGCCGGACTTGACCAGGTCGCCGTCGCGGGCGCGCACCTCGCCGACCACGCCGCCGGTCGGATGCTGCACCTTCTTGACGTTGGATTCGACCACGATCTGGCCCGGCGCAATCAGCGCGCCCGAGATCAGGACGGTCGAGGCCCAGCCGCCGAGGCCGACGACCAGGACCAGCACGATGGCGAGGCCGAGCATCAGGTGGAACCTGATGGAGTCGCGTACGGTCTTCGCGGCCGCCTTGGGGCCGCCGATGGCCATCGTGCTCATGGCTTCGTGCTCATGGTTTGGCCACTCCGCCCTCGCTGACGATCTTGATCGGCGCTGGCGGCGTCACGCGCGGCTGCAGCACCTGGGCGAGCACCTGCTCCTTGGGGCCGAAGGCCTGCATGCGGCCGTCGCGCAGCACCAGGATCTGGTCGACCGCCTCGACGCCGATCGGGCGGTGCGCCACCACGACGACGATGGCACCGCGCTCGCGCGCCGAGCGGACGGCGCGGGTCAGCGCCTCGTCGCCTTCGGTGTCGAGATTGGAATTGGGCTCGTCGAGCACGATCAGGAAGGGGTTGCCGTAGAGCGCGCGCGCCAGCGCCACGCGCTGGGCCTGACCTGCGGAAAGCGCGGCGCCCTGCTCGCCGACTTGGGTGTTGTAGCCCTCGCGCATCTTGATGATCATCTCGTGCACGCCGGCCTCCTTGGCTGCGGCGATGATCGCCTCGGAGGTGGCCTCGGGATCGAACCGGCTGATGTTCTGCGCGATGGTGCCGCCGAACAATTCGACGTCCTGCGGCAGATAGCCGATATGGCGGCCGAGCGCGTCGCTCGTCCATTGATCGAGCGCCGCGCCGTCGAGCCGCACCTTGCCGCGCACCGGCTGCCAGACCCCGACCAGCGCGCGGATCAGCGACGACTTGCCGGAACCGCTCGGGCCGATCACGCCAAGGCCGTTGCCGGCGGCGAGCGCGAAGGTGACATCCTGCACCACGAGACGCTGATCGCCGGGCGGCACCATGGCGACGCCTTCGACCGAGAGCCGGCTGGTCGGCGCCTGCAGCTGGGTCGGCATCGCCTGCGCCGGCATCTGCTCCAACAGGCGCGTCAGACGCTGCCAGCTCTGGCGCGCCGCGACGAAGGATTTCCAATGCGCGATGGCGAGATCGACCGGAGCGAGCGCGCGGGCGGACAGGATCGAGCCGGCGATGATGATGCCGGCCGTCGCCTCCTGGTGGATGACGAGATAGGCGCCGACCGCGAGCACGGCCGATTGCAGCATCATCCGCAGCACCTTTGCGACCGCGCCGAGACCACCGGCGACGTCGCTCGCCCGCTGATTGCCGGCGAGGTATTTTTCGTTGGCCTCGCTCCAGCGCTGGTTCATCCGGCCGGCCATCCCCATCGACACCATCACTTCGGCGTTGCGGCGGCTGGCCTGGGCGAGATCGTTGCGCTGGGCGGCGAGGCCCATCGCCTCCTTCGCCGGCTGGCGGGACATGAACTCGGTCACCAGCGTCAGCCCGACCAGGATGATGGCGCCGACCAGCGCGGTGACGCCGATCAGGACATGGAAGGCGAAGCAGATGGCGAGATAGAGCGGCAGCCAGGGCAGGTCGAAGAATGCGCTCGGGCCCATGCTGCCGAGGAAGGAGCGGACATTGTCGAGATCGCGCAGCGGCTGCAGGCCCTCGTTGCGGCTGCCGACCAGCAGCGGCAGGCGCACGATGGTATCGAACACGCGCTTGTTGAGGGCCTCGTCGAGCGCGGTGCCGATCCGCCCCAGGATGCGGTTGCGGATCATGTCCAGTACGCCCTGCGCCATGTAGAGGAAGCTGGCGAGGATGATGAGGCCGACCAAGGTCGGGATGCTGCGGCTCGGCAGCACCCGGTCATAGACCTCCAGCATGAAGATCGACCCGGTCAGATAGAGCAGGTTGATCATGCAGCTCATCAGGCCGACGCCGATGAAGGCCGTGCGACAAGCGCGCAAGGCGTCACCGAGCTCCGAACGGCGGACGCCAGGGATGGCTGCCATCAGTCTGATCTCTTTCGGCTAACGGGCAAAGCCCTGATTTCAAAGGCGATTCAAGGAGTACTCACCTTGGATTAACATCTGTTTTCCGGCCGTCCGACGCGGTCGAATTTAATCCGAGGCCTCATGGGCCACATCTACCCCCGATAGCCTTCCGCGCAAGTCCGGAATTCCACAGGCTTGCGGCTTTTTCTTGCAGGCTTTCAGCCGCTTCCGCGAAAAGCGCGGCTCAAGTTCCGCTCAGCCGAATGCAGAGGCTAGAGCCGGCCCCCGCCGCGCACCAGGCGTACCACCAGCAGCAGGATGACCGCTCCGATGGCAGAATAGACAATCTGGGAGATCAAGCCGGTGCCGAGGCGGATGCCGAGCTTTGGAAACAGAAGGCTCGCCACCAGCGCACCGCAGATGCCGATCACGATGTCGCCGATAAGGCCGAACCCGGCGCCCCGCACGATCTTGCCGGCGAGCCAACCGGCGACGAGACCGACGAATAGGATGACGAGCAGGCCTTCGTTGGAAATGTACATCCGTGAGGTTCCTCTCCGTGAACGGCGCCATGGAACGGGAACCGGAATGAATGGGGTGTGAATGCTGGAGGCTCGCTCAGCCCGGCTCAATTCATCCAAACTATGACAGCACGGTGGCCGGCTCCGCCAGGACGCATCTGGCCGCCCGACCCGGCCCGACCGCGACATTCCCGGGCAATTGCTCCAGGCAGCGCGGCTCGGCGAGCTTGCAGCGGGGAGCGAAGGAGCAATTGTGCGGCTTCTCGGCCAGCGACGGCGGCGTGCCGGGGATGGTCTCCAGCCGCTGTCCGCGCTTGGCGCCGTGGATGGTGGAGGCGAGCAGGCCCTTGGCATAGGGATGCACCGGCGAGCGGACGATGTCGCGCAAGGTGCCCTGCTCCACGATCTGACCGGCATACATCACCGCGACGCGATCGCAGATCTCGATGGCGACGCCGATGTCGTGGGTGACGAAGATGACGGACATGCCGAACTCGCGCTGCAGCTCGCGCAGCAAGAGCAGAATCTGGATCTGCACGGTCGCATCGAGCGCCGTGGTCGGCTCGTCCGCGAGCAGGATTTTCGGCCGGCAGGCGAGCGCAAGCGCGATCATCGCGCGCTGGCGCATGCCGCCGGACATTTCGTGCGGATAGGCATCCAGCCGGCGCTTGGCCGAGGGAATGCGCACGACCTCGAGCATCTCCAGCGCCCGTGCGCGCCCTTCCGCAAAACTCTTGCCTTCGTGGCGCACCACGCTTTCGGCGATCTGCGCGCCGATCGTGTAGACCGGATCGAGCGCAAGCGCCGGCTCCTGGAAGATCATCGAGACGGTCTGGCCGCGGAACGACGACAGCTGCTCGTCGTTCATGGCCAGCACGTCCTGTCCCATGACGTTGACCGTGCCCGAAATCTGCGTGCGCTTCTTTGGCAACAGCCGCATCAAGGCACGCAAGGTCACGCTCTTGCCCGAACCGGATTCGCCGAGCAGGCCGAGCACCTCGCTATTGCCGAGCGAGAGACTGAGATCGTTCACGGCATAGACCGTGCGCTCGCCGGTGAAGCGGATGTTGAGGCCTGAGATCTCGACGAGGTTCGTCATGACGGCAGCTTCGGCAATCGGTCGTGATAGTCGGTGATGCGCTGGAACGCGGCGCCAATGGTCAGCAGGGTGGCTTCGTCGAAGGAGCGGCCGATCAGCTGCATGCCGACCGGCAGGCCGGTCGTGGTGAAGCCCGAAGGAATGGTCAGTGACGGCAAGCCCAGGAAATTCACCGGGCGGGTGAACAGCGTCAGCCGCTGCAACAGCGCCGGCGCGTTCGGGCCGCCGCCGACGTCGCTCTCCTCGATCGTCGGCGCCGGCACCGGGGACGCCGGCGCGATCACCGCATCGACGCCTGCCGTCGCGGCATTGTGGGCCGCGAGCGCCGACCCGCGCCAACGCATCGCTTCGAGATAGGTGATGGCGGGAACGGCGAGGCCGTTCTGAAGCCGCATCAAGACCTGCGGGCCATAGTCCTGCGGACGCTCGATCATCCAGCGCTTGTGGAAGGCGGCAGCTTCCGCGGCGAGCACGAGCTGGCTGGCCGAGGACAATTGCCGCTGGTCCGGCAGCTCGACTTTGACGATGTCGGCGCCCTCGCGCTTGAGCACCGCGATGGTCTCGTCCAGCACGCGCGCGACCTCGCTGTCGAGATCGTCGACATAGAACGAGGCGGGCACGCCGATCTTGAGACCCCTCAGCGAAGCCTTGGTGGCTGCGACGTAGTCCGCGAGCGGCTCGTGGCTGCAGGTCGAATCGGCGGGATCGGGACCGGCCATCAGCGCCAGCAAGAGCGCGCAATCCTCGGCGCTGCGGGCCAGCGGGCCGACGGTGTCGAGCGATTGCGACAGCGGCATTGCGCCGGCGCGGCTGACGCGGCCCACCGTGGTCTTGAGTCCCGTGACGCCACAGAAATGCGCGGGCATGCGGATCGAGCCGCCGGTGTCGGAGCCAAGCGCCGCATAGGTCAGGCGCGCGGCCACCGCCGAGCCGGAGCCGGATGAGGAGCCGCCGGTGATATGGGCGACGTTCCAGGGATTGCGCACCGGACCGTAATGAGCGTTGTGCCCGGTCGGGCCATAGGCGAACTCGGCGAGATGCAGCGTGCCGAGCCGGACCTGGCCGGCGTCCTTGAGCCGCTGCAAGGCGGTGGACGTGACGTTCGGCACGAAGTCGCGGCGGATCAGCGAGCCGCAGGTCGAGACGTGGCCGGCATCGTAGTACATGTCCTTGTGCGCAAGCGGCACGCCATGCAGGGGACCACGGACATTGCCCTTGGCCAGCTCGGCATCGGCGGCATCCGCCGCTTTCAATGCCGCTTCTGCCTCGATCGACATGAAGGCGTTGAGATGCGGCTGCCACTGCGCGATGCGCTGCAGCAGCGCACGCGTCGCCTCGTGCGAGGACACCTGCTTCATCGCGATCGCGCGCGCGACCTCGGTGAGCGTCATCAGAGCGGGCTCACAGCTCATTTGGACACCTTCTGCGTCTGCGCGAGCACGTAAGTTGCGGGCTCCAGATCGAACGGCAGCGTGCCGGCGATCGCGGCGAAGCCTTCGAAGGCGGGGCCGATGGCATTGGAGATGCGGGTTGCGATCTCGTCGTCCACGGGGACGCCGGCGATATGCGCGATCGGCTTGATCTCTTTCGGTGTCGGTCTCGTCATGCGGTTTCTCCCCTGGGGGCGCGGCTGTGGCCTGAACCCGGTATCGCCATGTAGCACGCGGCCTCGTGGCCCATATTATCCAGCGCGGTGAGCTTTGGTGTCGCATTTGCGCAGAGCGGCTCCGCAAACGGGCAGCGGGTGTGGAAACGGCAGCCGGAGGGCGGATCGATCGGATTGGGTGGGTCGCCCGTGATCGGCGGCGTTTCGGTGCGGCGATCAGGATCGGAGGACGGCATCGCGGCGAGCAGCGCGCGGGTATAGGGATGCGCCGGGCTGTCCCAGACCTGGTCGACCGGGCCGAGCTCGACGACCTCGCCGAGATACATCACCAGCACGCGGTCCGAGATGTAGCGGACGACATTGAGGTCGTGACTGATGAAGAGATAGGTGAGGCCGAATTCGCGCTTGAGATCGGCGAGCAGGTTGAGCACCTGCGCCTCGACCGATTTGTCGAGCGCCGAGACGGCTTCGTCCAGGATCACCAGCCGCGGCGACAGCGCCAGCGCACGGGCGATGTTGACGCGCTGGCGCTGGCCGCCGGAGATCTCGTGCGGATAGCGGTTGGCGAAGTTTTCCGGGCGCAGGCCGACCTTGCCGAGCAGCTCTCGCGCCAGGTTGCGCGCCGCGCCATCGGCCATGCCATGGACCTTTGGACCGAAGGCGACGGATTCCTCGATCGTCAGGCGCGGGTTGAGCGAGGCGTAGGAATCCTGGAACACCATCTGCATGCCGCGGCGCAGCTCGCGCAAGCTTAGCGACTGGCCGACGGTCATGCCGTCATAGATGATGTCGCCGTCATCGCGCGGCATCAGGTGCATCAGCAGCCGCGCGGTCGTGGACTTGCCGCAGCCGGACTCGCCGACGATGCCGACCGTCTCGCCCTTGGCGACGGAGAAGGAGACATTGTCGACGGCACGCACGGTGCGCTTGGCGGCGAACAGGCCGCCGCGCACCGGGAAATGCTTGGTCAGGCCGTTGACCTGCAGCAGCGGCTGCGCGAGCCCACCGCGGTCCTCGACCGGCTCCAGCATTTCGACGGAGGTGTTGGTTTCGCTCATGGCCTAGTTCCTGATGTCCATGGCGCTACGCAGGCCGTCCGAGAGCAGATTGAAGCAGATCGAGACCGCGAAGATCATCGCGCCCGGCAAGGCTGCGACCCAGGGATTAACGTAGATCGCGGTGCGCAGCGTGTTCAGCATCAGGCCCCATTCCGGCTCCGGCGGCTTGGTGCCGAGGCCGAGGAAGGACAGACCGGCCGCCAGGATCATCGAGACCGAGATCAGACTGGTGGCATAGACGAAGATCGCGCCCAGCACGTTGCCGAGGATGTGGACGCGCATGATGGTGAAGGCGCCCGCGCCGGAGGCACGTGCGGCCTCGACGAAGTCCATGTTGCGCACGCCGGTGGTGACGCTCTCGGCGACGCGGGTGATCTGCGGCACGAACACGATGGTCAGCGCCACGATGGAGTTGAGGATGCCGGCGCCGAGCGCGCCAGAGATCGCGATCGCCAGCAGCACCGACGGGAAGGCGTAGAACACGTCCACCGTGCGCATGATCGCGGTGTTGAGCTTGCCACCGACATAGCCGGCAATGATGCCGAGCGAGGTGCCGATGCAGAAGGCCAGGATCACGGGCAGGATGCCGATGACCAGCGACAGGCGCCCGCCATAGATCAGCCGGGCCAGCATGTCGCGGCCGAGCTCGTCGGTGCCGAGCGGATAGCCTGTGGTGCCGATGTGGCGGAGGCGCCGGATCATCGAACCCTTGTAGGGGTCTTCGAGACCGAGCCACGGCGCGAGGATCGCGGAGAGGAAGATCAGCAGCAGCACCAGCGCGCAGGCCATGCTGACCTTGTCGCGCATGATGCGGCGGCCGACGGTCGCCCAATAACCGCGCGCCTTGGTCGCGGGCGCGGCCTGCAGCGCGGCATCGGCGGTGGCGGACAACGGGAGCTCGCTCATCGGCTAGCCCCGCTTGATGCGCGGGTCGATCGCGGCTTGGGCGATGTCGACCAGGAGATTGAGGAAGACGAAGAACAGCGCCAGGATCAGGATCGTGCCCTGCAGCAGCGGCAGGTCGCGCTGGAAGATCGCCGAGTTGAGCAGGAAGCCCGAGCCAGGCCAGGAGAACACGGTCTCGATCAGGATCGAGCCGCCGAGCATATAGCCGAGCTGAAGCCCCATCACCGCGAGCGCGGTGGGCGCGGCATTCTTGATGACGTGGCGGAACACGCCGGTTTCGCGCAGGCCCTTTGCACGCAAAGCCTCGACGAAGTCCTGCGAGAGAATGTCGCCAGTGAGCGCGCGGACCGTGCGGGTGACGATGCCCATCGGGATCACCGACGTCGTGATCGCGGGCAGCACGAGATATTTGAGGTGCGCCCAATCCCAGGCCCAGGAGTTGGAGCCGCTGGGGCCGGCGCCGACCGCCGGCAGCCAGTTCAGCTGGACCGAGAAAATGATGACGAGCAGCATGCCGAGCCAGTAATGCGGCACCGAGACGCCGGCGATGGCAAAGGAGGTCGCGACCTTGTCGATCCAGGTCTCGCGGAAATAGCCGGCGATCAGGCCAAGCAGGACGCCCATGGTGAAGCCGATGATGGCGGCGGCAATCGCGAGCGTGACGGTGTTGCCGACCGCGCGCATGACCTCGGCCAGCACCGGACGCCCCGTCGCGATGGAATTGCCGAGATCGCCATGAAGGGCACGCAGCAGCCACAGGCCGAACTGCACCGGCAGCGGCCGGTCGAAGCCGTAGGCGGCGCGCAGCTGCGCGGCGAGCTCCTGCGACGCATCGGCCGGCAGCACGGCGACCAGCGGATCGCCCGGCGTGATGTGCACGAGCAGGAAGCACACCAGCGCCACGCTGATGACGATCGGGACGACGTAGACAATGCGTCTGGCGGTATAGGCGAGCACTGGTCTTCTTTCTTCCTTCTCCCCTTGCGGGAGAAGGTGGCGCGCAAGCGCCGGATGAGGGGTTCGGTCCGCGGACGCAACTTTTCCAATCGAAGGGTCCGCATCCGCGGAGAGAGACCCCTCACCCGGCTTCGCTAAAGCGAAGCCACCCTCCCCCACAAGGGGAGAGGGTGCACCGAGCAAATCGACAGAGCTACTGCGCGATCGACACCGGCGAGAAGTCGATGAACCAGCTCTTCGGTTGCACGACGCCTGTCACCTTCGGGCTCATGGCGCGCGGGCCGACGTCGTGGGCGACGTAGAGGAAGGCGGCGTCATCGACGGAGGCTGCGTGCAATTCAGCGAGTGCGGCGTCGCGCGCGGCGGGATCGAAGGTCTGGCGCGCCTTCTTCACCAGCTCGTCGAATTTGGGGTTGTTGATGAAGCCCCAATTGTTCGAGACCGGCGGCGCCATGCCCGACTGCAGGAAGCGCACCAGCGCGAAGAACGGGTCCATCGCCGCGTAGGTGACGTTGGTCGCGTGCGAGCCGTTGGCGCTGGGATCCTTGGCGCCGCGGCGCCAGTTGGTGAACAGCGTATTCCATTCGATGACGTCGAGCTGGACGTCGAAATAGCATTCGGCCAGCGCCTGCTGGAGATACTCGTTCATCGGCAAGGGCTGCATCTGGCCCGAGCCGGACGCCGACGTCTGCGTCTTCACGGTCAGCTTCTTGTTGGGACCGTAGCCGGCCTCCTGCATCAGCTTTTGCGCAGCCGCCTTGTCGTACTTGATCTGGAAGGTGGGATTGCCGCGCCAGGGGTGGCCGGGCTCGAAGGTGCCGGTCGCTGGCACCATCAGGCCCGCGAGCAGACCGTCCCTGAGGCCTTCGCGGTCGACGCAGAGGTTCGCGGCCTTGCGCACCCGGATATCGTTCCAGGGCGAGCCCTCGACGCGCGAGAACTGCCACGGCCAGACGTGCGGCTGCTCGTTGGAGTAGAGCTTGAAGCCGCGCTGCTTGAGCTCGGGCAGCGCGTCCGGTGCCGGCGCCTCGACCCAATCGACCTGGCCGGACAGCAGTGCCGCGGTGCGCGCGTTGGCTTCCGGCATCGGCAGCAGCACCATCTTGTCGACCTTGGGCACGCGATCCTTGTTCCAGTAGCTCGCGTTCTTGACCAGCTCGAGCCGCTCGCGCGGGGTGAAGCTCGCCATCTTCCACGGGCCGGTGCCCGAGGCGCTCCTGGCGAAGGCGGTCCATGCGGCCTGTGACTTCGCCTTGGCGTCGGCGCCTTCGGCCTTGTCGTAGAAGGACTGCCACTTCGCCGGGCTTGCCATGAACAGATTGGTGAGATTGATCGGCAGGAAGCTGTCGGGCTCCTTGGTGGTGAGCTCGACGGTCATGTCGTCGATCTTCTTCGCGGAGGCCAGCGTCGGCATGCGCGAGGCCGTGACGCCGACCTGGCTGGCGTCGAATTGCGGCGCATCCTGCTTCAGCACTTTCTCGACATTCCACACCACCGCATCGGCATTGAACGGCGAGCCGTCATGGAAGGTGACGCCTGGGCGCAGCTTGAAGGTCCATTTGGTCTTGTCGGCATCGTCGACCTTCCATTCGGTGGCAAGGCCGGGGATCACCACGCTCGCCTTGTCGGCA
Source organism: Bradyrhizobium sp. NBAIM03 (assembly GCF_020194055.1). Taxonomy (NCBI): domain Bacteria; kingdom Pseudomonadati; phylum Pseudomonadota; class Alphaproteobacteria; order Hyphomicrobiales; family Nitrobacteraceae; genus Bradyrhizobium; species Bradyrhizobium sp. NBAIM03. The sequence goes on along the minus strand of NZ_JADYVS010000031.1, from coordinate 28,989 downwards.
GAGGACAGGTCCCAGCTGGTCAGCGCATCGTACATGGTGAGGCCGGTGAAGCGGTTGCCCTCAAAACCTTGATCGGGCTGGCCGAGCGTGCGCGGAATATCGGCAGCAGTCATGCCGATGCGCAGCACAGTTTCGGCAGCCGCTACCCGCGGCCATGCGGCCGCGCTGCCAAGCGCCAACAGCGCGATCAGCGCCGCCCGTGTGTTGTTGTTCTTGATAAACATCGCCTCAGTCCCTTTCCGGCTTCCGATGATTAATTTTGATGCAATCGTATGCAATGGCTATGCCAAGGGAAAACTTTTTCTGCGAATTGCCCCTGCGACGACAAGTCCTTGTGATGACGCACGGGCGAAATCGGCCCCCTGCCTATTCTGGCATCAAGATTGCAGGTTTGGTCCCAGATCCCCCTGGAGCTTTGGGCCATGCGTATTCGTCTATCGACCTGTCTCGCCGTGCTTGCATTGGCGGTGTCCGCAATCACGGCGCACGCCGAAACGGTGGTGCGTTACGGCATCTCGATGGCGGATATTCCACTCACCACTGGCCAGCCCGATCGTGGCGCCGGCGCCTATCAGTTCACGGCCTACACGATCTACGATCCGCTGGTGGCCTGGGAGATGGATGTCGCCGACCGCCCCGGCAAGCTGGTGCCGGGCCTCGCCACCGAATGGAAGGTGGACGACGCCGACAAGACGAAGTGGCACTTCACCCTGCGCAGGGGCGTGAAGTTTCACGACGGCAGCGATTTCAACGCCGATGCGGTAATCTGGAATCTCGACAAGGTGCTCAACGACAAGGCGCCGCAATTCGACAAGCGGCAGAGCGCGCAGGTGAAGACCCGCCTCCCCTCCGTCGCCAGCTACGCCAAGATCGACGACTTCACGGTGGAGATCATCACCAAGACGGTGGATTCCTTCTTCCCCTATCAGATGCTGTGGTTCCTGGTCTCGAGCCCGGCGCAATATGAAAAGCTCGGCAAGGACTGGGACAAGTTCGCCAGCCAGCCCTCCGGAACCGGCCCGTTCAAGCTGACGAAGCTGGTGCCGCGCGAGCTCGCCGAGCTAGTCAAAAATCCGGACTACTGGAACAAGAAGCGCATTCCCAAGGCCGACAAGATCGTGCTGGTGCCGATGCCGGAAGCGCTGACGCGCACCAATGCGCTGCTCGCCGGCCAGGTCGACCTGATCGAGACGCCGGCCCCGGATGCCGTGCCGCAGCTGAAGGCGGCGGGCATGAAGCTGGTCGACAACGTCACGCCGCATGTGTGGAATTATCACCTCAGCGTGCTGCCGGGCTCGCCCTGGACCGACATCCGCCTGCGCAAGGCGCTGAATCTTGCGATCAACCGCGACGAAGTCGTCGGGCTGATGAACGGCCTCGCCAAGCCCGCCAAGGGCCAGGTCGACCCGTCGAGCCCGTGGTTCGGCAAGCCCAGCTTCGAGCTGAAATATGATCTCGCCGCCGCCAAGAAGCTGGTGGAGGAAGCGGGCTATTCCAAAGCAAAGCCGCTGAAGACCACCTTCATCATCGCGCAAGGCGGCACCGGCCAGATGCTGTCGTTGCCGATGAACGAATTCCTGCAGCAGAGCTTCAAGGAGATCGGCATCGAGATCGACTTCAAGGTGGTCGAGCTGGAGACGCTCTATACGCACTGGCGCAAGGGCGCCGCCGACGAGATGAACGCCGGCATCACCTCCAACAACATCGCCTATGTCACCTCGGATCCGCTCTACGCCATCGTCCGCTTCTTCCATTCCGGCCAGATCGCGCCGGTTGGCGTCAATTGGGGCGGCTACAAGAACCCGAAGGTCGACGCGCTGATCGACGAGGCCAAGCAGACTTTCGACAGCACCAAGCAGGACCAATTGCTGGCGCAGGCGCATGCGCTGATCGTGGACGATGCCACGCTGGTGTGGGTCGTCCACGACACCAACCCGCACGCGCTGTCACCGAAGATCAAGCAGTTCGTGCAGGCGCAGCACTGGTTCCAGGATCTGACGACGATCGGGGTGGAGTGAGCAACACGCAAGGGTGGGCACGGCGCTTTGCGCCTTTGCCCACCCGGGCGGCGCGCGATCACCGCCCTTTGGTCGGGATCTTGTTGTACGGCACGTCCTTGTCGACGCGGATGTCGCCCGGCAGGCCGAGCACGCGCTCGGCGATGATGTTGCGCAGGATCTCATCGGTGCCGCCGGCGATGCGCATCGAGGGCGAGGACAGCAGCATCTGCTGGAATTGACCCTGCGCTGTTTCCTCGTCGTTGCCGGTGAGAACACCGGCCGCGCCCTGCAGGTCCATGGCGTAAGTCGCGATGTCCTGCAGCATCATGCCCGAGACCAGCTTGCCGATCGAATTCTCCGGGCCCGGTCGCTCGCCCTTCGACAGCGCCGAGATCGTGCGGTAGCTGGTGTATTTCAGGCCGTTCGACTTCGCCGCCCAGCTCGCGAGCTTCGAGCGCACGGCGGGATCGTCGATGGCGAGGCCATCCTCCAGCATCAGGTTCGAGCAGAACTCGAACATCTCGGGCACGCCGGTCGCGAGCCGCGCGCCGATCGACATGCGCTCGTTCATCAGCGTGGTCAGCGAGACGTTCCAGCCGTCGCCGACGGCGCCCAGCCGCTGGCTGTCGGGGATCACCACATCGGTGAAATAGACCTCGTTGAACTCCTGCATGCCGTTGGCCTGCTTGATCGGCCGCACCTCGACGCCGGGACTCTTCATGTCCAGGAAGAACATGGTGAGGCCCTTGTGCTTGGGCACGTTCGGATCGGTGCGCGCGATCAAAAGACCATAGTCGGAATAATGCGCGCCCGAGGTCCAGATCTTCTGGCCGTTGACGACCCAATTGTCGCCCTTCTTCTCGGCGCGGGTGCGAAGCCCTGCGACGTCGGAGCCGGCAGACGGCTCGGAGAACAGCTGGCACCAGATCTCCTCGCCCGATGCGAGCTTCGGCAAGTACCGCCGCTTGGCCTCCTCGCTGCCGAACGCCATTACGGTCGGGCCGCACATGCCCTCGCCGATCTGGAACGGCTGCGTCAGCTTGCCGTAGACGCCCTCCTCCTGCTGCCAGATCACCTTCTCGATCGGCGTCGCGCCGCGGCCGCCATACTCCTTCGGCCAGTGCAGGCAGGCCCAATTGCCCTCGAACTTCTTCTTCTGCCAGGCCTTGCCGACATCGACGATGTCGCGATTGGCAAGGCGGATGCGGCCGAGCGAGGACTTTGACAGCTCGGCCTGCAATTCCTTCGGCGCATTGGCCTCGATCCATTTGCGCGCGGTCTCGCGGAATGCGGCTTCCTGCGGGGTGTCGTCGAAATTCATGGCGGACCTCTACCCTCTTCCCTTCGTCGGGATCTTGTTGAACGGCACGTCCTTGTCGACGCGGATGTCGCCGGGCAGGCCCAGCACCCGCTCGGCGATGATGTTGCGCATGATCTCGTCGGTGCCGCCCTCGACGCGCGTACCCGGCGCACGCAGCAGCATGGCCTGGAAACGGCCCGCCAGTTCGCCATCCTCGCCGCTGACGATTCCGGACGCGCCCTGCAGATCGAGCGCATAGGTCGCAACGTCCTGGATCATGGAGCCCGCCACCAGCTTGCCGATGGAGTTCTCCGGTCCCGGGCGTTCGCCCCTCGACAGCGCCGAGATCGCGCGCATGCTGGTGTATTTCAGCCCGCTTGCCTTCACCGCCCAGTTCGCCAGCTTGGATCGCACCGCGCGATCCTCGATCGCCGGGCCGTCGTCGAGCATCAAGCTGGAGCAGTACTCGAACAATTCGGGGAAACCGGTCGAGACGGCCGCGCCGATCGCACTGCGCTCGTTCATCAGCGTGGTCAGCGAGACGTTCCAGCCGTCACCCACCTCGCCGAGGCGCTGATGGTCGGGGATGCGGACATTGGTGAAATAGACCTCGTTGAAATCCGAGGCACCGCTCGCCTGCTTGATCGGCCGCACCTCGACGACGGGGCTCCTCATGTCCAGGAAGAACATGGTGAGGCCCTTGTGCTTGGGCACGGTCGGATCAGTGCGCGTGAGCAGGATGCCGTAGTCTGAATAATGTGCACCCGAGGTCCAGATCTTCTGGCCGTTGATGATCCAGTCGTCGCCGTCCTTCTCCGCACGCGTACGCAAGCCCGCGACATCTGAGCCGCCGGCCGGTTCGGAGAACAGCTGGCACCAGACCTTCTCGCCCGAGGCGAGCGGCGGCAGATAGGTGCGCTTATGCTCCTCGCGCGCGAACGCCATCATGGTCGGCCCGCACATGCCGTGGCCGATGATGAACATGCGGGACAGCTGGCCGAACGGCCCCTCCTCCTGCTGCCAGATCACGCGCTCGATCGGCGATGCGCCGCGGCCGCCATACTCCTTCGGCCAGTGCAGGCAGGCCCAGCCGGCGTCGGCCTTTTTCTTCTGCCAGGCTTTTGCGACCTGCAGGATATCCGCGTTCTTGAGCACGGTGCGGCCGAGCGAGGATTTGCGCAGCTCCTCCTCATATTGCTTGGGCGCGTTGGCGCTGATCCAGGCGCGCGCGGTGGCGCGGAATTCGGCTTCCTGCGGGGTGTCGTCGAAGTTCATCTTGCTTCTCTGTTGTCCGTAGGGTGGATTAGCCGGAGGCGTAATCCACCAATTCTGTCGAGCACTGCCGGTCGGTGGTGGGTTACGCCGAGCGGTTTGCGCTTCGCGCAATCCGCAGGGCTAACCCACCCTACGCACCTGTCGTTACGCTGCGTTCTTCTTTCGCATGCGGTCGATCAGCTGATCTTCCCAATAAGTGAGGCTGCCGAGCCCGAGCGCCATCGCGTTGGCGCGGCGATAGTACATGTGGCAGTCGAATTCCCAGGTGAAGCCCATGCCGCCGTGGACCTGGATGTTGTTCTTGGCGCAGTGCTGGAATGCCTGCGTCGCGCTGATGCGCGCGGCGGCGGCGGCTTCCGGCAACTCGGCCGCATTGGTCGAGAGCGCCCAGGCGCCGTAATAGCTGTTGGAGCGCGCCAGCGTCGCCGAGACGTACATGTCGGCGAGCATGTGCTTGACGGCCTGGAACGAGCCGATCTGCCGACCGAAGGCGATCCGGTCCAGCGCGTAGTCGCGCCCCATCTCCAACGCGCGATCAGCGCCGCCGACCTGCTCGAACGCGCACAGCACCGCCGCGCGGTCGAGCACCTGGGTGAGGATGCTCCAGCCTTCGCCCGCAGCGCCGAGCGGCTCGGCTTTGACGTCCTTGAAGGTGATCTCGGCCTGCCCGCGGGTCGGATCGAGATTGGTGAGGCTCTTCACGTCGACGCCGCCGGCTTTGAGATCGACCAGGAACAGCGAGATGTCGGCCTCGCGCCCGCTCGATCCCGTGCGCGCGGCAACCACCGCGAAATCGGCGATGGCACCGTCGGCGACCGGCTTCTTGACGCCGTTGAGCACGCCGTTCGCGGCCGTCAGCTTGACGTTCTTCGGCGACGGGTTGCCCTTGCCCTCGAACAGCGCCAGCGTGCCAATGGCCTCGCCGGAAGCAATCGCCGGCAGCCATTTCTTCTTCTGCGCGTCACTGCCGGCGATCAGCAGCGCTTCGGCGGCGAGGTACACGGTCGAGGAAAACGGCACCGGCGCGTTGGCCCGGCCCATTTCTTCCGCGATTACGCACAGCTCAAGATGACCGGCGCCGGCGCCGCCGAACTCCTCGGGAATCGCGACGCCGAGGAAGCCCATCTCGGCGAGGCCTTTCCACAGCTCCTTGTCGTAAGGCGCCTTGCCGTCGAGCACGACACGCACCGCCTTGGGCGAGCATTTCTCGGCGAGGAACTTGCGCGCCTGGTCGCGGAGCTGCTTTTGATCGTCGGAGAAGTCGAAGTTCATGGCGGGCTTACCTCTTATTCGTTGTCATTTATTGCCGTCATTCCGGGGCGCCGCGCAGCGGCGAACCCGGAATCCATTTCGCCACGCATATGCGGCCCGATGGATTCCGGGCTCGCGCTGCGCGCGCCCGGGAATGACGAATGGAGCGAGTGTCGTCTTCATTTCAGCACGATCACATCCTGATCCGGCTTGTCCGCATAGAGCCGCTCCACCAGCGCCGCGCGGCGTTCCAGGCCGGCGCGCTGGTTGATGTAGCCCTTGTCGGTGAGCTCGTTGCCGTCGATCGAGGGCGGCTCGACCATCAGCATCGCGCGCGCGATGATACGGCTGCTGGCCCCTTCGCATTCACGGTTGTGGGCTTCCAGGCCGCGCCTGAAGCAAGCGATCACCTCGGGATGCTTCACAGCATCCGCAAAGCTGAGATCGGGATTGCCGACCAGCTGCCGGCAGGCGTGCAGGTTCGGCCAGGCCAGGAGGCCGATGAAGGGACGGTCCTGCCCCGCGACCAGCGCGTCGTGCACCACGGGCGTGGCGGCCGCGATCGCATCGGTCCGCAGCGAGCCGACATGTACGAATGTGCCCGTGGTGAGCTTGAAGTCCTCCACCACGCGGCCGGCGAAGATGATGCCTTGCACCGGATCGGAATCGTCGACGAAGACGCCGGCATCGCCGATGCAATAAAAACCTTCCTCGTCGAACATCTTCTTCGTCAGCTCAGGCTGGCCGAAATAGCCGGGCGTGACATTGACGCCGCGCAGGCGCAACTCGTATTTCGAGCCGCACGGCACCATCTTCAACTCGACGCCGGGGAACGGCAGGCCGATCAGGCCGACGCGCTCGGTGTCCCAATAGGTGCCGGTCGAGGTCGGCGCGGTCTCGGTCGAACCCCAGCCGGTGTAGAACACGATGCGCTCGCCGGTGGTCTTCACTGCGAGGGCCTGCATGCGCTCGTAGAGATCGTCGGGCAGACGCGCGCCGCCATAGGCCATGATCGAGAGATTCTTGAAGAAGGAACGGCAGAGCGCGTCGTCCTTCTCCATGGCCGCTGCCAGCGCGGCATAGCCGGCCGGCACGTTGGCATAATAGGTCGGCGAGATCTCGCGCAGATTGCGCAGGGTCTCCTCGAACTGGCCCGGCATCGGCCTTCCGTCGTCGATATAGAGCGTGCCGCCGTCGACCAGGATCGGGTGGAACGCGGCATTGCCGCCCATGGTGTGGTTCCAGGGCATCCAGTCCAGCATGGTCGAGATCGGTCCGTTCGGATCGCGCGGCCGCACTTGCATCATCATCGCTGCATTGGCGCACATCATCTCCTGCGTGTTGATGACGGCTTTGGGCATGCCGGTCGAGCCTGATGTGAACAGCAGCTTGCCGACGGTCTGCGGCGTGATCTTCGCGATCGAGGCCTCGACATCGGCCGTGACACGCGTTGCCGCGAGCTCGGCAAAGCTGACGCTCTTGATGCCCTCGCAGGGCCGCGCGACGTGAACCACAGTGACGCCGCTGAGGTCGAGCGCCTTCAGCGCCTTCTCGAAGATCGGTCCGTCCTGCACCATCAGTACGGCCGGCTTGATCAGGTCGAACAGGTACTTGAGCTTGACGTGGTCGTGGCTCATCAACGAGTAGGCCGGCGATACCGGCGCTGCCGGAACGCGCGCCTGCATCGCGGCCTGCGTCATCAGCGCATGCTCGATCGAATTGCCGGAGAGGATCGTGACGGGCCGGCCCTTGAGCTCGAGATTGAGCAGGCCTTGCGTCAGCGCGTCCACGATGCGCTTGGCTTCGCCATAGGACACCTTGCGCCATTCGCGGTTCGGGCCGCCGCGCTGCGCCAGCCAGATGCGCTCGGGTGCTTCCTTGGCCCATTTCGCCAGCGAGGCCGGGATGTGCTTCTCATGAGGCTGCAGCGGAATGCGCGACTTCAGCACCACCGTGCCGTCGCCGCGACGCTCGACGTCGATGTCGCGCGCGAGCCACTGCACCTTGCGAAAGGCGGGCTTCGTCATCACTGCCGCCGCGCTTCCACTCATTTTGCGTCTCCCGGAATTACTGTCCTTTGCGGATCTTCATCGTTCAGCGCCTGATATAGACAGGCTTTCGCTTCTCAAGGAAGGCCCTGATGCCTTCCGAAAACTCTTCCGAGCGGCTGCACAGGACCTGGTTGCGATCCTCCATCGCGATCACAGCTTCCAGCGAGCTGGCATCGACGCTCATGTTGAGGCATTCCTTGGATAGCCGCAGGCCCACGGGCGAGGCCGTCATCATCGCCTCGACATAAGGCGCGGCCGCGTCATCGAGCTTGTCCTCGTCCACGATCTCCGAGACGAGGCCGACCGCGAGCGCGCGCTCCGCTCCGATGAAGCGCCCGGTGAGGATCAGCTCGGATGCGACGGAGACGCCGACGAGGCGCGGCAGAAAATAGCTGGTGCCGATATCGCAGCCGCCGAGCCCGAGCTTGATGAAAGCGCAATTCATCCGCGCCGATCTCGTCGCGATGCGGATGTCGGAGGCCAGCGCCAGCGCGAAGCCGCCGCCGGCCGCCGCGCCCTGCACCAGCGCCAGGATCGGCTGCGGACAGCGCCGCATCAGCATCACGATGTCGGCGATGCGCCGCTGCGAATCCAGCGACTCCGTGACGCCCGGCGGCTCCTGCTGTCCGGCCCGGCGCGCCATCGCAGCTTTGAGATCGAGCCCGGCACAAAAATTCCTGCCGGCGCCCTTGAGCACGACGACGCGCGTGTCGCGATTGCGTTGCAGGCCCTGGAAATAGTCGTTGAGCGCATCGATCAGCGCCGGATCGAGGGCGTTGAGGTGCTCGGGCCGATTGAGCGTCACCCGGTCGACGCCATCGTCATGCTCGATCAGCAGCGGTTGGGACATGGGTGCCTCGCACTTGCCGCGAGTCGCGGCGCCGATTGCTGCGCCCTCTCCCCTTGCGGGAGAGGGCATGTAAATCGCTAGCCGCACAATCGCTTGTGTGAGGGGTCTGCCTCCACAAATGAGATTGTGGAGACAACCCTCATCCGGCGCCGTAGCCGAAGCTTCGCTTCGGCGTTCTTAAGAACGGCGGCCTAAGGCCGCCTATGCCACCTTCTCCCACAAGGGGAGAAGGAAGAAAGCACCTACCTCGGCGCCATCCTGATCGCGCCGTCGAGGCGGATGGTCTCGCCGTTCAGCATCGGGTTCTCGACGATGTGCACCGCGAGCATGCCGTATTCGTTGGCATCGCCGAGACGCGAGGGATGCGGCACCTGGGCGCCCAGGCTCTTGCGGGCCTCTTCGTTCAGGCCCATCAGCAGCGGCGTGAAGAACAGGCCGGGCGCAATGGTGTTGACGCGGATCTTCTGGCTGGCGAGATCGCGCGCGGCCGGCAGCGTCAGGCCGACGACGCCACCCTTCGAGGCCGAATAAGCGATCTGGCCGATCTGGCCTTCGTAGGCGGCAACCGAGGCCGTGTTGATGATGACGCCGCGCTCTTCGCCGATCGGCTCCGCAGTAACCAGGCGCTCGGCGAACAGCCGCAGGCAGTTGAAGGTGCCGATCAGATTGACGTTGATGATGCGTGCGAACTTTTCGAGCGGATAGACACCGTCGCGGCCGACGATGCGCTGCGAGCCGCCGATGCCGGCGCAGTTCATCAGCACGCGGGCGACGCCGTGTGCGGCTTCCGCCTTGGCGATCGCTGCCTTGATCTGCTCCTCGCTGGTGACGTCGGCGTGCAGCGCGACGCCCTTCACTTCGGCGGCCACCTTCTCGGCGTTTTCCTTGCTCTGATCGATCACGCCGATCTTGGCGCCCTTGGCGGCCATGGCGCGGGCGGTCGCGGCACCAAGGCCCGAGCCGCCGCCGGTGATGAGAACGGCTACGTCTTTTAATTGCATCGCTTGTACCTTTCCTTGAGCGTTTCTTCTCTAGACTTGTCACGTGTCGGCCGGACTATCCGGCCGCAGCGGCTTCCCCGGCTTGCGTGAGGATGCCGCCGCAGATCAGCGTTTCCATGTGCTTGATGTATTGCCGGCAGACATCGTCAGTGACCGGGCCGACGCCGGTGGCGCGGGACATCGCGTGCCGGCCGAAGAACAGGTGATCGCAGGCACCGATCAGGCTGGTGTAGAACAGTACCGGATCAGTCGGGCGGAATTCGCCGCGGCTGACGCCTTCCGCCAGCAGGCGGCGGTGGAAGTCCAGCAGCGGGGCAACGAAGAATTTCGAGACTTCGTCGGCAGAGCTCGCGCTGGTTTCGTGCAAGAGATAGTGGATCAGCCGGTTCATGTAGGGGAACCGGTGATAGGCACGGATGATGCCGGCGATGTGCAGCTTCAGCTTCGCTGTCGACGTGATCGGCTGTGCCAGCAGATATTCGAGATTGGTCATCTCGGTCGCGGCATCCCGCGCCAGCAGCGCCAGCAGCAGGCCGTCCTTGTTGCCGAAGTGATATTTGACCAGGGCCGCGTTGGCGCCCGACTTCTGCGCAATATCGGACAGCGAGATCTCGATCGAGGAGCGTTCGATCATCAGCTCGCTCGCGGCCACCAGCAATTTCTCTGCCGTGGAATTTTTCCCGCTGGGGAGCCTGTTCGGTACGCTGGTCGCCACGGAGATCCCTGTTTGGCCGCTGGAAGCGGGGCGCAGATAAGCGCAAGCAGCGCCTCATCACAAGAGTTAATTGATCGATTGACTAAACGATGGTCCGACCCTTAAATCGCCCGACAACCCACCCAATAAAGAATTCAGGGAGAGACCGACATGGCCGAGGCTTACATCGTCGCCGCTGCGCGCACCGCCGGCGGGCGCAAGGGGGGCCGCCTCGCCGGCTGGCATCCGGCCGATCTCGCCGCGAAGGTGCTGGACGAGCTGGTCGACCGCACCAAGGTCGATCCGGCCCAGGTCGAGGACGTGATCATGGGCTGCGTGATGCAGGTCGGCGAACAGTCCAACAATGTCGCGCGCAACGCGATCATGGCCTCGAAGCTTCCGGAGAGTGTGCCAGGCACCTCGATTGATCGTCAGTGCGGCTCCTCGCAGCAAGCGCTGCACTTCGCCGCGCAGGCGGTGATGTCGGGTGCGATGGACGTCGTGATCGCGGCCGGGGTGGAGTCGATGACGCGGGTGCCGATGGGCCTGTCGTCGCAGCTTCCGGCCAAGAATGGCTTTGGCAATTACAAGAGCCCGGGCATCGAGAAGAAGTATCCGAATATCGTGTTCAGCCAGTTCACCGGCGCCGAGATGATGGCAGAGAAGTACGGCCTCTCCAAGGATGAGCTCGACGAATATTCTTACCAGAGCCATCAGCGCGCGATCGCGGCGACGCAAGCAGGTCACTTCAAGAAGGAGATCGTGCCGCTCGACATCACCCGCGCCGACGGCAGCAAGGACACTCACCACATCGACGAAGGCATTCGCTTCGATGTCACGCTCGACGGCATCAAGGGCGTCAAGCTGATCGCCGAGAACGGCAAGCTCACCGCGGCCAGCGCCAGCCAGATCTGCGACGGCGCCTCCGGCGTCATGGTGGTGAACGAGAAGGGCCTGAAGCAGCTCGGCGTCAAGCCGCTCGCCCGCATCCATCACATGACCATGACGGGCGGCGATCCCGTGATCATGCTCGATGCTCCCCTGCACGCCACCAAGCGCGCGCTGGAGAAGGCCGGCATGAAGATCGGCGACATCGACCTGTTCGAGGTCAACGAGGCCTTCGCCTCGGTGCCGACCGCCTGGCTGAAGACCACCGGCGCCGACCCGGAGCGTCTCAACGTCAACGGCGGCGCCATCGCGCTCGGCCATCCGCTCGGCGGCTCCGGCACCAAGCTGATGACGACGCTGGTCCACGCGCTGCACCAGCGGGGCAAGCGCTATGGCCTGCAGACCATGTGCGAAGGCGGCGGCATGGCCAATGTGACGATCGTGGAGCGGCTGTAAGAAAAACAAAAGCGAGTAGCGAGTGGCGAGTAGCGAATGGTGAGTAGGCGAAGAGCGGTTTGCCCTTCTTCCCTATTCGCCACTCGCTACTCGCCATTTCACGTTTTGAGGAAACGCCATGACCCACCCCTGTATCCACGCCAAGACGACGCCCGACAAGATCGCCTACCAGATGGCCGGGACCGGCAAGGCGATCACCTATCGCGAGCTCGACGAGCTCTCGAACCAGGGCGCGCATCTGTTCCGCTCGCTTGGCCTCAAGGCCGGCGACCACATTGCGCTGTTGATGGAGAACCGCCTCGCCTTCATGGAGCTGTGCTGGGCGGCACAGCGCAGCGGGCTCTATTACACCGCGATCAGCCGCTACCTGAAGCAGGACGAGATCGATTACATCATCGCCGATTGCGGCGCCAAGGTCGTGATCACGACGCCGAAATGCGCCGACCAGATCAAGGGCCTGATCAAGGGCGCGCCCGGTGAGCCGATCTTCTACATGATGGACGACCCGCTGCCCGGCTTCCGCTCCTACGACAAGGAAGCCGCCGCGCAGCCGACGACGCCGATCGCCGACGAGGTCGCCGGCTACGACATGCTGTATTCGTCGGGCACCACCGGGCGCCCTAAGGGAATCAAGAAGGCTTTCGAAGGCAACAGGATCGACGTGCCGAACGCCTTCCTCCGCGTGCTCTGCGCCGACATGTGCGGCATGAATGCGGAGAGCACCTATCTGTCGCCGGCGCCGCTCTATCATGCGGCACCCCTGCGCTTCAACATGATGGCGATCGTGCTCGGCGGCACCTCCATCATCATGGAGCATTTCGACGCCGAAGAGTTCCTGAAGCTGGTCGAGAAGTACAAGGTGACGCAATCGCAGCTGGTGCCGACCATGTTCGTGCGCATGCTGAAGCTGCCGGACGAGGTGCGCACGAGGTACGACGTCTCCACCCTGAAGGGCGCGATCCACGCCGCCGCGCCCTGCCCCATCGACGTCAAGGCCAAGATGATCGAATGGTGGGGGCCGATCCTGATCGAGTATTACGCCGGCTCGGAAGGCAACGGCGTCACCGTCTGCAACTCGCAGCAATGGCTGGAGCACCGCGGCAGCGTCGGCCGCGCCGTGGTCGGCAAGATCAAGATTCTCGACGAGAACGATGAGGAGCAGCCGGTCGGCGAGATCGGTACCGTCTATTTCGCCGATGCGCCCGCCTTCACCTATCACAACGACCCCGAGAAGACGAAGAAAGCCTACAACGCCAAGGGATGGTCGACGCTCGGCGATGTCGGTTATCTCGACAAGGACGGCTTCCTCTATCTCACCGACCGCAAGTCCTACATGATCATCTCCGGCGGCGTGAACATCTATCCGCAGGAGACCGAGGACGTGCTGATCACCCACCCTGAGGTCGCCGACGTCGCGGTGTTCGGCGTGCCGAACGAGGAGATGGGCGAAGAGGTCAAGGCGGTGGTGCAGCCCCACGACATGAGCCGCGCCGGCAAGGCGCTGGAAGCCGATTTGATCGCCTATTGCAAGAGCCGCCTCTCCGCCATCAAGTGCCCGCGCTCGGTCGATTTCGAAGCCGAGCTGCCGCGCACGCCGACCGGCAAGCTGGTGAAGCGGCATTTGCGCGATCGGTATTGGCCGAAGACGGCGACGAAGACTTAGGGCGAGCGGCCGCTCTCAACACCGTCATGCCCGGGCTTGTCCCGGGCATCCACGTTCTTTGTACCGCAAAGGAACACGTGGATGCCCGGGTCAAGCCCGGCCATGACGCCGAGCAAGCTTTGGTATCTTCAATCGAACAAGCTCGGCGTGTGGTTCACCAGCGCGCCTTCGATCTCCAGCATCTTCAGCTTCGTGACCACGCCGCCATTCGCCGAGAAGCCGCCGGGCTTGTTGCCCGCGGCGAGCACGCGATGGCAGGGCACGACGATCGGGCACGGGTTGCGGCCGAGCGCCTGGCCGACGTCGCGAGACAGCTGGACGCCGCCGAGCTGTTTTGCGATGTCGCCATAGGTGATGGTCTTACCCGGCGGAATCGCCCGGGCGATGTCGTAGACGCTGCGATTGAACTCGGGCACGCCGTCGAGGTCGAGCGGAATGTCGGTGAGATCATCCGGCTCGCCGGCGAGCAGTTTTGTCATGCGATCGATCGCCTGTTGCACCTCGGCGGTCGGCTCGGCCTCAACGGCGTCGGCATGACGCTGGCTGATGCGGGTGCGGATCTTCTGCTCGCCGCCCATCGGCAATTGCGTGCCATTGATGCCCCGCGGGCTCCAGGCGATGGCGCACAGGCCGATCCTTGTGTCGAACAGGGCAAAATGTTGGTCGGTCATGTCTAGGTTCCTGGCTTGCTTCCGTTGCAGGCCCCCACTTTGATGTCGTGCCAAATCTAGGCTTGGAAATAGTTGCGATCCACCCGGTTTCCGGGAATCTTGCACAGGCGTTCCAATCCTCTCCCGAGTCCATCATGCAGAGCCTCCACGTCAACGGTTACGACATGCCCTATCTCGACGTGGGCGAAGACAGGGGCCGTCCGCCTCTGGTCTGCGTGCATGGATCGCTGAATGACTTCCGCGTCTGGGGCTGCGTGCTGGGGCCGCTGACGCAGCGGCACCGAGTGATCGCCGTCAGCCTGCGGCACTTCTTCCCGGAGCGCTGGGACGGCGTCGGTGAGACCTATTCGATCGCCCAGCATGTCGAGGACGTCATCGCCTTCATCGACAAGCTCGATCTCGGGCCGGTCGACCTAATGGGCCATTCCCGCGGCGGGCATATCTGCTTCCGCGTGGCGCAGCAGCGGCCCGATCTCTTGCGACGGCTGATCCTGGCCGAGCCCGGGGGCGAGCTCGATGCGAGCCTTGATCCGGACTACGTCGGCGGCCCCTCGCCGCTGCTGGCGCGCTTCACGGCCTCGGCCGAGAAGATCGCGGCCGGCGATGTCGACGGCGGGCTCGCCGTCTTCGTTGACACGCTGGAAGGCCCAGGCACCTGGCCGCGATTGCCCGCGATGGTGAAGCAGAACCTGCGCGACAATGCCTTTACGCTGATCGGCCAGGTCCGCGACAGCCGCCCGCCGTTCTCGAAGGCGGATGCGGAGGCGATCAAGATGCCGACGCTGTTCATCCTGGGCGCGCGGACAAAGGGCCTCTTGCCGAAGGTGCTTCATGCGCTAGCCGCGCATGTGCCCTATTCCAAGACGGCGATCATCCCGAACGCGACGCATCCGATGTTCGAGCAGGCGCCGCAGAAATTCTCCGAAGTGGTTTTGGATTTTCTGGCGAGCTGACCATGCAAAGCTTCCGCGTCGATGGTTACGACATGGCCTATCTCGAGGTCGGTGAGGGCCCGCCACTGGTCTGCGTGCACGGCACACTCGGCGACTTCCGCACCTGGTATTCCGTGCTCGGTCCGCTGTCGAAATCCCATCGCGTGATCGCGGTCAGCCTGCGGCACTTCTTTCCCGAGCATTGGGACGCCGTCGGCGACGACTACAAGATGGCGCAGCACGTCGCCGATACGATTGCCTTCATCGAGCAGGTCAGGCCCGGCCCCGTCGACCTGATGGGCCATTCGCGCGGCGGACACATCGCCTTTCGCGTGGCGCAGGCGCGGCCTGATCTGTTGCACAAGCTGGTGCTGGCCGAGCCCGGCGGCGATCTCGACCCATCCCTGCCTGTGCCCGAAGGCACGCCCGCGCATCCGTCGCTGGCGGCCCGCACGGCGCGATCGGTCGAGATGATCCGCGGCGGCGACCTCGAGGGCGCGGTGCGGAATTTCTACGAAGGCATCGAGGGCGACGGTTCCTGGCGGCGCGTGCCGGCTGCGGCCAAGCAACAACTCCGCGACAACGCGCTCACCTTCCTTGGCCAGATCAACGAGCAGCGCCGGCCCTACACCCTCAGCGATGCGCAGGCGATCAGGACGCCGACGCTGCTGATCGGCGGCGGCGCCACCACCGGCAGCCTGTCGGTGATGTGGCGCGTGCTGGCCGCGCACATCGCGGGCGCCGAGACGGCAGTGATCGCGAACGCCGGCCACTGGATGTTCGAGCAGGCGCCGCTCGAGTTCGGCGAGGTGGTGAGCAGATTCCTGACGGAGTAGCTCACACCTTCCACACGCCGACCGGCATCTTGATCGTCGCGTTCAGGCGGTTCCAGACGTTGATCGTCGCGATCGCAACGATCAGCGTGGCGAGCTCGCGCTCGTCGAAGTGCTTGGCGGCTTCGTTCCAGATCGCATCGGGCACCGGATCCTCGCGATCGGCGAGGCGCGTGACGGCTTCGGTCAGGGCCAGCGCGGCGCGCTCGGCGTCGGTGAAGTAGGGTGCCTCGCGCCAGGCGGATACGGCGAACAAGCGCTCGTCGGTCTCACCCAGTCTGCGGGCGACCTTCGGGTGCATATCGACGCACACGCTGCAACCATTGATCTGGCTGGCGCGCAGGTGCACCAGTTCGAGGAGCCTTTCCGGCAGACCCTGCTTTGTCAGGTTGCCGAGGGACTGAAGGACATTCATGGCCTCCGGCAGGACCATGACAGGGTGTTTCATGCGGGCGTGCATCATGTTGCGTCTCCATCTGTCGAATTTCGAAGGTTCCGGTCACATCGGCCGGATTGGCTTCGTCATGGGCATGACGGATCGCGACGAGGGAATGTGACCGATGACTGGAGAGAATTTTCTGACTGAACAGTTCGAGGCGAGCAGGGACCATTTGCGTGCGGTCGCCTACCGCATGCTGGGCTCCCGCGCCGAGGTCGACGATGCCGTGCAGGAGGCGTGGCTGCGGGTCAGCCGCTACGACCTGTCCGACATCGCGAATTTGCGCGGCTGGCTGACCACGGTCGTGGCGCGCATCTGCCTCGACATGCTGCGCGCCCGGAAGTCGCGTCGCGAGGATCCGATGGGTCCGCACGTACCCGAGCCGGTCGACGACACCCGCGAGCGAGAGGCGGAGATGGCCGATTCCGTCGGCGCGGCACTGCTGGTCGTGCTGGAAACGCTGCAGCCCGCGGAGCGGCTCGCCTTCGTGCTGCACGACATGTTCGCCGTTCCGTTCGAGGAGATCGCGCCGATCGTCGGCCGTTCGGTCGATGCCTCGCGGCAGCTGGCGAGCCGCGCCCGGCGGCGCGTGCAGGGCGCACCGGTGCCCGAGACGGATCTGACGCAGCAGCGAAGGATCGTCGATGCATTTCTTAAAGCCTCGCGCGAGGGCAATTTCGAAGGGCTACTCGCGGTGCTGGATCCCGACGTGGTATTCCGCGCCGATCAGGCCGCGGTGCGGCTCGGCTCGCTGGCGGAGGTGCGCGGCGCCGAGGCTGTCGCGCAGCTCTACAAGGGCCGCGCCCGGACGGCGCGCACGGCGCTGGTCGATGGTGAGTTGGGTGCTGCCGTCATCCTCGGCGGACAGCTGCGCATTGCCCTGCGCGTGACGTTCGTGGGCGAGCGGATCGGGGCGATCGAGGCGGTGGCCGATGCGGACGACATCGCCACGATGGAGGTGGAGGTGCTGGATGGGTCAGATCCGGACCCGTTGTCGCGAAAACAACCCCATGCACAGTAGACGGACTCAGGAAATTCAACAGCTTACCCGGGTGACGTGAAGCCCTTGGGATCGCCCGAGATACGGCTTGACGCTCCACCTCGCCGAGCGTAAGTTCGAATACGGAATTCCGTATTCCGAGATGGCTTGGAGCTGCCGGCGTGATCCCTCTCGACCCGCTCCCGAACCTGATCGACCAGGTCTATGCGCGGATCCTGGAGGCGATCTCCGACCGCACGCTTCAGCCCGGCCAGCGCATCCGGCAGAACGAGCTCGCCGACCGGCTCGGCGTGTCGCGCCAGCCGGTGTCGCATGCGCTGCATCTGTTGCACCGGCAGGGCCTGGTCGCAGAGAGCGGCCGCCGCGGCTTTGAAGTGACGCAGCTCGATCCCGCGCGCATCCGCCAGCTCTACGAGGTGCGCGGCGCCATCGACGCGCTGGCGGCCGGGCTTGCCGCTCAGCGCGCGGCCAGCGACGCAGCGGGACGCGCGCGACTGGAGGCAGCGCTCGCCGCCGGGCGCCGCAGCGACCGCAACACCACGCTATCCGAGCTCATCACCCTCGATGTCGATTTTCACCGCGCGATCTATCAGCTCGCCGGCAATCCTGTGATCGAGGAGACCATGGCGCCGCAATGGCCGCACATGCGGCGCTCGATGGCGACGGTGCTCTCCGAGCTCGATTATCGCGCCAGCGCCTGGGCGGAGCATGCCGATATTGCCGCGCACATTCTCGGCGGCAACGCGAAAGCGGCCGAACGCGCCGCGCTCGCGCACGCGCAGACGGCGGGACGGATGACCGAGGAGAGATTGCGGGCGACGGAAGAGGCGGCGGCGTAGCGATTGCCACCGTCATTCCGGGGCGATGCGTAAGCATCGAGCCCGGAATCCATCGGGCGGCAGAGACTGCGGGGAAAATGGATTCCGGGCTCGCGACTTCGTCGCGCCCCGGAATGACAAAAACAAACAAAACCAAGGAGGACGACCCATGAAACTGTCTCAGGAGCAATTGGAGTTCTTCCACCGCGAGGGCTGGCTGTTCCTGCCCGAGCTGTTCGCCCAGGAGGAGGTCGACCTGCTCGCGCGCGAGGCGGTCGCAATCTACGACGCCAACCGGCCCGAGGTCTGGCGCGAGAAGAGCGGAGCGCCGCGCACGGCCTTTGCCGCGCATCTCTACAACGAGGCGTTCGCGATCCTCGGCGCGCATCCGCGCATGATCGAGCCGGTCGAGCAATTGTTCGGCGAGCCCGTCTACATGCACCAGTTCAAGATCAACGCGAAATCGGCCTTCACCGGCGACGTCTGGCAATGGCACCAGGACTACGGCACCTGGAAGCGCGACGACGGCATGCCGGAGCCGCGGGCGATGAACATCGCGATCTTCCTCGACGAGGTGATGCCGATCAACGGCCCCCTGATGCTGGTGCCGCGCAGCCAGAACGCCGGCGATCTCGAGGCTTCGCACGATCTCGCCACCACCTCCTATCCGCTATGGACGCTGGACGAGGATACGGTGACGCGCCTCGTCAAGCAGGGCGGCATCGTCGCGCCCACCGGCAAGCCCGGCGGCATGCTGATGTTCCACGGCAATCTCGTGCACGGCTCCAGCGGCAACATCACGCCCTATCCGCGCAAGATCGTGTACCTGACGCTGAATGCGGTCTCGAACCATATCCGCACACCGACCCGGCCGGACTACATCGCGCATCGCGATTTCACGCCGATCAAGACGGTGGACGACGACGCGCTGCTGCGGCTGGCACGGGCACCGCGGCAGGCGGCGGAGTAACCTGTCATTCCGGGGCGACGCGGAGCGTCGAGCCCGGAATCCATCGGGCCGCAGTGCTTGTGGAGAAATGGATTCCGGGCTCGCGCTTCGCGCGCCCCGGAATGACGAAGTTTGACAGTGTCACCTGACAGCCATAGCGATCTCGGACCCCCCATGAACCTCTTCCGCCTCCTGCAAGCCCGCGCATCCGCCGGCAAGCCCGTCCGTGTCGCGCTGATCGGCGCCGGCAAGTTCGGCTCGATGTTCCTCGCACAGGTGCCGCACACGCCGGGGCTGGAGGTGCCCATCATCGTCGACATCGACCGCGACCGGGCCCGCGAGGCCTGCCGGACCGTCGGCTGGGATGCCGAACGCATCGCCGCGACCGTGTTCACCGATGACGGCGCGCGCGCCATTGCCGGCGGCGCCATGGACGTGGTGGTAGAGGCGACCGGCAATCCCGCCGTCGGCATTGCCCACGCGCGCGCCGCGATCGCGGCGGGCAAGCATATCGTGATGGTGAATGTCGAGGCCGACGTGCTGGCGGGCCCGCTGCTCGCCGACGAAGCGCGCAAAGCCGGCGTGGTCTATTCGCTCGCCTATGGCGACCAGCCGGCGCTGACGGCGGAGATGGTCGATTGGGCCCGCGCCACCGGATTTCACGTCATTGCCGCCGGCAAGGGCACGAAGTACCTGCCGGCCTATCACGACGTGACGCCCGACGGTGTCTGGCAGCATTACGGCCTGACCGCGGGCGAAGCGCAGTCGGCCGGCATGAATCCGCAGATGTTCAACTCGTTCCTCGACGGCACCAAATCGGCGATCGAGATGGCCGCGATCGCCAATGCCTGCGGCCTCGACGTGCCCGCGGACGGCCTGGCGTTTCCGCCGTGCGGCGTCGATGATCTGCCGCACATCATGCGGCCGCGCTCGCGCGGCGGTGTGCTGGAGCGATCCGGTGTCGTCGAAGTCGTCTCCTCGCTCGAGCGCGACGGCCGGCCGGTGTTTCGCGACCTGCGCTGGGGCGTCTATGTGGTACTGGAGGCGCCCAACGACTATGCCGCCGATTGCTTCAGGCAATACGGCCTCAAGACCGATGGGAGCGGACGCTATGCCGCGATGTACAAGCCCTACCATCTGATCGGGCTCGAGCTGAACATCTCGGTGCTGTCGGCCGCGCTGCGGGGCGAGCCCACCGGGCAGCCTTACGGCTTTCGCGGCGACGTCGCCGCCGTAGCCAAACGTAACTTGCGTGCCGGGGAGATGCTCGACGGCGAAGGCGGCTACACGGTATGGGGCAAGCTGATACCGGCGGCCGCGAGCCTCAGGGCTGGGGCCCTGCCGATCGGGCTCGCACATCGCCTCAAGCTTAAGCACGACGTCGCCCATGGCACGTTGGTACGCTGGAGCGATGTCGAATTCGACCCGGGCAACGAAACGGTGAAGGCGCGCAAGGCCATGGAAGCCGCGTTCGCGCCGCAGCATTGATCGGCTTGGCAGGCGCACAACCAAAGCGAGCTTGATTTGCTGTTCCCCTTTGGTCATGCTGCCTGCGATCCGGGAACATTGAATTTCGGACACCAAGAAACGTCGGCCACCGGCGAAAGATGAAGCGGCGTCAAGACCGCGATCCCTCGTCGAGGACACGACACCGCAGGAGGGAAACGCATGGAACGTCGTAAATTTCTGAAGGCAGGCGGACTGGGCCTTGCCGCAAGCGCAATTGCAGCGCCGGCTGTCGCACAATCAATGCCCGAGGTGAAATGGCGGCTGGCGGCGAGCTGGCCGAAATCACTGGATACGCTCTACGGCGGCTGCGAGTATTTCTGCAAGCGGGTCGCGGAGATCACCGACAACAGATTCCAGATCCAACCCTTCGCGGCCGGCGAAATCGTCGGGGGCCTGCAAGTGCTCGATGCCGTGTCCAACGGCACCGTCGAAATGGGCAACACCGCGCTCTACTATTATTGGGGCAAGAATCCGGCATTCACCTTCGGCACCTCGCTGCCGTTCGGCCTCAATACGCGTCAGCACATTTCCTGGCTGATATGGGGCGGCGGTCAGGACATGCTCAATGATCTCTTGAAAGAGCACAACGCGATCGGCGTGCCGACCGGCTCGACCGGGGCTCAGATGGGCGGCTGGTTCCGCAAGGAGATCAAGACCGTCGATGATCTCAAGGGCCTGAAATTCCGGGTTGGCGGCTTCGCCGGCACCATTGTCGCAAAGGTCGGGGGCGTGCCGCAACAGATCGCGGCCGGCGACATCTATCCCGCGCTGGAGAAAGGGACGATCGACGCTGCCGAGTGGGTCGGTCCGTATGACGACGAGAAGCTCGGCTTCGTCAAGGTGGCGAAGTACTACTACTATCCCGGTTGGTGGGAAGGCACCGGCCAGGGCCACAACATCATGAACCTC
>NZ_JADYVS010000031.1:0-2500 GCF_020194055.1 Bradyrhizobium sp. NBAIM03 | reverse complement strand
GCCCCGTAACCAGAAGACGAATGCTCACTCGATGAAAGTGGTGGGCCTGGGAAGACTTGAACTTCCGACCTCACGCTTATCAAGCGCGCGCTCTAACCAACTGAGCTACAAGCCCCTAACGCCTATCCCGTCAGGGACCGTGGGATCCTGCTTGATGCAGGCCCAGCGCGTGTTCGTCCGCGAAGAAAGAGAAACGAAGACGGCGAAATCCCGCCAATGCAGCTCAACGATCTGGCGATCTGTTGGCCACTGATGTTTCTAAAACGATCCGATAGTGAGCGTGAGCTCGCTGAAGGATCATCCTTAGAAAGGAGGTGATCCAGCCGCAGGTTCCCCTACGGCTACCTTGTTACGACTTCACCCCAGTCGCTGACCCTACCGTGGCCGGCTGCCTCCCTTGCGGGTTAGCGCACCGTCTTCAGGTAAAACCAACTCCCATGGTGTGACGGGCGGTGTGTACAAGGCCCGGGAACGTATTCACCGTGGCGTGCTGATCCACGATTACTAGCGATTCCAACTTCATGGGCTCGAGTTGCAGAGCCCAATCCGAACTGAGACGGCTTTTTGAGATTTGCGAAGGGTCGCCCCTTAGCATCCCATTGTCACCGCCATTGTAGCACGTGTGTAGCCCAGCCCGTAAGGGCCATGAGGACTTGACGTCATCCCCACCTTCCTCGCGGCTTATCACCGGCAGTCTCCTTAGAGTGCTCAACTAAATGGTAGCAACTAAGGACGGGGGTTGCGCTCGTTGCGGGACTTAACCCAACATCTCACGACACGAGCTGACGACAGCCATGCAGCACCTGTGCTCCAGGCTCCGAAGAGAGGGTCACATCTCTGCGACCGGTCCTGGACATGTCAAGGGCTGGTAAGGTTCTGCGCGTTGCGTCGAATTAAACCACATGCTCCACCGCTTGTGCGGGCCCCCGTCAATTCCTTTGAGTTTTAATCTTGCGACCGTACTCCCCAGGCGGAATGCTTAAAGCGTTAGCTGCGCCACTAGTGAGTAAACCCACTAACGGCTGGCATTCATCGTTTACGGCGTGGACTACCAGGGTATCTAATCCTGTTTGCTCCCCACGCTTTCGTGCCTCAGCGTCAGTACCGGGCCAGTGAGCCGCCTTCGCCACTGGTGTTCTTGCGAATATCTACGAATTTCACCTCTACACTCGCAGTTCCACTCACCTCTCCCGGACTCAAGATCTTCAGTATCAAAGGCAGTTCTGGAGTTGAGCTCCAGGATTTCACCCCTGACTTAAAGACCCGCCTACGCACCCTTTACGCCCAGTGATTCCGAGCAACGCTAGCCCCCTTCGTATTACCGCGGCTGCTGGCACGAAGTTAGCCGGGGCTTATTCTTGCGGTACCGTCATTATCTTCCCGCACAAAAGAGCTTTACAACCCTAGGGCCTTCATCACTCACGCGGCATGGCTGGATCAGGGTTGCCCCCATTGTCCAATATTCCCCACTGCTGCCTCCCGTAGGAGTTTGGGCCGTGTCTCAGTCCCAATGTGGCTGATCATCCTCTCAGACCAGCTACTGATCGTCGCCTTGGTGAGCCATTACCTCACCAACTAGCTAATCAGACGCGGGCCGATCTTTCGGCGATAAATCTTTCCCCGTAAGGGCTTATCCGGTATTAGCACAAGTTTCCCTGTGTTGTTCCGAACCAAAAGGTACGTTCCCACGCGTTACTCACCCGTCTGCCGCTGACGTATTGCTACGCCCGCTCGACTTGCATGTGTTAAGCCTGCCGCCAGCGTTCGCTCTGAGCCAGGATCAAACTCTCAAGTTGGACTTGAACTTTGAACCGGCTGATCACAACGTTTGACGAGGTCCCACCATTATCGACCGAAGTCGATGTGCTGCCCGCGATTCACATCGCTGGCAACGATGGTGTTTCCTTTAAAACGTGTACCGCCGAAGTCTTTCGTCCGGTCTCGATCAGAAAAGCCGAAGCTTCTCGGAAGCGAGACCCGCAAGGACTCCGCCGTCCACGTTTCTCTTTCTTCATCTTCACTTGTCAAACAGCCCGAGACCGTGGAGGTCTCAACCTTCCTGAGAGGAAGGGTTCCGACACCCTTACCGACGATGGATGAACTCCAACCGACTGGTGTCGGCTGTTGTGTCACTCAACAAGGTGAGGAGCATCAGTGGCGCGTTCGCTCGCCTTGGTCAGTGACCCGGCGGCGCCGCGCTCAGTGGTTGGGGTTATAGGCCCCACCTTCCGGCCTGTCAACGCCAATCGTCAACAAATCGTCGCACAGTGGACCAGCGAGAAAACACCCACGATTCCAGCCATTTAGAAAGCCGCCGGGCACATCGAACGAGCCCGCCCGGCAAAAAATCTGAAAAAAAGTTTGCCCGCCGGCGGGCTCCGGAGGGCGCCTTGGAGCCCTCCCTGGCGGCCTCCCTCGGGGGCCCTCCTCCGCACTCCGCCACCCTGGGGGGCGCGCCGTCCCAAGCGCTGTCGGCCCCCCGGGCCAGACGCCCGCCTCC
>NZ_JADYVS010000302.1:0-360 GCF_020194055.1 Bradyrhizobium sp. NBAIM03 | reverse complement strand
GCGAGACCCTGATGGGCAAATTCCGTGACGGCATGCCTGTGACTGCCGAGGCGGTGACGGTGATCCTGTCCTCGATCGACCGCATCAAGGAGATTTTGGCTGGCTTGGAGGCGACCGAGGCCGAGCCCGAGGGGAACGACCGCGATCTCATCGACAAGCTGGAAGCAATGGTCGAGCAGGGCATGGCGGCCATGTCAGGCTCGGCGCAGCCGATGCCGACAGCCGGCACTGCTGCTCCCGTTGCCGATGCGCCGCCGCTGGTGCCGGAAGCGCCCGCCGCTGCAGCCGCCCCCGCCAAGGAGATGACCATGGGCACGCTGGTCGATCAGACCCTGGAGCGTCCGCTGCGTCCGGGCGAGG
>NZ_JADYVS010000301.1:0-379 GCF_020194055.1 Bradyrhizobium sp. NBAIM03 | reverse complement strand
GTGCTCTTACAGATTTTCTTCACCCGTGGTGGTCATGTCTATTGGCAGTGGGGATTTCTGACGCTTACCCAGTATGGGCTGATTAATGGCGCCTACATCTTCATGCGCTTTGTATTGATTATTTTCATGTCGACTCTCCTGACATTGACGACGCCGCCATTGTCGTTAGCGGATGCGATTGAATCAATTCTCAAGCCGCTTAAAGTAGTCCATTTTCCAGTGTATGAAGTTGCATTGATGCTATCAATTGCATTGCGCTTTGTACCAACATTGATGGATGAAACCACTAAGATTATGGATGCGCAACGTGCGCGCGGGGTTGATTTTGGTGAAGGAAATTTATTCCAACAAATGAAAGCAATCGTGCCGATTTTAATTC
>NZ_JADYVS010000300.1:0-379 GCF_020194055.1 Bradyrhizobium sp. NBAIM03 | reverse complement strand
CACGACGGCCGAGATGGTGGGCGGGGCATGCACCCACACCAGCGGCATGGCAATCCACTTGTTGCGCTGCGGAAAGCGCACAAACACGCGCGGCGTGGGGCCGGCTTCCAGTCGCAACTGCGTATCGGAAGGCAAGCGGCGCGCAAGCTGACGGACCAACTCCGCAGACTTATCCGAGGCCGAGGAAGCATCGCCCGCAGGCGGGTCGGCGGTTTCGGTCACGAGATCCGGCAGCTTGACCTTCAAATGACCGTCCATCGCCGCCTGGAAGGCCTGCAGCTGGAACGCCATCTGGTCTACCGACGCCTGGAACTGTCGCTCGCGCCGCTCCGCACGCAGCACGCCCAGCCACGAGAAATGGCTGAGCACGAGCACCACC
>NZ_JADYVS010000299.1:0-380 GCF_020194055.1 Bradyrhizobium sp. NBAIM03 | reverse complement strand
CAGCAGCAGCATGGTCGCGTCCGGGCCGGCGGATTCACGCATCGCGCTCACCACCGCTTCGGTCAGCGCGACGTTCGCGGCTTCAGCACGGGCGGGGTCGGCTGCCACCCAGGCCGGGTCGGCCAGGGCCGCGCCATGCACGCACACCTGCGCACCGCCAAACAGCTCTCGCAGCGCGGCGGCATCGGCCTGCGGCGCATGCACCACCGACAGCGACGGATGCCTGGCGTGCGTGGCGTGTACCGCGAGCCGGGCAGGATTGCGCACCAGCAGGCGGACTCGCAGTCCGGCGTCCAGCAGCCTCGCCACCGTGGCGGCGCCGACGTATCCGGTCATGCCGGTGGCCGCAACGTCGACGCTGCAGGGCGCCTGCCCGGGGC
>NZ_JADYVS010000298.1:0-380 GCF_020194055.1 Bradyrhizobium sp. NBAIM03 | reverse complement strand
GTCTTTTTAGTATGAAACAAATGATTGAACTTGTAATTTATTATTGATTGCTTCTACTGACAATAGATTAGATTGGCCTATACAATTGTAAATTCGATATGAATGTCTTCCGCAATTTATAATCTAACATAACAGCAAATCTCAAATATCTGAAACCTAAATAAATCCCCTCACTACCGTTAATAGTGAAGGGATTTATTTTATTACTTAGACGTATGCTCTATGACAAACATGCTTAACCGTATTAAACAACCTTTTATCATTGCTAAATTTCCAAATCGAACATTATGAAGTCAATGCTTCAATTTTTATAATCCATCATTACATTTCCGCATTCATTATTCAGCTTCTCTAATTTCGTCTGCAATATCTTTATAGTC
>NZ_JADYVS010000297.1:0-380 GCF_020194055.1 Bradyrhizobium sp. NBAIM03 | reverse complement strand
AGCTGGTGCTGACCGTCGGCCATGGCACCCACGCCTTCACCCTGGACCGCGAGAAGGGCGAGTTCGTGCTGACCACCGAGAACATGCAGATCCCGGCGGCCACCCAGGAATTCGCGATCAACATTTCCAACCAGCGCCACTGGGAAGCGCCGATGCAGGCCTACGTCGGCGACCTGCTGGCGGGCAAGGAAGGCGTACGCGGCAAGAACTTCAACATGCGCTGGATCGCCAGCATGGTGGCCGACGTGCATCGCATCCTTACCCGCGGCGGCATCTTCATCTACCCGTGGGACAAGAAGGACCCGTCCAAGGCCGGCAAGCTGCGCCTGATGTACGAAGCCAACCCGATGGGCCTGCTGGTCGAGCAGGCCCATCGGGTT
>NZ_JADYVS010000296.1:0-381 GCF_020194055.1 Bradyrhizobium sp. NBAIM03 | reverse complement strand
ACCACAAGCAGGCCCGCCGCGACGCCGGATGACACCGGCCGCCACCGCCGCACGAGCACGGCGATCACGACGGCCACCAACGCGAGCATCAAGGCAATCAGCGTCAGGCCAAGCTGCCGCGCTTGCCCAAGGTCAATCAACAGGGTTTCGCCCGCGATGCGCACGTCCCACGGCCATGCTGGCTGCCCGTGCGCCTCGCCTGTCAGCCCAAGCGTGTGCAGCAGCACCAGCACGCCGTGCTGCGCCCATTGCAGAAAGCCAAGCAATGCGTTGAGCCAGACCGTCGCTTCCGGTCCGCTCATGATGGTGCCGCCATCTACCAGGTCTCACCCAAGCCGAGATGACCGAGTGCCTCGTGCCGCAATGCGCTCAAGCGCGGGT
>NZ_JADYVS010000295.1:0-381 GCF_020194055.1 Bradyrhizobium sp. NBAIM03 | reverse complement strand
GAGCAGGCGCAGCTTAATCCGCTGGTGCATTATCTGCGGTTTGGGCGGCGCGAGGGCCGCGTGCTGCCGGTGAGCGAAGCCGTGACATCGCCCGATGCAATCGGCACGTCGGCAACCGGCGTCCCGGTGCCGGCTGCCGGTTCGTCGGGTCTACTGCGTGCAGACGCGCAGGCTACGCAGCAGGGCGGGCAACCCGCGGTCCAAAGCGCGCTCGATGCAGAGGTGAGCGCGATCAGGCAGTCGGGACTTTTCGACGAGAGCTATTATCTTTCGGTGAATCCGGATCTCGATCTCCGCCCCGAAGATGCGATTCGCCACTATTGCGAACGCGGCTGGCGTGAAGGACGCAATCCGTCGGACGACTTCGACACTCAGTATTAC
>NZ_JADYVS010000294.1:0-381 GCF_020194055.1 Bradyrhizobium sp. NBAIM03 | reverse complement strand
GTTTTCATATTTGGGTTTTGAGACATATTCGATAAATTTTTCCAATATAAGACCTAGTGTTGTTTTAAATCAATTTTTGTCATATAGATGCATCGCATTAAATGCTTGATGATTGTCAAAAATGTTCAATCCAAACCCAGCAAAGTTGTGATACAGCGCACTTAATGTCTTATAAATTAATGGAGCACTATTACTTAAATCTTGTTCTTTATTATTAAGCAGTTTATGATTTTCAACATTTAGAAAAATCAGCTTTTCTTGTTCACTATCCAATTCATTAATTACTTGTTTTAAATTTTTAAAATGCAAAATATTTTTCAATAGTAACTCATCACTTTCCCCCATCAAATAAGGGCTACTTAAATTTGCATTATCTATTAT
>NZ_JADYVS010000293.1:0-382 GCF_020194055.1 Bradyrhizobium sp. NBAIM03 | reverse complement strand
GAGCTATGAACGGTATCATCTATATCATCGGGCTGATCGTCGTGATTGCTGCGGTGCTCTCGTTCTTCGGCCTGCGCTAATGATGGACTGGGCGCAGCTAGGCCGTGAGGCGTCGCCGGCAAAGCCTTCGACGCCTCACCTCGCCACCACCCACACCATCACCGGCAGCGTCGTCGCCGCCAGCAGCGTGCCCAGCGCCACTGCGCCCAACGCCGGGTTCACCAGCCGCTGATACTGCACGCGAAGATGTACGCGTTCGCACCGGGCGGCATCGCCGCGAACAGCACGATGGCGCCGGCGGCGATCGGCGGCAGGCCCGGCAGCCTGGCCAGCATGAACGGATATTTCGGTGACAGTGCACCAACCCCCGATTCCGTAGGGG
>NZ_JADYVS010000030.1:0-90656 GCF_020194055.1 Bradyrhizobium sp. NBAIM03 | reverse complement strand
GGGGAGCCCCTGGCGGGGGCTCTGCTAAATCATCTCGCGCCGGAGGAGGGGCAGCCGGTGGCGGATCCGGCGGTAGCGGCGGGTCTGGCGGTGGCGGAGGCAGTGCGAAAGGGCCTTTCGCAACCGGCGGCAGCTCTGGAATTCCAAACGCAAGTGGTGGGCTCGATTGCGCAGAAGAAGACGAGGAAAAGCGCAAGGCCGAGTGTCCGGGAGCTAACACCAGGATTTCGAGTGCAGCCGAATCCAGCCGATAGCAGTCTTCTCAGCCCATGCGTGAGCCTGCGGCGCCGTACGGTTTGGCAGGGCTGGACCTTTCTTAAACTCCGGCCGAGTCGTCCCTTGTTGCACCGCCGCAGCGCGATTTGCGGTGTAAACACTGCCAAATGTTCATGCGATTGTGGTGAATTACATACTTTTCCTGACCTTATGCGACTTCTTCTCAAGACCTCGATCAGGAGCGTGTCATGAATATCCGCGTTCGAGCGGAGAGTCCTGCGGCGCTGCTTCGAGAACGTCTCGAGGCGCTGGTGGCAGAGCTTGCGGAACTTGAAAAGCTCAGAGAGCGGGTAGGTCGAGAGGAGAATCTTCAGCGCAAGCTGCGCAAGGCAGGCAGCGCCAACAACCCCGCTCGGACCGCGGGTGGGCCTTCCGGCTTCGCACAGGCAAAGCTCATGGCCATACCGCTCATTCGCAAGAAGTCGGGCTGTTGTGACGAGCGTCCCAAGGCGAGTGGATGACAGGAATTTTCGTCCATTGTTCGCTTCGGCCGGGAGCCGGCCGCAAAGTCGAAAGAAATGCCGCGCAGGATCGGACGTTTGCAGCGACCGAGCCTCGCGCGGTTTGCCGAATGGCGCGGGCAAATGCGGGGTGGTTCGCGAAAACGAACTGGTTCTAAGAGCCTGTCCCGGCTATTCGGCCGCCAGGCGAGCGGGAGGCGCTCCGCGCTGGAGGCCTATGAACGAGCCCGACCGTGCTCTGCGAGACGATCCGATCGATTCTGCGGCTCATGACCTTGTAGCATTCGCATGCCATGGCTTCGAGCCGCGGCCGATCGATTTCAAGCTGGCCACGTCGATTGGATCTTAGTGCTCTTGATGTCCGCATTGTGCTCACGACATGTGTGACGGTGGTGCGGCGGACGCCCAGCAATTCCGACAACGTTTCTTGGGTCAGCGGGAGGAGATCGCTGCCATTTGCCCGATCGTGAATGTGAAGCAGCCAGCGCGCCAAGCGGGCTTCGACAGAATGTAATGCGTTGCAGGCAGCCACGTGCTGGAGTTGCGTCAGCAACGATCTCGTGAACACTTGCACCATCGCTGCGACGGCGGGGCTGCAATGTTGCGCTGTCAGGAATTGCGCGGGCGAGATCTGCAGCGCGGTCCCGGCGATGCGAGCAACGGCCGTCACGGGCGAGTGGGAGGCGCCAAGCGCTGACGTCAGACCCACAGCCCCTTCATGGCCCACTATCGTCGTGGCGACCGTCTGCCCGTTCGGCAACTCCATGATAGTGGCTATCGCGCCGCTCAGGGGGAAGAGAAGATGTTCGATCCGATCGCCTGATCGGACGAGCACCGTATCGCGCTCGATCCCGATCTTCCGCAGATGAGGTGCAAGCAAAGCAAAATCCGCCGGCGGCAACGCTGCTAACAACCGATTACCAACCCTGGTCGCGTGGTCCATCATGGGATCAACCCCCCGACGGATGTTCGGCGCGAGAACTCATGCCGGCTCGTCAAGCTGCTGTCCGGCGTGCAGCTCAACAGCAGTCAACTGGCAACCACAGATATGGTTCCTGCGATGAAGGCCAGCACGCGCTGGTCCGCCATTCAAGGGACGGCCTGCGCCCGCGACTCCAGCTTGCGCTTATACGGACCTGTCGCGGACCTGCAATTGATGTCGTCGACTCGCCGACGGCAGCCTGCGCTGCGGCTGAACAGCATCCCAGCCAACGATCAGTCTCCGAACAGCTGATCGGCCTTGAGTTGTGAAGCGCGCCAGGCGCGGATCGCGAGCGCGCTCTGAAAGTCTCGTCTCAGGGGCGGACAATTTCCAAGATGGCGTTCTGGCCGCCGGGACCAATAGCGTTGGAATGACGGCCGTGAGCCGTTCGTGTGCCCCACTCGAAGCCCACCCAACGGCCTGGCGTCGCCGTACTGTTCGGCAAAAGGCTAGGACCTACGGCAAATGGGCACATTTGCACGTCAAATTCGCGATTTTAGATATGGTTAAACCGGATTAAATCTCTTTCTTTATTCTATTCGTTGTATTTTAATGACTTCACTCGGTCTCGGCTATATGCCGAAGGACATAGACGGCCGGGTCGAGGCAGAGTCCATGTTAGACACGTCTGCGAAAGAGCGGATACTCAAGCCCGTCCGGCTTGTGATCGTAGATCGACAGCCGATCGTTCTACGGGGGCTAGAGTCGATACTCGGGGCACAGCCGGACTTCGACGTCATCGCGTCGTGCAGCGACGGGACAAGCTGCATCCAAGCGATGCGGAATTTGACACCCGACGTTGCACTTCTTGCTGACACCCTGCCAGATCTAACGGCATCCGAGATCCTCGTCATTGCGAAAGCTGATCGGCTGCCCACGCGCCTGGTGTTCTTTACAGATTCCGACACGGACCACGATCTAACCTTGGCCATCGCTGCTGGCGCGTGTGATGCAATCGCGAAGCATGTTGCACCGGACGCTGTGCTGCGATCGCTGCGACTGATGACGAAGCGTAGCTTTTTGGAGCAGTCCGATCTCTCGCCAACCGTCGAGAAAACCGACAGCAGCAAAATCGACAACCTACTGGAGCTATTGACGCCGCGCGAACGTCAAATTGTACGACTGGTGTCAGAAGGAATGTCGAACAAGGAGATCGCGCACCAGCTAAACGTTTCAGATGGAACCGTTAAAGTACACCTGCACAACATATTTCAGAAGCTTGAAATAACCAACAGGACGGTGCTCGCCACCCTCGCATTGCTACAACGCCCGTCCGGGTTCGGAATGCTCTCGCTGGCTCTCCTGGCGGTCGCCATTGCGGACGAACTCAAGGCGTCGGAGGCAAACGACATGCTTCCGCATGACGACAGCACCGGCCCCGCGGTGGAGTATGCCGAATATGAGCTCTGGAAGCGAGCTATCCTCCGTCACGCCATCGTCGCGGATTCCGACGAAAAGCCGTCGCTCACTCAGAGAGGCGTTTTTGTCGGGGCGAGCCAAATCTCGACCGCGGCCTCGGCAATGGAAGCGCCTCGCACCGCTGAGCAATCCGCAGGCTCGAAATCGTGGAAGGACTACGGTTCTGTTGGATCAAGCACGCCCGGTTTGGCCACACCTTCCCTGCGAGGAATGAACGACGCGAAGATTGGAGGTGACTCCACCGAGGAACATCTATTCTCGCGGCTGACATCCAATCCGACTTTGATTCACGGAGGGTATGGTACTTTCGCCACCCTCACCGGTGCGTTGATCTACACACTCAGCGATCCCCATTTGGCATTGCCGTCGCATGACCCGGCCAAAGCGCCGCTCGACAGCTTCGTGGACGTTACCGGATACAATGCGGCCACCAAACTGGCTGCGATCACCAATGCCGACGATCATCATGTAGATGATTCAGTCCCGGGTTTCCTTGCGCAGGCTTCTCGCCTGCCTTCCGCGTTTGTGGCCGCTGAAAATGAAAGCGCCGCCGGAGAAGGCACTCGGGGCCACTCGAGTGATGGTACCGTAGGGGAGACTCTCCAGAAACTTGCCGGCCTCGTGCACTTCAGTCACGATGCCGGTAGTAGCGGATATAGCCACGATCAGCTGATGGGCGGCAACGTCACTGAAAACGTTGTTCATCGCGACCCGACCGATTCCAGTTCTACCTCTTCCGACTCTGTCTTCAACTTCGCGTCTGGGCCGAGCAGGATCAATCTTGCGGCTTTCGGAGCCCTTGCCAGGCTTCATATGACAGCAGCAAGCAAGTCCATACCGCCACACACCGTCGCTTGGATCTTCAACTCCACAACCAATGAAACGATCGTCTATGTGAATGCGACCGATCATGTTCTGGAGATCGGAGACCGCGACCTGTTGGAAATCCATCTGCCGGGAATTGTATCCATCGCAGAATCGGATTTTGTCGGCCAGCCGACAGCCGCGGCGGCCGCTCTCACGTTGGAGCAGCTCGAAGAAGCGCTGACATCCGTGATTGCAATCGAAGCTATTCTGAGTACCGACAGTGCCCATGCAAGTATCGGGACGAGAGAGAGCACATTCGGGACCGCTGGAGTTTGGGACAGTCTGGCTGATGCCGGCTTGAGGACTGAATTCGCGCCGGTCCGCACAACGGAAGAGAGCGTGGATGGGACCGAGGGGTCGGCTCGCATATCACCGATCGTGCTTGCTCATGCTGCAGCGGTAACGGAAGTTGAAAGTCTTACATTGAAGAGTCAGGGGAACGATGCAGGCACCGGCCCCAGCATCGCAGCGGCCGGTAGCGCGGGCGGCAGTAACTCACAGCATGTTCTGGAGCCATGGCCTGCAAAGGAAACAGGTGCGGAGCAGACGGACGGTGGCTTCATACCTGGGAGTGATGTCGGTGATGAGAACGAGCATCAATCCCCGGCTTCGGACCCTTCGAGAAGGTCAGGGAAGACGGCAGAAACAGGCAGCGCGGAACATGGCAAGCCGGTGCATTCAACCTCTAAAAGCGCATCGGAAGCAGCCGATTTTGGTGAATCGAGCCTCGCGACAGCGCACAGGGACGACTGCGAAGGGCCGCAGCACGCTCCCGAGCAAATGTCTGCAATGGCCGGCGCCAGAGATACGGCCGACGTGAAGTCCATACCGGGCAATCGCGCTGGCAAGGACAACGCGCATGATTCACCGGCTTCGGACGATTGGTCAGGGCCAGCAAAAGCGGCCGAACCAGGCGGCCGGGACCACAGCAACTCGCACGCGTCGGAGCGAGGGTCGGCAAAGGCAGCCACGGAGACGGCCGAAGCGAAGTCCATGCCGGACAATCGCGCCGGGAAGGACAACGCGCATGATCCACCGGCTTCGGACCGTTCGTCAGGGTCAGCGAGAACGGCCGAACCAGGCGGCCTGGACCACAGCAACTCGCACGCGTCGGAGCAAGGGTCGGCAAAGGCACCCACGGAGACGGCCGAAGCGAAGTCCATGCCGGACAATCGCGCCGGCAAGGACAACGCGCATGATTCACTCGCTTCGGACGATTCGTCCGGGCTAGCGAAAACGGTCGAACCAGGCGGCCTGGGCGCCAGCAACTCGCACGCGTCGGAGCGAGGGTCGGCAAAGGCGGCCACGGAGACGGCCGACGCGAAGTCCGTATCGGGCAATCGCGCCGGCAAGGACAACGCTCATGATTCACTGGCATCGGACGATTGGTCAGGGCCAGCAGCAGCGGCCGAACCAGGCGGTCTGGACGACAGCAACTCGCACGCGTCGGAGCGAGGGTCGGCAAAGGTGGCCACAGAGACGGCCGAAGTGAAGTCCATGCCGGGCAATCGCGCCGGCCAGGACAACGCGCATGATCCACTGGCTTCGGACGATTGGTCAGGGCCATCAAAAGCGGCCGAACCAGGCGGTCTGGACCACAGCAACTCGCGCGCGTCGGAGCGAGGGTCGGCAACGGCGGCCACCGAGACGGCCGAAGCAAAGGCGACACCGGGCAATGGCCTCGGCAATGACAATGAGCATCATTCCTGGACTCCAGCCTATACGCGCGAGTCAGCGAAAATGGCAGAGCCCAGCGGCGTGGAGCAGAGTAACAAATGGGGGCACTCGACCTCTGCTCACGGCCCGAAGGCTGACGAAAGTGTTGCAACGGCCGGTAGCGCGGATCGCGGTAGCACGCAAAACGTCGCGGAGCCGGAGCATGTAAAGGCGACAACCACCGAGTTGGCTGAAACTGTCTTCATGTCCGAGAAGAGTGTCGGTGAGGGCGACAATCATCGTGCACCGAACGCAAGCGCGTCGGCAGCAGTGGCCACGACAAAACTGGCTGACCTGCAGCATAGCAATTCAGGATACAATTCACACTCGGCCTCCGCAAAGGCATCAGCAGCAGCTGAAATTGCCGAATCGAGCGCCACAAAAGGCGATAGTGCAGGGAACGGAAACTCGCAGCACGCTACGCAACCTGCCGCAATCGCATCGGAGGCCGCACAGCCGGCTAAAGCTGCGTTCGAGACCGGCGGCGCCGATCAAGAGCGGGTGTTCCGCTTCGACAGCGACGCAACTCCTTTCACTCCCATCGTCACGATTGAACCTAGAGAGGTCCACATTCCGCTCGATCCACGCGCCAAGCCCGATCAGGCGGCCACCCTCGATATCCTCGTCAAAATCCTACCCAACGCACTGGACGATCCCGCGGCCAACCATGGCAATAACGGACCCCATCACGCCCCTGTAGCTGCGCATCATGACCTGCTGATTTGAAATGTTGCATTGTCTCGCGAGCAGGACGCAGGGCCGATGTTGAACAGCCTGCTCCGTATACTGGTCGGTTGATATGCGCCCCTTATGCATTGATAGTCCTCGATAACTCATTGAAATCGCAGTAAATGCGACCGCCCTCCGAGCGCACCACCTCGCGCTGCACGCCGCGTTTCGGAACCAAAGCCCTCGCCCCGCATTCGCAACTGGTCGCCGAATGCGCTTGAAGGTGGAGGACGATGAGGGACGCTATGTCCGATGTTGCCGAGATCCGCGGCGCCGTTCACCTGTGCATCGACATGCAGAACATTTTCGCCCCCGATGGCCTTTGGGCGACGCCCTGGATGGAGCGGGTGCTGCCGACGGTCGTCTCGGTCGTTGCGCGCCACGCGGAGAGAACGATCTTCACACGCTTCATCACCCCGCAGGATCCGGAGGACCGCCCGGGGCAATGGCAGAGTTATTTCCGCCGCTGGCGCCAGGCGACGCGCAGGCATCTGCCGTCATCGGCTCTGGAGCTCGTGCCGGCCTTGGCACGTTTCGTTCCGCCGGCGGCGATGATCGACAAGCCGGCCTATTCCGCGTTCAGCAATCCCGGTCTTGCGAGCCTGCTGGTCGAGAAGAACGTCGGCACCGTCGTGATATCGGGCGCGGAGACGGACGTCTGCGTGCTCTCGACGGTCCTGAGCGCCGTCGATCTCGGCTTCAGGATCGTCCTTGTCGAGGACGCGCTGTGCAGCTCGTCCGACGTCGGCCACGACGCGCTCATGACGATGTACCGCACCCGCTTCCACGGCCAGGTCGACCTGGTGACAGCGGAAGAGCTGGCCGAGGTCTGGCGGGAGTAGGGTCCGACGTCATTGAGCCGCGCAAGGTCCTCGCGCCCACGAGGCGGATCAAGCGACCGCGACGTCGGCCGCCACCGGTCTCGCATGCGGCGGCCGAGCATCGTCCGCGCCGGACCGCATGCTCAGGTAGGTTGGGTCGAAGCCGGCGAGCCGGACCAGGCCCGGCCAGTCCGTGATGGTCAAGGTCTTGCCCTGCCATTGCAGCAAATGGCAGCGGCGCAGCTCCTGGATGGTGCGGTTGGCATGGACCGGGGAGATGCTGCAGGCTGCGGCGAGGTCGGACTGGGTGAAGGGCGAGGACAACCTGAAATCCCGGGCAAGCCCGACGGTTTGCAGCCGCACCGTGATCTCGCAGAGCAGGTGCGCCACGCGTGTCAACGCGTCCCGGCTGCCGAGGTTCACCGTCCAGTTGCGCTGGATGGCGTGATCGGCAAGCAGCATCAACAGCAAGGCGTGCGACATTGCCGGAGATCGCACCGCGAGCTCGCGAAAGAAGCGGTGCGGCACGAGCGCGACGATTGCGGAACCGAGCGCGGTCAGGTTGCCCTCGATGCGCGGGCGATACAGGCTTTGCAGGTTGGCGATGTCGCCGGGCACGCAGATCGCGGTGATCTGGCCATCTGCGCTTTCGTCATTCTGCCAGGACAGATATCCCTGGAGCACCAGGCAGCATTGCGTTGCCTCATCACCGTGCCGCAGGATGGTCTGATGCGCGCCGAAATGCGCGATGCTGCTCGGCATGTCCGCAAGCAGATCGAGATGTTCCGGGGTCAGTTCGACGAGGCTCGTCAGGCGGTCGGCCAGCCTCGAGAAAGCAAATCCTGCCTGCATTTGATCTCCGACGGCCCCCGTCGGCCCAAGTGTGGCCGATAATGACGGCGGAAAGCATTAACGTTTGATAGGTTCGTCTGGAGTATCGGCGAGGCAGCAGGCCGCTTGCCGATACAAGATCCTCACGTTCAATTGACGTTGTCGCCGAGCATGTTGCGGACGCCTGTGGTCACGGCGGCGAGGCCGCGCGTGCCGTGCATCAGCGCGATCTCGCCCTGCTGCTCGTGGCGGATGGCATGTGCCATGATGCGCAGACGAGGGTCGCCGCGGCTGTGCCACATCTGGTCGGCCATCCTGACCGCACCGCGGTGATGCCGGCTCATCGCCTCGATGAACAGCATGTCGAACTGGTCCGGCGGCGCGGTCTTGACCTGGCGCATCTCGGCTGGCGTCAGGAAGCCCGGCATCGCCGCCCGCTCCTCGGTGCTGCAATCGGGCATCTCCGTGTCGAACCAGCTCAGCCACCAATTCTCGAATATGCGGTTCTCTCCGGTCTGGCTCGCGACCATCAGCATCGCGAGCTTGCGCAGATGCGGATCCTGCGCGCGCTCGGCAGCCGTGCGTGCGAGCTCGATGCCCTGGGCATGATGGGTGGTCATGTGACGGATGTAGGCTTGGTCTTGATCCCTGTCGCGGCCCATCCACGGCGGCTCGTAACCATGACCGCCGAACAATGCGACCGCCCCAAGTAGCGCAATCACGGCCAGCGCGCCGGTGATCCACATATTCGTGAACCGCACGTCGCTGTCAGGCGCAGCCCCGCGCCTCCAGCGCAGGCGCGCGAACAGGGGATACATCACAGCGGAGGAGCCATGCACCAGCAGCCCGATCCAGTAGGGTTGTTGCAGCGTGAACAGCGGCTGCCAGAATGGAAACAGCGGCACCAGCACGAACCATTCCATGCCTGAAGAGAACGCGGCCCAGGGCAGCGCCAGCAGCAGGATCGTCATCGGCCGCAAGTCGGCCGTCCAGCGTCCGAGCACGCCGAAGAAAACCAACGCCCAGGAAAAATCGGCCCATTGGTGAAAGGCGATCCCGGCCAGGATCGCGCTCCAGGATGGCTCGGAGCTGATCGCCCAGTCGCGCGCAGGAATCGCGGCAACCGTCATCCAATCGACCGCCGCATCGCGGCCGATTCGGGCAGCGAAGAGCTGGCTGACGATTGTCGAAAACGTGCTGCTGATCAGGCCGAGTGCGGCCGCGGCAATCCAGCGCGAACGCCGCCGCTCGCCGGTGGTGCGCCGCGCCCCACTCGTGAGTGCTGGTCGCGGCTCGGCGTTCACGTCAGCTGCTTGAGCTTCTTCAGCGGATTGAGTTCGCTCGGCTTGTCCTGTTCGTCGCGCCCGCGCTCGGCCTGCGCCTTGCCGTCATCGTGCAGATCCTGGTCGCCGATGATCTCGCCGACGGCCTGCTTGGTCTTGCCGGCGATCCGCTGCTGCAGACCTTTGGTCTTGCCCATGAGCTGCCTCCGATATGTCCTGCCGTGGCTCACGCCGCTACCCCGGCGCCTGAAGGGGGCGTGGGCGCCGGGGCTGCGGTCTTGCAAATTGCCTCCGGCGGCGGGGGGAGACGCCGGAAGCCTTGATCAGACTCTTCGCGACGCGGATGGTTCCTCCTGACGTCACCGAGGTTCGAGCGCGATGATCACGCCTTCGTTGCCCCGGAGCAGGGTGGACGCATCCGGCACCGGCTCGGGCGGCCGATCCAGATGCGTCGACATCAAGAGACGGCCGCGACCTTGCCAATGGAATTTCCGCGGTTCGGCCGCGAGATTGAGCGCGACCAGAATTTCGTTACGGCCTGCCGTCCGTTTAAAGGCCAGGACATCGTTCTGCGAGCGCAGCGGCTCGTAGCCGCCCCGTTCCAGGCCGGCATGCTCGCGCCGCAGCGCCATCAGCGCGCGAAACAGAGCGAGGATCGAGCGCTCGTCGCGCTGCTGTGCGGCGACATTGGCCGCACCATCGGGCGGCTCGAGCGGCAGCCATGGGCGGCCCGTGGTGAAGCCGCCATCGGGGCTGTCATCCCATCGCATCGGTGCGCGTTCGGGATCGCGGCACAGGCCATAGCCGGGCACGAGCTTCTCGAAGGGATCGCGGACGCGGCCCTGCGGAATCGGCACGCGCTTGCGGCCGATCTCGTCGCCCATGAAGAAGAACGGCGTTCCCCGCAGCGTCATCAGCAGCATCGCAAGCACGCGCATCTGCGCCTCGCCGATCTTGCTCGCGATCCGCTGCTTGTCGTGGCCGCCGATGACCCAGACCGGCCAGCCATCGTCAGGGATGGCGTTGAGATAGGCGTCGACCGTGGCCTGCAGCGAGAGGGCGTCCCATTTGGAATCGAGCAGGGCGAAATTGAGCGGCAGATGCAGGCGCGGCCGGTCGTTGCCGTAGAAGTGGCCGATGCGGTCGGTCTTGCCCTGGACCTCGCCGCACAACATCCGTCCGGGATAGGCGTCGATCACCTCGCGGATGAACTCGATGCAATCCATCGTCTCGGGCCGATCGTCGGTGAACACCGTCGTGTGCCGCTGCGGTGGCGGCTTGCCCTCGGCGTTGGGGTTCGGCGGGTTGTCGCGCAAGAGCTGGTCCTTGATCAGGACCGCGCTGGCGTCGACGCGAAAGCCGTCGACGCCGCGGTCGAGCCAGAACCGCATGGCATCGGCGATCGCGGCGCGCACTTGCGGGTTGCGCCAGTTGAGGTCGGGCTGCTCCACCAGGAAGGAATGATAGTAATATTGCCGGCGCGCCTCGCACCATTCCCAGCCGCTGCCGCCGAACCGGCTCAGCCAGTTGTTGGGCGGCCCGCCGTTCTCGGCCGGATCGGCCCAGACGTACCAATCGGCTTTTGCGCTGTTGCGCGAGCTTGCGCTCTCGACGAACCAAGCGTGATCGTTCGCGGTGTGATTGGGGACGAGGTCGAGGATAAGCCGGATGCCCGCAGCGTGCAGCGCTTCGAGCAGGCGATTGAACTCCTCGAGGCTGCCGAAGGCGGGATCGATCGAACAATAGTCGGAGATATCATAGCCGAGGTCGCGGAAGGGGCTCTTGTAGATCGGCGTCAGCCAGACCGCGCCGACGCCGAGCCACTTCAGATAGTCGATGCGCGACAACAGCCCGGCGAGGTCGCCCTTGCCGTCGCCGTTCGAGTCCTGAAAGGAGATCGGCGCGATCTCGTAGATGACGGCGGATTCCCACCACGCGGCTTCATCACGGGACGCGTCGCTCATCACGTTGCTTCACCTCGTTTGTATTGACATGGTTTGTTTTGGCATGCGCCGCGATCTGCCTTGCCGCAGTTCGGGCGCTCTCGATGCCCTTGGGAAAGCCGCTGCGGTTCGGATAGAGCTTGCGCCGTGCATCGCGCGGCGGACGGCGCGGCTTGGTGTCCTGCGCGGCACGGTAGTCGAGCACGGCGATGCCGCCGACCATCAAGAGCGCCAGCGCGATATTGCCCTTCTTGGGATTGTCCGACGTCAGTCCGGACAGCAGCGCGGCGGCATCGAGGCCGTCGCCGCCGACGCGGGCCCACAGGCCGGCGTTCTTGTCGACCGAGAGCGACATGATTCCGGCGAGGATCTCGCGCACGCCGAAGGCGCGGACCAGCGTCTCATGGCCTTCCATGCCCAGCGTGTGCGTAACGCGCCGCGGCGCGAACAATTCGACCACGCCGAGGCCGATGCTGAACCAGCCGAGTGCGCGCGCGAGCTGGTCCGCCGGCTGCTTCAGGCTCGGTCCGCCCTCGACGATCTTGGGGTCGCCCTTGGTGCGCACGATGTTGGAGAAATGAAACATGGCTGGCTCCTTCAGGGCTTCAGCACGACCTTGACGCAGGAATCGCGCTTGTCGCGAAACACCTGGTACATCTCCGGTCCCTGGGCGAGCGGGACCGTGTGGGTGATGACGAAGGACGGGTCGATCTCGCCCTCTTCGATGCGGCGGAGCAGGTCGTCGGTCCAGCGGTTGACGTGGGTCTGGCCGGTCCGCATCGTCAGGCCCTTGTTCATGAAGGCGCCCATCGGAAGCATGTCGGACAGGCCGCTGTACACGCCTGCGACCGAGATGATGCCGCCGGGACGGCAGACATAGATCATCTCGCGCAGCACGTGGGGCCGGTCGCTCTCGGCCATCACCATCTGCTTGGCGCGGTCGAGCAGGGTGTCGGGCAGCGATGGCATCACATGCGCCTCCATGCCGACGCAATCGATGCACTTTTCCGGGCCCTTGCCGTCGGTCAGCTCCTGGAGCCGCTCCACCACGCTCTCGGTCTCGAAGTTGATCGTGGTGGCGCCGCCGGCTTCCGCCATGCTGAGCCGCTCCGGCAGGCAGTCGATCGCGATCACCTGGTTGGCGCCGAGCAGGATGGCGCTGCGGATCGCCATCTGCCCGACCGGGCCACAGCCCCAGATCGCGACCGTGTCGGTCGGCTCGATGTCGCATTGCACGGCGGCCTGCCAGCCGGTCGGGAAGATGTCGCTAAGGAACAGCAATTGCTCGTCGGGAATGCCCGGGGGCACCTTGATGTGGGTGGCGTCGGCAAAGGGCACGCGAAGGTACTCAGCCTGGCCGCCGGGATAGCCCCCGGTCAGATGCGTGTAGCCGAACAGGCCTGCCGTCGTGTGCCCGAACACCTTGTCGGCCAGGTGACGCTTGCGGTTGGTGGTCTCGCACACCGAGAAATTGCCGCGCTTGCACTGGTCGCATTCGCCGCAAATGATCGTGAACGGCACGACGATGCGGTCGCCCTTCTTCAGCTTGCCGTCGACGCCCGAGCCGACCTCGACCACTTCACCCATGGTCTCGTGACCCATGATGTCGCCGGGCAGCATGCCCGGGATGAAATTGTGAAAGAGGTGCAGGTCGGAGCCGCAGATGGCGCAGCTCGTCACCTTGATGATGGCATCACGCGGATCCTGGATCTCCGGGTCGGTGACGGTGTCGCACCGGATGTCTTCCTTGCCGTGCCAGACCAGCGCCTTCATCGTCCGTCCTCCCGGTTGCACCACGTGCCATCTAAGTCCAGGCACGAACGATGGTTGCTATCGCCGCGCGCAAATTCTTCGCACTGCGCAAATAGGAACGAGAGAGCAGGGCAGCGATTGAGCGTGATCACCTCATTCCAAGGCTCAATCACAAGGATTTGCGCATGTCCGCCAATCAGCTCGCCGTCGTCACAGGCGCCTCAACCGGTATCGGTCTGGAACTCGCAAGGTGCTGCGCGCAGGCCGGATTCAACCTCGTCGTCGCGGCCGACGAGTCCCAGATCGAGCAGGTGGCCGTCGATCTCCGGCGGCTCGGCGGCAGCGTGGAGCCGGTCGAGACCGATCTTGCGACCACCGAGGGCGTCGACAAGCTGTGCGCGGCGGTCGGCGACCGGCCGATTGACGCGTTGCTCGCCAACGCCGGCATCGGCCTCGGCAAGGCGTTCCTCGACCAGGACTTTGCCAGGGTGAAACACCTCATCGACACCAACATCACCGGCACGCTGTATCTGATCCACCGCGTCGGCAATGAGATGCTCCGCCGCAATGCCGGCCGCATCCTGATCACCGGCTCGATCGCCGGCTTCATGCCGGGCAGCTTCCAGGCCGCCTACAACGCCAGCAAGGCGTTCCTGGATTCATTCTCGTTCGCGCTGCGTGAGGAGCTGCGCGACAGCGGTGTCACCGTGACCTGCCTGATGCCGGGCGCGACCGAGACCGAGTTCTTCCGCCGCGCCGACATGATGGACACCAAGGTCGGCACCGACAAGAAGGACGGGGCCTACGATGTTGCGAAGGCCGGCTTCGATGCGATGATGCGCGGGGACGCCGATATCGTCACCGGGCTTAAGAACAAGATCCAGACCACGGTCGCGAACGTCACGCCCAACGAGATGCTGGCCAAGCAGCACCGCAAGATGGCCGAGCCGGGCACGGCAAGGTCGTAGAGCGACGCGCGCGCAATGTTGCGGAGCGCGCGAACCCTTTTGCGAAGAGAAAGCAGACCCCCGATTCACATAGCCTAATGCGCTGCGGCCCTCAAACCGTCAAATTGTACGGGCTGAAACAAGAGGGGGGCCGCTGTGGCGATGGATCGCATCGAACAAGCCTTTATCGCGACTGCCGTTACGGGTTTTCTCGTGATGATGGTCGCAATCGTCTGGATGATGTTGAGCTGAAGGTGGGGAGCTTGCCGTCTTGCGCATCGCGCTACCTTACGCCGCAGTTATCCTGTGCCTGGCGGTGACCGCGTGGCTTGCGTTCGCGCATCTATTTTGATCGTCGCCCGGCTGCGAGCTTTCAACCGCTTTGACTAGACCGGCTGCTCGGCGATGAGTCCGGTGAGCTTCCGTGCCATCGCCGCAAGATCGATCGGCTTTTCCAGGAGCGGTACGTCCTGAAATTCCGGACTGAGCGTGATCTTGTCGTACCCGGTGGTGAAAAGGAAGGGCACGTTGCGCGCTCTCAGCTCGCGGGCGATCGGAAAGATCATTTCGCTGCGGATGTTCACGTCGAGCACGGCAGCGTCCAGGACGCTGCCGTCGTGCAGGATCTTGAGCGCGTCTTCGAGATCGCCGACGGGACCGGCGATCTCGGCGCCCAGCGCGCGGAATGTCTTGCCGATGTCATCGGCGAGAAAATACTCGTCCTCGACCACGAAGATGCGGCGCCCCTTGAGCTCTGCGCGCTGATGCGACGATGTCGCCATGCTGTCTCGGCCTCCAAACGCACAGGAACATAAGCCGACGATCCGCCTTGGTGCAAAGTGCAAACGATGCAATTGGAGGCGGGTTCCATGGGCAACCGCGACATCATTGTCATCGGGGGCTCGGCCGGAGCGACCGCTCCATTGAAGCAGATTCTGGGCCGTCTGCCGGCGGATCTGCCGGCCGCCGTCTTCATCGTGCTGCACATTCCGGCGCAGGGCATCGGCATCCTCTCTACCGTGGCCGGCAGTGCCGGTCCGCTCCCGGTGCGGCAGGCCGAGAACGGCATGAAGATCGAGCCCGGCCAGATCTACCTGGGTGCGCCGGACCATCATCTTCTCGTCACGGAGGACCGCATCTTCCTCGGCCGCGGCCCGCGCGAGAACATGGTGCGGCCGGCGATCGATGCGTTGTTCCGCTCGGCCGCGCTCTATCACGGGCCGCGCGTCATCGGCGTGCTCCTGAGCGGCCTGTTGTCGGACGGCGCTTCCGGCCTCAACGCCATCAAACGCTGCGGCGGGATGGCCGTGGTGCAAGACCCCGCGGACGCGATCTCGGACGAGATGCCGCGGCGCGCCATGGAGGCGACCACGGTCGATCTCTGCGTTCCCGGCGCCACCATGGGCGACGTGCTCTCCGAGCTCGTCAGGGAGCAGGCCGGCGCCGCGCTGCCAATTCCGCCCGAGATCAGGCTCGAGGTCGAGATCGCGGCCGGTGAGCGGATCGGCAGTGACAATCTCGTCGCCATGGCTCACCCTGTCGCCCTGACCTGTCCATCCTGCGGCGGGGTGCTCTCGGAGGTCAAGAATGCCCGCCCGATGCGTTTCCGCTGCCAGGTCGGTCACGGCTTCACTGCCGATGCGCTCGCCAAGGAGCAGGAGGGGCGCGTCGATGAAGCCTTGCGGGTGGCGCTGCGGATCATCGAGGAGCGGGCGGAGCTGGTGCAACGCATGGCCGCCGATGGCCGGCGCTCCGGCCGGGCTGCCGTCGCCGAGATGTACGAGGCTCGGGCGCTCGAATACCGCGAATATGCCGACATGATCCGGCGCGTCGTGCTAAAGTCGCTCCAGCCTTCCGTAGGCAAACGGGAGGCGTGAAGGCGCGGCCATGGCCATCTCCCTTGCCGAACGCACCGCCCAGCTCGATGCCGAGCAACGCCTGCTGGTGAAGGCGGAACAGGATATCGAGAGCGGCTGGCAACGGGTTCGCAATCAGGAGGACCGGGTGCGCGAGCTCATGGCCGGCGGTCATGACACCTGCCAGGCGGAGCGGCTGGTCGACCTGCTCAAGCAGACGCTGGTCGAATGGGAACGCCACCGCACCTTGATCGAGCAGCGCGTGGCCTTTCTCCAGCGCGAGGTCAATCCGGAAGCGTAGGGCGCCCGACGTCGATCTCCCGAACTGCACCGCTCGACGCTGCACAGCAGCAGGCGGCTCTCTCGCGCTTGTCCCCTCAATCGGGCTAGCTGGGGCAAAGAGATGCCCGGGACATTTTTGCCTTTGATGTGTTGGGATAATATTGAATTCTGCTATGTGCAGGGCGGGGCGCCCATCGGGTTCCCGCCAGCCAGTGAGCCACCAGAGCCATGAGCGAAAACGGCGACCAGCCGGTCGATGCAAACCGCCAGAGCAAGACCCCGCTGATCATAGGGGTCGGCGCCTCGCCGGGCGCGCTGGATAGCATCGAGCGCTTCTTCGCCAAGATGTCGGTCGGGGCCGATCAGGCCATCGTGCTGGCGCTCCAGCACCACGAGGCGTTCGACGAGCCGCGGCTGCGCAACCTCGTGCAGAATTCCAACGGCAACAAGATCGCCGAGATCGCCGACGGCCACCCCATCGAAGGCGGCACGATCTATCTGTGTCCGCCCGCCATGATCACCACTATCCAGGGTGATCGCTTCGCAATCCGCAAGGCCGAGCAGGCGCCCGGCGAACGCGCCACGATCGACAGCTTCCTGGTCTCGCTGGCCGAGGAGCGCGCCGAGCAGTCGATCGGTGTCACCCTCGCGGGCACCGGGGGCGACGGCACGCTGGGCACCGCGACGCTGAAGGATCACGGCGGCCTCGCCATCGCAGAGAAGACCGGACATGCGGAGGAGGCCGGGCATCTCGACGGCAACACGCCCGCTGCGATTGCCGACTATGTGCTGCCGCCCGAGGATATCCCCGAGCACATCCAGGTCTATGCCCGTCACCTCAGGCGTCTGGAGGAGAAGCAGGGC
Source organism: Bradyrhizobium sp. NBAIM03 (assembly GCF_020194055.1). Lineage (NCBI taxonomy): Bacteria > Pseudomonadati > Pseudomonadota > Alphaproteobacteria > Hyphomicrobiales > Nitrobacteraceae > Bradyrhizobium > Bradyrhizobium sp. NBAIM03. The sequence goes on along the minus strand of NZ_JADYVS010000030.1, from coordinate 73,627 downwards.
TTCGACGAGGTTCTGGCGGCGGCCGCGACTTCGCTGGCGCGCATCGCCGACATCCTGCGCAACAAGACCGGCAACGATTTTCACGGCTACAAGCAGAACACCTTCCTGCGCCGGGTGCAGCGGCGCATGCAGGTAGTCCGGATCGACGACATTGCCGCCTATGTGGATTTCCTTCGCAACGACAAGGACGAAGCCCAGAATCTCTTCAACGACCTCTTGATCGGCGTCACCGAATTCTTCCGCGACAAGCGCGAGTTCGAGGTGCTGGAGACGCAGATCATTCCGAAGATCTTCGATGGCAAGGGAGGGGGCCAGCAGGTCCGCGTCTGGGTGCTCGGCTGCGCCACCGGCGAGGAGGCCTATTCGATCGGAATCCTCCTGCGCGAGCACATGGCGCGGATGGATTCCGTGCCGCAGGTCCAGATCTTCGCCACCGACATCGATGGACGGGCGCTCACGACCGCCCGCGTCGGCCGCTATCGCACCAATATCGAGGCGGATATGACCAGCGAGCGGCTGGCGCGCTGGTTCGTGCGCGAGGGCGATACCTATTGCGTGGTGAAGGAGCTGCGCGAGATGTGCATCTTCTCGCAGCACAACGTCATCAAGGATGCGCCGTTCTCCAAGCTCGATCTCGTCTCCTGCCGCAATCTGCTGATCTATCTCAATGCCGAGCTGCAGAACCGGGTGATTCCGCTGTTTCATTTCGCGCTGTTGCCGGAGCGCTATCTGTTCCTCGGCAATTCCGAGAACGTGACCCGGCATCCGAAGCTGTTCGCCCCGGTCGACCGCCGCGCCCGGATATTCAAGAAGCTCGAGACCGGAACGCGGCTGCCGCCGGAATTTCCGATCACGACCGCGGCGGGCAGGACGCCGGTCGAGGTGCCGCCGGTTCGCTCGTTCGGGCCCGACGTCGGCCTCGAGCGACGCGCGCAGCGCATCGCGGAGCGCTATGCGCCGGCCTATGTCATCACCGACGAGAATTTTCAGGTCCTGCATTTCTCCGGGCGCACCGGCCGCTACATCGAGCCGAACGCAGGCGCCGCCACGCTCGATCTGCTGCAGCTCGTGCACCGCGATCTCCGGCTGGAATTGCGTACCGCACTCAGCCGCGCGGCCGAGACCAACGAGTCCGTCCATGCCGAGCAGGTGCAACTCGGGGTGAACGGTCACCGCGTCCTGGTGGACATTACAGTCGAGCCGATCCAGGAGGGCGCCGGCGGCCACCGCAATTTCGTCGTCCTGTTCAAGGACGGCCCGGCGCGGACCATCGAGGCCGACCTCGCCAATCCCAGCGCCCTGGTGCGCACCGAGCATGTCGAGCGTCTCGAGAACGATCTGCGTGCGACCCGCGAGCGCCTTCAGGCGACCATCGAGGAGCTCGAGAGCACCAACGAGGAGCTGAAATCGTCGAACGAGGAATACCAATCGCTGAACGAGGAGTTGCAGTCGGCCAACGAGGAGCTGGAGACCTCGCGCGAGGAGCTGCAATCGGTCAACGAGGAGCTGACCACCGTCAACGGCGAGCTGGCGCACCGCGTTCAGGAGCTGACGCGCGCCACCAGCGACCTCAAGAATTTCCTCGAGAGCACGCAGATCGCCACGGTGTTCCTCGACAACGATTTGCGCGTGATGAACTTCACGCCCGCCATCACCCAGCTCCTGCATCTGGTCGAGACCGACACGGGCCGCCCGATCAGCCATATCAAGGCGCGCATCCCGATCGAGGAGCTTTACGATGACGTCCGCCGGGTGCTGCGCACGCTCGCCAGCGTCGAGCGCGAGCTGAGCGCGCCGGACAGCGGCACGCGTTATATCGTGCGCATCCTGCCATATCGCAGCATCGACAATTTCATCGCGGGTGTCGTCATGACCTTCATCGACGTCACCGCAATCACCCGCGCCGAGGAGCGGCAGCGCCTGCTGCTGGCCGAGCTCCAGCACCGGGTCCGCAACACGCTCGGCGTGGTGCGCTCGATTGCCCGCCGCTCGGCGGAAACGAGCTCGACCGTGGAGGAATACGCTTCCCATCTCGACGGGCGTCTCAATGCCTTCGCCCGCACCCAGGCGCTGGTGACGCGCGATCCCGAAGGCGGCGTCGATCTGGAATATCTCGTCGTCGAGGAGCTGGTCGCCTACAATGCCAGGGAAGGCGAGCAGATGCGGGTTTCGGGCCCCAAAATCCGTTTCCAGCCCAAGGCCGCCGAAACCTTCGCGCTCTCGATCCACGAACTCGCCACCAATGCGCTCAAGTACGGGGCACTCAGTCAGCCAAGCGGGCGCATCGAGGTCACCTGGCGCGTCGATGAGAGCACCGAGCCGGCGGAGCTGGTGTTCGAGTGGCGGGAGCGCGGCGGGCCTGCTGTCACGACAAGGCCGCGAAAAGGATTCGGAACCGAGCTTCTGGAGCGCACACTGGCGTTCGAGCTGAAGGGGCAGACCACGATGGCATTCAATTCTGCCGGGCTGCAATGCACCATCACCATCCCCTTGACAAAGCGCGCCTTCCACACACCGGTGGTGGCTGCCTGATGCCGCTGTCGACAGCCGATCGCAGCGTTTTGGAGCCGGCCATTCGTCGGCTGAGCGCGCTACGGCCGTTGTCGGCCGAGGCTCGCGCATCGCTGGAATACGCCATGCTCGAGGGCCTCCAGCGCGCCGGATCCGGCGAGGATCTGATCAGCGAGGGTGATTCCGTCGATGCCGTCCGCGTCCTGTTGTCGGGCTGGCTCGGCCGTTACAAGACGCTCGATGACGGCCGGCGCCAGATCGTCAATTTCATCTTCCCGGGCGAAAGCTGCGATGCGCATGCTTACCTGCTGTCGGAGATGGATCATTCGATCGTGGCGCTGACGCCCGTGGTCTATGCCGAGATCAAGCGCATTCGCTTCGAGAGCCTCCTGGCCAACAATCCCACGCTGTCGGAAGCGTTCTGGTGCGAGACGCTGCTCAACAATGCGATCCAGCGGGAATGGGCGATCAATCTCGGCCGTCGCGTCGCGCTGGAGCGCGTGGCGCACCTGTTCTGCGAAATCTTCGAGCGGCTTCGCCCGGTGGGAATGGTCGACGGCAATTCCTGCCTCATGCCCGTCACGCAGACGGATCTCGCCGATGCGACGGGGCTTTCGGTCGTTCACCTCAATCGGACGCTCCAGGAGCTGCGCGCGGCGAAGCTGATCGTGCTGCGCGAGCGGACGCTGACCATCCCGGACCTCGATGCGCTCAAGAACGCGGCGCTGTATTCGCCTAGCTATCTCGGGATCTACCGGGCGACTGAAGCGGTCCGTTGACGCCGTTCCGTCGCGGCCAGACGAGTCATTTCGCTGAGATGGGCCGGAACAGGATGTCGTCCTGCTCGCAATCACGCCGGTTTGGGACGCTGTCCGTCCTGCACACCAACATCGTCTTCACTCGGAAAAGGCTCGTGAGTTTTCCGGCCCAGGAACGTATCCGGTCGAGGAAGCGTCAATACCTCCAGCGATTCACGGATCGCCTTGCGAATCTGCTGCACGTGCTTCTCATCGGACTGCAACGGATAACGAGTTGGCTTCGCCATCAGGCGCTCCCCCGGTCATGCAGGCGGGAGCACCATTGGTCTCTCAGCCACCGGCGCCTACGGCAGAGCCACAGCCGGTGATGACGTGACCGTACACTGGCTGCGGCGCTTCAGCTAAGGAAATCGGGGATCTCCGGGTCAATTTCTTGTTCCAGGCCGCCGCCCGGAGTTGAGGGCGGTCCCCCCGGGGGTTGTAACAGCTTGATCCAGGTTAATCGCCGGCGCTTTTTGAGCCGTTGGCGCGATTTGAGTAACTTATGCAAGGGCGCTCGCGCCAGCTCTGTTGCATGATGCCTGATGCCAGACGCCCTGTTTGCCCGCGCAACACGCGCTATCGAAGAGAGTCGCGCCCTCCGGGAGCAGCATAGACAAGTTGCGGGCCGCTACGGCGACACCGTGAACGATTTACGTTTGGCCATTATGGACAGCGCCATGCTTCGCTCCGAGATCAGGGCGCGCCGGGACAACGAGGAATCGTAACTCCGGTCTTTTTCCCCAAACAGGCAACCGTTCCCTTTCTGGAACGTTAGATCCTTGGCCAGGCTGTGCAGCCTGGCATCAATACCCGTCGGAACGCAACGGCGCGATCGACCTCATGCACCAGGAGGACGCCTGATGAGGACGCGACATCGATTCAAGCAAGTCGACACTCTGGAAGCGCGGCTCGCCGCCGAGGCGGAGCGGCTACGCGAACAGGCCAGCTTGCTTCCGCCCGGCGCGGCGCGCGACGAAGTCCTGCGCAAGGCGCGTCAGGCGGAAACGGGGTCTCAGATGAGCGAGTGGCTGAGGTCGCCGGGCCTGCAGCCGCCAAGCTAGCCCGGCGCGATGCGCGTCGTCAGCGCCGCTTCGCGGCCTTGCTTCGCCGATTGTACGGGGAGCGGTTGACCGGCCGCAGCGATATTCCTTCGCGTTGCGCCTTGCTGCGAATGGCCGTGACGGGGCGCTGCAGCTTGATGCTCATCACGCCGGTCGGCGTGTTGCCTTTCGCAAGCTGCTTCAGCTTGCTTACATCCGCCGCTGTCCACGGCTCGCGCGCGCGGCGCTTGTAGGCGGGATTTGCCTTGCGCGGTCCTTTGCGGCCGATCGGTGAGCCCGGTCGTTTCCATGCTGCTCTTGCCATGATGATCCTCCTTCAAGTCGTCCTTGAACATACGAATCAGCATTTCGGTTCCGGCGCGGTCCAAACCGATCGGTCCTGCGGTTGTGCTTTGCGCAAAATCGCGCAGCGTTAACTTATTGAAATGCCGGAACCGGCTGTTGCGACGGAAGCTACAATCGTTGCCGGGCCGAGCCGCCTCGACCGGCAAGCGACTTGAGTGACAAGAGAACCTGGGCCCCGGCGCCCGATCCCCCGCCGGGGCCGATTTCCTTCCAACCGAATTGTCCACGAAAGTTCAAAAGTACAAATGACCGCCAAACGTAACCGCAGGAAACAGACCCAAACGCTTCAGGAGCGGCTGGCCGCTTTCGCCGAAAGCGCCCGCGAGCGCGCCCGCAACCTGCCGCCCGGCAGGGAACGCGAGATGCTGCTGCGTCGCGCCAAGCAGAACGAAGTGACCTCGAACCTCACGGATTGGCTCAGCGCACCCGTCGCTCCAAGGCGAGGACACCTGTAGTGGCAAGTATCAAGCACTACCGTGCGTTCCAGATCGATCCGGACGGGCACGTGTTCGGATGCATCAACCTCGTCTGCGACGACGACGAGCAGGCCAAGCGCGAAGCCGCCTCGCTCGTCCTGGTGCATCGCATCGAGCTGTGGCGGCTCGATCAACGGATCGCCAAATTCGATGCGCCGCAGGAGCTTGTTCGCCAGTAAGGCTTGGGAACCGCGCGCTGGGCGCCGGGTTGGGTCGGAGGGATTCGACTTCGCCAGGAGCCAGCATGACGGACGCCGACATTCGCAAGGGGATGCCGCCCGTCAAGCTGTCGCGTGAGGAGTTCGAGCGGCGCTACAAGCGTCAGTTCGTCGATCCCGCCTATGCTCCGCTTGGGCGCGAGCTCGATGCCATCATCGCTGCGGCCTGGGACGCCTACAGCCATTCGCGCAAGGCACCGTTGACGCGGAAGGCCGGCGCAGGCTTTTCCGACCCGGACTACGATCTTGCCGTCGACTGGCTCGATGCGCGCTCAAAAATCCTGGAGGCGCAGCGTCGCCACGACGATGCCGACGAGACGCCGCGCATCCTGATCATCAACGGCTCGGCCCGCAGCGAGCACACCTGTCCCGGCGAGATGTCCAAGACCTGGCGGATGGTCAAGCTGGCCGAGCCCGTCTTCATCGAGATGGGATTTGCCGTCGACATCCTCGATCTGTCGCGCCTCGCTTCGGAATTCGGCAAAACCATTCATCCCTGCAAGTCCTGCGTCGGCACCGCCATGCCGCTGTGCCACTGGCCGTGCAGCTGCTATCCGAACTACTCGCTGGGCCAGACCCACGACTGGATGAACGAGATCTATCCGCTCTGGGTTGCCGCCCACGGCATCCTGATCGTGGCGCCCGTGAACTGGTATCACGTGCCCGCCGGTCTCAAGGCGATGATGGACCGCATGGTCTGCGCCGATGGCGGCAATCCCGATCCGACCTCGACCCACGGCAAGAACGCCGCGGAAGCCAAGGCGATCGAGCTGAAGGGCTGGCCCTATCCGCGTCATCTCGCCGGCCGCCATTTCGGCCTCGTCGTTCACGGCGATGCGGTCGGCGCCGAGGGCGTGCGACGGGCCTTGTCCGACTGGCTGACCGACATGCAGCTGATCTCGGCAGGGCGCTACGCCGAGCTCGACGGTTATGTCGGCTACGACGAGCCATACGCCACATCCCATCGTGAGCTCGACGAGGACCGCGAATTCCAGCAGGAAGTGCAGAATGCGGCGCGCGCGCTCGGCAATGCCGTCCGGCTCGCGCGAAGCGGGCGCCTCGATGAGCCCGGCGCCGGTCTTGCGGACCCGAACCCCAAATGACTGGCGCGCCACCCCTTGAATGCCTGATCGTCGGAGGCGGGCCGGCGGGACTGATGGCCGCGATCTATCTAGCGCGCTTCCGCCGCCGCGTCTGCGTCGTGGACGCCGGCGCGAGCCGGGCGGCCCTGATCCCGCGCAGCCACAATGTCCCCGGCTTCGTCCACGGCCTGTCCGGCGCGGAACTGATCGAGCGGATGTCGGCCCAGCTGAACGAGCTCGCCGTCACACGCGTGGAGGCCGAGGTCACGGCGTTGCAGCGTCACGAACACGGTTTTGAAGCGAGCTGGAATGGCCGCGGGCATGCGGCCGCCACAGTCATTCTCGCCTGCGGGATCGTCGATACCCATCCGCCGTTCGCGGAGTGGCGCGCGGCGGTCGCGGACGGACTCCTGCGCTACTGCCCGATCTGCGACGCCTTCGAGGCCACCGGCCGCCGCATTGGCGTCGTCGGGCCGCTGGATCGTGCCGCCGCAAAGGCGCTCTTTCTGCGTGGCTATGCGCGCGACGTGACGCTGCTTGCGACCGGCGCGGACGACGCGAAGGCCGCAACGTCGGAGCTGTCCGAGGCGGGCGTCGGAATCGTGTTCGCGCCCGAGCTGCGCCTGGCGCGGCGAGGCGGCGGCGTTGAAGCGGATTTCGCCGACGGACGTACCGCGCAATTCGACATCGTCTATCCTGCGATGGGCGCGGAGGTCCGCTCCCAGCTCGCGATGGCGCTGGGCGCCGACCACACTGCGGACGGTCATTTGAAGGTCGACGATCACCAGCGCACGTCGATCGCCGGGCTCTACGGAATCGGCGACGTCGTCACCGACCTGCACCAGATCTCGGTCGCGTTCGGCCACGCGGCCATCGCGGCCTGCACGATCCACAACAGCCTGCCGCCGCGATTTGCGTGATGGGGCGGCGGTGAGCCTCACAATCGACTGGAACCGGGAACGAAGCGCGTTGCCCCGCTTTGGTCGAGCGGAGCGGGGCGCGCAACTGGAGACAACCGATGGCTCAATCCGAAGACATGACCCGCTGCATCGCGCTTTGCATGAGCTGCTACCAGACATGTCTCGGCACGGCGATGAACCATTGCCTCGAGACCGGCGGCAAGCATGTTGAGCCGAAACATTTCCGCCTGATGATGGCCTGCGCCGAGATCTGCCGGACCGCCGCGCACTTCATGCTGATCAACACGCCGCATCATAAGCACACCTGCGGTGAGTGCGCCGAAATCTGCACCGAATGTGCCGAGGATTGCGCCCGGATCGGCGGCATGGACGAATGCGTCGCGACGTGCCGCTCCTGCGCCCAATCCTGCCGCGCGATGGCGGCTTGAGGAGGTGCCCATGCTGGAAGAGAAACTCAAGGAAGCGATCGTCGGCGAATTGCAGCGTCAGGCCGCCGACCGGCCGCAATCGCTGAAGGTGCAGGGCGCGGGAGACGCAGCGGCCTCCGAGGAGCTGACCGTCAACGGCAAGATCGACCTCGGCGCGCTTGTCATGGTGATCGCAGGATCGGTCGCCGGCGGGCCTTGAGCTCGATCGTCGACCGCGGCCTCAGCCATACTCCTCGCCGATGCCGTATTCCCGGTAGATCTGCAGCGGGTCGAGCTCGGGAAACAGACGGCATTTGGCCTGCGCAAGATGCAGGCTCACCGCTGCCGGCTCCTTGCCGTTCGCGAGCAGCTTGCGGATGTCCTCCATATGCGCGTTCGGCTGGTGCTTCGGTTCGAGCTGCTCCAGCGCGACCAGGGCGGTCGCGAGTGCCTCGGTCAGAACCCAGTCGTCGTGGCCCGTGATTCCCTTCTTCGACATCGGAAGAACCCCACATCTGGTGGCGGTCACAGTTTACCGCGCCTTCGGCCAAATCGCCATTGAGCCGTTGCGGGCCGTTCGCGCGCGCGAGGCCATGGGCCATGCTCCGGCTTGCCTTATGGCCGCCTCAGGCTAAAAGGCGGCTAGTTGCGGGGGCGGCAGTATCTTTGTTGAAACAAACTTGGCGTAGACGGGCCGTATCCAGGCTCGCCGTTCCGGTCTGGGTCCCGATCCCGCACGTCGCAACACCATAGGGTTGCGACCCCTCAAGGTTCGAGCCAGCATGGTTTTTCTCAGTTTCGTCTACCGCTTCCTCACCAATTTCGCCTTCATGGCGGTGGTCTATTTCAGCTTGAACTTCATGGAAAAGTATCCGAACCGGGCGATCCTGGCGATCCTGGTGCTGGTCTATGCCGCCATGCGCGCGGCCTCGACGCTGCGGGCGTTCTACTTCTTCCAGAAGATCGAGAAGCTGGAGGCCGAGACCAAGCGCCTTCAGGCTCCGATCAACGACGGTTCGGGCAGCACCACCGCGCGCAAGCAGGTGATCACCGACGTCGCGCGGCTGCGGCGGGACGGCGAGCTCAAGTCCTACATGGACCTGTTCTTCCTGGCGCTGATCGTGCTGCTCTGCGTCGCCGCCATCATTCGGCAATAGCAGATCAGGCGCGTTTTTTCAGGCTGGCGACGCGGGTCGGACGGGGCGGCACGCCCTTGGAGGCCGCGCCATTGGCCGCGGCGCTCTTCGCTGCGGTACTCTTGGGTACGATGTCGACGGGCTGCGCGGCGTGATCCGCTGCAGCCGGCGCCGCCTGGGCGGTACGCCGCCCATGCAGCTTGGCCGTCTTGCCCTTCGCGCCTCTGCCCTGTGCTGCCTTGTCCTTGGCCGGATGTGGCCTCTCGGCCGCCATGGCGAGCCGGGTCGCGGCGCGCCGCGATGAGGTCGTCGACATCAGCACCTCGACCGAGCCTTCCGGAATCGCGAACAGATCGCGACCCGGGACGGGCAGGGTGGATGCGAGGTCGATCTGGCCCTTGCTCCGGCGCGGCAGCAGCGACTGATGCTCGCCCTGCACATTGAGGTTCGCGAGCGCAGGCGCCGGCAGCGTCCTGGTCTGCGTGAACACGAAATGCGGCACGCGCGGCCAGCGCGCGATCGGCGTCGTCTCGGATGGCGGATGCATCAGCCATTCGACCGGCGTGGTCGGCGTCGCCGGCCGCTCGGGACTGGCGGGCACCACATGCACGATGCGATAGCCGCGCGCCTTGAGGTCGCGGATGATCTTGGGCAGTGCCGCCACCGTGCGGGCCTGAATGTCGTGCAGCAGCAGGATGCCCTTGCCCTTGGCCTCCAGCCGCTGGATCGCAAGCTGGTAGACGCGGTCGGACGAGACGTGCCGCCAATCGTCGGCCGGGAAGTCGGCGCTCCAGACCTGGAGGCCGCGCGAGATCAGATGGTTCTCGAGGCCCTCGGCGCGCATCAGCCCGGGAATGCGGAAGAAGGGGGCGAGCTGCGACGGATCGGTCATCGCGGCTGCGGTCCATTCGATGCCGCCATTGATCTCCGCCTCGGCCTTCTCGATCGGCATCCGGTCGAAGGTCAGCGGATGGTCCATGCTGTGCGTGCCGACGGTATGGCCCGCCGCGACCAGCTTGCGCACGCCTTCCGGATTGGCCTTGGCCTGGTTGCCGACGATGAAGAAGGTCGCCTTGATGCATTCGTCGGCGAGGATCTTGAGCACCTGGTTCGAATATTTCGGGATCGGACCATCGTCGAAGGTCAGGACGACCTCATGGTCCTTCAGCGGCAGCGTCTCGCGGTACTGCATGGTGCCGATCAGCGGATGTTCGCGCGGATCGACAACGAGGGTGCGGGAGGTGCCGAGGGCGTCGGGGTGGCCGGGACAGTCGGCTGCGAGCGCGGCCGGCGAACCGGCGGTGAGCATTCCCAGACAGAGGACGATCCACGATCGCGTCCGCAAAACAACGCTACTTCCGATCATGAACCTCGTCTGCCCCCATGCAATTTGGCGCCCTAGATAGGTCGGAGATGGCTCAAAACGGTTCAGCCGCAGCCGCTCTCATCTTCACGGGGTAGCATGAACAGAGTGTTAATTGGCCCCAAATCACCCCATTTTGCCCGGGCGTGACATTCCGGCATCAGCGCGTATCGGCGCTCTTCTGTGATGTGCCCGCCGGGACGATGTGGACCACCCGATAGTCGTTCTCCCTCAGATACCGTAGAAACGCCGGCATCATTGCGGCCGTGCGCGCCTTGTTGTCGTGGAAGAGGATGATGCCCTTTCCGCTCGCGGCGAGACGCTCGGTGACGAGCTTCAATTGCTGCTCCGGCGTCATCTCCTCCCAGTCGCTGGCCCATAAATCGGCCCCGAACACAATGATGCCGCGCGTCTGGAGCAGGTCGAGCTGCGCTTGGGTCGACTCGAAATAGGGAAAGCGGAAGAACGGCGTCGAGGGTGTCGTCGTCGAGACTCCGTGTAGCGCCATTTCGTCTGCGGCAATGCCCCGATCGATGTCGGCCATGGCCTTCTCGAACGGAATACGCCCCATGAACGGATGCGAGTAGGAGTGATGCCCGACGGTGTGGCCCTCGCGGGCGATGCGCTTGACCATGTCCGGGTGCTCGGAGGCGTGCTGGCCGATCAGGAAAAAGGTCGCGCGCACGCATTCCTGTGCCAGCGCCGCCAGCACTTTCGACGTCGTCGGCGGGTTCGGCCCGTCGTCGAAGGTCAGCACGACCTCGCGATCGGCCAGCGGCAGCGTCTGCGGAAAGCTCTTCAGGCCCACGCGCGGATAGGTCTTGGGATCGACGCTGAGGACGCGCGAGGTGCCGAGCGCGTCCTTGCGCGGGCACTCGGCGGCCTCCGTCTCGGCGGCGCCGATGACGGTCGCGGCATTGCCGATGACGGTTGCGACAAGCGCGCCCGCCATGGTCGAGGTCCACCTTAGTCGCAGCATCTTTGCCATTGCGCTCGGCTTTGCCTTGTGGGTATTGCCTGAAGCCTCAGCTCACACCACCGGTTCCAACCTGTCAAACGGCGAGGCGCGCCATGGATGAACATCTGGACGTTGCCCCATCGGCTGCGGATTCGGTACTCGACCACGTGCCGATGCGCAATGAAGACGGCGATATCAGGCACGAATTCGTCGAGGAGGTCGCCCGTGCGATCGAGGCCGGGGACAGCGCGGCGCTGCGTGCCTGCGTCGCGGAGCTGCACGAGGCCGATCTCGGCGATCTGATCGGCGCCCTCGAGCCCGACGACCGCGTCCGCCTGGTCGAGCTCACCGGCCGCGATTTCGATTTCTCGGCGCTGAACGAGGTCGATGAGACCGTCCGCGAGGAGATCCTCGAGGAGCTGCCGCCGGAGACGGTCGCCGAGGGCGTCCGCGAGCTCGAATCCGACGATGCGGTCGAGCTCTTGGAAACCCTCGGTGCCGAGGAGCAGGAAGAGATTCTGGAGAAGCTGCCGCTCAAGGAGCGCGTCGCGCTCGAGCGCAGCCTGCTGTACCCGGAGAACTCCGCCGGCCGCCGCATGCAGACCGAGTTCATCGCCGTGCCCCAGGATTTCACGGTCGGCCAGGCGATCGACTACATGCGCGAGACGCCGGATCTGCCCGACCGCTTCTACGAGATCTACGTCGTCGACAAGGAACAGCACTGGCAGGGCGCGGTGCCGCTCGACGTGCTCCTGCGCACGCGCCGGCCGGTGGCGCTGACCGAGCTCACCGACGAGGACCGCCGCCGCGTCTCCGTCCTGGAGGACCAGGAAGAGGTGGCGCGCATGTTCGGCAAATACAATCTCGTCGCCGCGCCCGTGCTCGACACCCAGGATCGCCTCGTCGGCGTCATCACCGTCGACGACGTCGTCGACGTCATCGAGGAGGAGGCGGACGAGGACCTCAAGGCGCTCGGCGGTGTCACCAGCGACGAAGAGCTGTCGGACACGTTCCTCACCATCGCCCGCGGCCGCTTCAACTGGCTGCTGGTGAACCTCGCCACCGCGTTCCTGGCGTCCTCCGTGCTCGGCCTGTTCGAGGGCCAGCTGGAGAAGATGGTCGCGCTCGCGGTGCTGGCGCCGATCGTGGCGAGCCAGGGCGGCAATGCCGCGACCCAGACCATGACGGTGGCGGTGCGGGCGCTGGCGACGCGCGAGCTCGGTTCCTCCAACGCCTGGCGCGTGGTGATGCGCGAGGCCCTGGTGGGCCTCGTCAACGGCCTCGCCTTCGCCGTGATCACCGGCATCGCCGCGGTGGCCTGGTTCAAGATCCCGGGCCTCGGCATCGTCATCGGGCTCGCCATCGTCTGCAACCTCGTGGCCGGCGCGCTCGGCGGCATCCTGATCCCGATGGCGCTGGATCGCGTGCGGGCCGACCCGGCGGTGGCGTCGGGCACGTTCGTGACCACCGTGACCGACGTCGTCGGCTTCTTCTCCTTCCTCGGGATTGCGACGCTCTGGTTTGGGTTGAAGTAGGTCTCACCCCATCGTCATTCCGGGGCGCGCCACTTGGCGCGAACCCGGAATCCATTTGTCCGCGTCGACGCTGCACAATGGATTCCGGGCTCGCGCTTCGCGCGCCCCGGAATGACGACAACCGTCTTTAATCCGACTTTAAGCGACCTGCCGCATCATCGCCTTTGCTTGGGGGAATGGGCATGCGGTTGCGGCTGAAGGCGGACGGACGGATCGTCGAATTGCGGAATGGGCAGGAATTTCCGGTCCAGCCGCTTTCGGTTCAGCCGACGGCCAATGCGGCGCCGTCTGACACCGGCCCGCTCGCGGTGCGCGATCTGCGCCGGCGCGCCTGCCTGACCCAGATGGAGTTCGCCGCCAGGCTCGGCGTACCCGTCGAGACCATCCGCAACTGGGAGCAGGGCAAACGCGCCCCGCGCGGCCCGGCCCGCGCACTGCTCACGGTGATCGCGCATGCCCCCGACACGGTGTTCCAGGCGCTCGCCAAGACCTGACGCCAAGCCTGACGCCAAGCCTGACGCCAAGGCCTGACGCACAACCTCCCGTTAGGCCTGCATCGAATATCCCGCCTGGCTGCCGCGGCTTCCGTTGGCAGTATCATCGACCGGGTCCATAATGACGTCTGGGGCTGTCGCAACGGAAGAGGATTCCTCATGCTGTTCGTCGAGGCCAATGGCGCAAGGATTCCGGCGATCGGTCTCGGGACCTGGGAGCTGAGCGGAAGGCCGGCCGCGCGCGTGGTCGAGCAGGCGCTACGGCTCGGCTATCGCCATATCGACACCGCGCAGGTCTACGACAATGAGCGCGAGGTCGGCGACGGTTTGCGCGCCTCCGGCGTGCGCCGCGACGACGTATTCCTCACCACCAAGGTCTGGACCAACCATTTCGCACCCCATGATCTCGAACGCTCGGTGAAGGAGAGCCTCGCTCGCCTGCGGCTTCCCTCGGTCGATCTGTTGTTGCTGCACTGGCCCAATCCTCATGTGCCGCTCGCGGAGACGCTGGGCGCGCTGTCGCATGCGAAGACGATGGGCCTGACCCGCCACATCGGCGTCTCCAATTTCACCGTGGCACTGATCGAGCAGGCGGTCGCGCTGTCGGCGGAGCCGCTGGTCTGCAACCAGGTCGAGTATCACCCCTATCTCGATCAGGCGAAGGTACGGGCGGCCTGCGACCAGCATGGCCTTGCCCTCGTCGCCTACAGCCCGATCGCCAAGGGCCGCATCAAGTCCGACCAGACGCTGGCCGAGATCGGTCGCGTCCACCGCAAGACGGCGGCGCAGGTCTGCCTGCGCTGGCTGGTGCAGCAGAATGTCGCTGCGATCCCGCGCACCTCGCGCATCGAGCGCCTGTCGGAGAACATCGAGATCTTCGATTTCGAGCTGTCGGAAGACGAGATGGACCGGATCGCCGCGCTCGCCAATCCGAAGGGACGCCTGACCGACTTTGGCTTCGCCCCGAAATGGGATTAAGAGGGACCCGGGGTATGCTAGGACCGCGGCGGCAACCCAAGATCGGTCGATGGAACTGGGGAAGATCATACGGACGGACATTGCCGCCTCGGCAATCGCCCATCTGACGCTGGTGGCGCTGATCATCGTGATCAGCGAGGTCCGTCCGTTTCATAGCCAGCCGCCCGAAACCGTCGCGGTCGACATCGTCACGCCGGAGCAGGTGAAGCAGGAGGAAACCAAGGCCGAGGAGAAGAAGGAAGAGGCGAAGCCGCCAGAGCCGCTCCCCGATCTGAAGCTGCCGAAGCCGGATATCACGGACAAGGCGGAGGCATCGAAGCCTGCGGCCAGGCCGCAGGCGGCAGCACCATCGCCATCACAGCAGGCCTCGCCTGAGCAGCAGCAGAAGCAGCCGCAGGCCTCGAAGCAGCGTGAGGCCAACGCGCAGCCGCCGCCGCCGGCCGCGCCGCCGCCGGCCTATCAGACGCCGCAACCGGACGTCACCATCAAGTACGGGGTCATGCTGGGCTTGCCGCCCGAATTGCCGGTCGAGCCGAAAGGCGCCAAGGACGACGGCGGGGATGCCAACGATTCAATCGCTGCGAAGCTTCCGCCCGAGGTCATCGCGGAGCTTCGCCGTCACTTGCGCGGCTGCGCCAAGCTGCCGCCCGGCGTCGCACCGACCGACAACGTTCATGTCAAGCTGCGCACCGTGTTCGCCACCGACGGCACGCTGGCGCGCGAGCCCATCCTGATCGAGGCGCCGCCGTCCGCCAAGGGCGTGGCCATCGTCAAGTCCGCAACGAGCGCGCTGCAGAACTGCCAACCCTACAAGATGTTGCCGGCCAATCTGTACGGGGAATGGAAGGTGCTGGATCTGCCGTTCAGCCCGAAGGATTTCGGCGGATAGCGCGTCGTCGTGTAGTCGTGTAGCCCGGATGAGCAAAGCGTAATCCGGGGCTGCTCGCCCGGCAGCTCGAATTGTCCCGGATTACGCTCGCGCTCCATCCGGGCTACGAGAGCAGGGTGTTTCGCTTCTCTGTCAACCTGCCCGCTCTAAAATATTCCGCTTTACCGAAATTCGGAAATGACGTATGTGTCGCCCATCCCGGCTCAATCTCGAGGGGCGATCATGAGGTCGTCATTGTCGCGAGCCGGGCTTGCGGTGGACGCGGCAGCGTCGTGTACGAGAGCTGAGGGCAGGGCGGATTGCTCTCCGTGAGCCCGAGGCTTTGTACGGACGAGCGGCGCCGTCAGGTTCGTCGCGCCGGCATTTCGATGGCAACGTGCACAACGCCGTCGAACCCTGCGGCGCCAACGAACCGCGCGTACGGCAAAACCGTGTGGTCCTGGCCGTCGTTGCTACGGTCAAGCTCTGGCGAATGCGGCCCTCGCGTCAACCGGCGCGGTGCCGGTGACTTTCGCGGGAGTGAGGGAGGCCAGAGGGAACTCGGCTCCCGGGAGAGCGCGGCATAAGCCGTCCGACCATCGCGCAGGGAAGGCCGTGTGTTGGGCTTCACCTGTATGCTGCTGTGCGGTTCTTCCTGCGTGTGCTTTTCGCGCAGCGGACCGCGGGTGCCGCCGGCACCCGGCCTTCCCTGCGCCCTCTTGGCTATGAGGGCGGCGAGACGAAGCAAAGCTCGGGCGAAGCAGCCGCGAGATCGCGAAGGCATGTCTGTGATCCGATCTCGTGCCCCGGACGCAGCGCAGCGTCCCCCCGGCGATGCGAAGCATCGTCCGGTTCGACGATGCGCTGCAGAGCAGGGGCCCATGCCTCCGAGCAATCCGTGTGGCGCTGGGTCCCGGCTCTGCGCCGCAACGCTTCACGCGTTGCAGCTTGTCCGGGACACGTGGCTCAATGCCCCCGCTTCATCCCCTCGCCACCATTCACCACCTCCGGCGCCATCGCGGCCCAGGCGCTGGACGCGAACTGCCGCCGCTAGGTCACGACCACGACCGCTGCCGTGGTCACGAACAGCACCCAGGGGCTGACGAACCAGCCGAGATAGCCGAGCGCGAAGAAGAAGGCACGCTGGCCGCGGTTGAAGTGGCGGCCGGCGGATTCGAACAGGCGCGAGGTGCGGATGACGTGGGCTTCGGCCTCGGGGGTGTCGCGCTGTGAGGCCGGCGGCATACCGCCGAACAGGATTGCGACATAGTTGAACAGGCGATAGGCCCAGGCGAATTTGAAGAAGGCGTAGACGCAAATCAGCACGAGGCCGACGCATTTCAGCTCCCACAAAGCGGGCGAGCAAAGATTGATTGGCGGCAGGCGATGGCGCTAAAAGCGGCTGCAACTGCAGGACTAAACGAAGGACCAGTGACATGGCTGCGCTGAAACTCGCGATCGGCAACAAGAACTACTCGTCATGGTCGATGCGGCCCTGGCTCGCGCTCCGCGCCAACGACATCCCGTTCGTGGAGACGCTGATCCCGCTCTACACCGACGATCCCGCCGACAAGGCGCAGATCCTGTCCTTCAGCCGCGCCGGCAAGGTGCCCGTGCTGGTCGACGGCGACGTCACCGTGTGGGATTCGCTTGCCATCATCGAGTACGTCGCCGAGCGCTATCCGGAAGCGAAGCTCTGGCCTGACGACGTCGCCGCGCGCGCGCATGCCAGGTCGGTATGCGCCGAAATGCATTCCGGCTTTGTGGCGCTGCGCAACGAATGCGGCATGAACCTGCATCGGCCGATCCGCGCCGTGGCGCTGTCGGCGGATGCCAAGGCGAACATCGCGCGCATCGAGGAGATCTGGCGCGAGTGCCGCACCCGCTATGGCGCACAGGGACCGTTCCTGTTCGGCCGCTTCGGTGCGGCGGACGCCATGTATGCCCCCGTCGTGCACCGCTTCCGCACCTACGCGATCGAGGTGGCGCCGGACACCAGGGCCTACATGGAGACCATGATGGCGCTGCCGGCGTTCCAGGAATGGACCCGGGATGGACTGGCCGAAACGCTCGTCATCGCCAAGTTCGAGGACGCCTGAGCGGCAGTCCGACCGGCGCCGGCCGGAGGCGGGGACGCCAGCCGATCGGGAGGAGGGTGCGACAGGCCTGCGACATGTCGGCGGAATAAGCAGCTCCGCCGGTATCATCGCCCCACCGGCTGTCCCGTTATCATCCTGAAATAACTGCAAAAATTGTGCGCGGGCCATGCCGGCATGGCGCTGGCCAAAAGCATCGGACGCGTGCTATACAGCCGCCCGGGTTTCCGGCCGGCCCTCGCAGTGGGACACTGGGCGAGGCGGGCGCTGTTTGAGTAATGGAGAGGGTGTTGAAGCACAAATTCCCCGTGGGAACGCGCGTCCTATTCACGGCCAGCAATGTCGCGCGTCCGGCTGCGAGCGGCGCGTATGAGGTCATCCGTCTGCTCCCGACCGAAGGCGACGACTGCCAGTATCGGATCAAAAGCTCGACCGAAGCCTTCGAGCGCGTCGCCAAGGAAAGCCAGCTCGCGCTCTCCTGAAGGCCGACGCCGTCAGTGCATAGGCGCCTCCCGGGAATTGTACTCTGCCGCCGTCAAAAGGCCCGCTTCACCTTCACAAGGGTGGGCGGGGGCAGTTGCCGACTCGCGGTGCTCGCTTGACCATCCGCTCTTTGCTCGCGTGAGGGGACGTCGCGCATGAACTGGGCATGGGCCACTTCGCTCGACCAAATCTGGCTCTCGCCGGCCTTCCCGATTTGGATGACGCTGGCGGCTGCCGGATTCTTCGGATTGATTCTGCTGATCACGCTGTTGCGCGCCGACAGATCGGTCGCGAACGGCGCGCTGACCGTCATTACCCTGCTATCCATCGCGATCGCCGGCGCAGCCACGGTGCGTCTCTATGGACCGGACGCGCCGTCCGCTCCGGCCGAGGCGCGCGCGCAAGCTGTGGTGAGCGCGAGTCTGCCTGCGCTGTCCTGTCTCGACGATCTCGCCGGCGATGCCGTTGGCGCCGGCTGCGAGAAGGCGCTGTTCGGCGCGCCTGACGCTGCGGCCGCGGCGGTCTCCTACACCGCCGCCAGGATCGACCGCCTGACCGCGCTCGGCGATGTCGCCACGGCGGAGAAGAGCCTGACCCTCGACATGAAGGTGCTGCGCAAGTCGCTCGAGCGAGATCGTTACGGTCTCGTTGCACATGTGCTGGTGGCGCGTGACGGCTGCACGCAGTTCGATTGCGCCGCGTTCCGCTCGCTGACCGACCAGCAGCAGGTTGCCGCCAACATGGACTCCCATCTCTACGAGACCCTGGTCGCGCGCTATGCGCCGACCTGGAACGCGCCCGCAGCAGCCGCAGCGGCGATGCCCGCCAACGCCGCGCTCGCCGGGCTGCCGCCGTCAATGCCGACGGGCAGGCCGACCAATGCCGAGTTCCCGAGCGCGTCCTCGACGCCGCCGGTGAGCATCATGAATCCGGAGCCCACGGCGGCGACGCGCCAGGCCGCGCCGGCCGCAAATGCGGCGGCAGCACCGCGTGCGCCGGCCGCGGCCTCCGCACAGGCCGCAGCGCCTCCGGCATCGAGCCCGCCGGCTGCGAAGAAGCCGCCGCCCCAAAAGGCTGCGCGTGCGCCTGCGGCGCCGGTTCCGCTCGCGCCGCCGCCGGCCTCGACCGCCGCTCCCGCGCCTGCGGATAACGAGTAGATCGGCATTCCAAATGCTGGGTTGCCCGGCTAATGCTTGGGCATGCCACTCCATCTGATCAAGCTCGCCGTCGGCTGCGACTCCGTCAAGGAATTGAAGGAGTGGGTGGCCGAACGGATGCAGACCGCCAAGAAGAAGGGTCTGCCGCAACATCACATCCACATCACCCGCATGGTGCCCAAGCGCGACGCCGAGATCCTCGCCGGCGGCTCGCTCTACTGGGTGATCAAGGGCGAGATCGCCGCGCGCGAAAAGATCATCGGCATCGAGCCGTTCCGCGACAAGGACGGCATCGGGCGCTGCCGGATCGTGATGCAGCCGAAAGTGATCTCGGTCTCGCCGCGGCCGATGCGCCCGTTCCAGGGCTGGCGCTATCTGACCGACGATTCCGTGCCGGCCGATCTCGGCAAGTCAGCGGCCGGCTCGATTGCGGCGATGCCGGAGCCGATGCGGCGCGAGCTGCGTGACCTCGGACTGCTCTAAACAGCCATATTGTCGATCAGCCGGGTGGTGCCGAGCTTGGCTGCGACCAGGATCCGCAAGGGGCCGTCCTTGCGCGAGGTGACCGGTGCCAGCGTCTCGGCATGGCGGACCTCGTAATAGTCGAGCACCAAGCCGGCCGCCTTGACCATGTCTGCACCGCCGGCCATCGCCGGCGCGATCGAATCGCCGGCCCGGATGCGCCCGGCGCTCTCTCTCATGGCGCGGTAGAGGACAATGGCGGTCTGGCGCTCCTCGGGCGAGAGGTAGACGTTGCGCGAGGACATCGCGAGTCCGTCGCGCTCGCGCACGGTGCGGGAGCCGATCACCTTGACACCGAGGTCGAGGTCGCGCGCCATCTGCGTCACCACGCGCAATTGCTGGAAATCCTTTTCGCCGAAGATCGCGACATCCGGCCGGACTTGCGTGAACAGCTTGCCGACGACCGTGGCGACACCGCCGAAGAAGTGCGGGCGGAAGCGGTCCTCGAGGCCGGCGAGCGCCGGCCCCTCCGGCGCGATGCGGGTGGCAAACCCCTCCGGATACATGGCCGCGACGCCCGGGTGCCAGACGATATCGACGTCCTCGGCCGCGAGCTTGGCGATGTCGGCCTTCCAGGTGCGCGGATAGGCGCCGAAATCCTCGGTCGGAGCGAACTGGGTCGGGTTGACGAAGATCGACACCACGACGCGGCTGGCGCGCCGCTTGGCGAGGCGAACCAGCGACACATGCCCGTCATGGAGGGCCCCCATGGTCGGGACCAGTGCGATCGTGGCCTTTCGCTTGCGGAGATTGTCGACGGCGCGTCGCAGGGCGGGGACCGTGCGGGCGATCAATGGGCTTGCTGACATTGGGACTCGACGATTGGGAAGCGGCGCAGGTGCGGGCGTCGCGCCCGGCGGCTAACCTTAACAAGCGGAGATCGTGGACGCCATGCATCCGGATGCGGCACAGCATCCCGCGCAAGGCGGCGTAGAACGTCGCGACATTGTGGGCTGGATCACAGACGAAAGACGGCGCCGCGACACATCGTGAGAACGGCGCGTTGCAATTTGCATTTCCTGTCACGCATTTCACTTGACCGCTGACGCGGTCAACTCGAAGATATTCGCAAGGGGTGTTGAGGATCGCCATGCTTGTGCAGGCTAGCCAAGGCCAATCCGGCTCGGCGCACGTGGTCGTGCTCGGCAACGAGAAGGGCGGCTCCGGCAAATCGACCACGGCCTTGCACATCGCCGTTGCACTTCTGAAGGCCGGCCAGCGCGTCGCCACCATCGACCTCGATTGTCGCCAGCAGAGCTTCACGCGCTACATCGGCAACCGGTCCGCCTGGGCGCAACGTACCAAGCTCGACCTCGAGCTGCCGGTGCATCGCTGCATCAAGCTCGGCGAGACCATGCAGATTGCCGAGAACGAGAATTCCGAGTTCCAGCAGTTCATGGAAGCCGTCTCCGCGGTCGAGAGCAGCTTCGACTTCATCGTCATCGATACGCCCGGCACCGACAGCTATCTGATGCGGCTCGCGCATTCGATGGCCGACACCCTGGTCACGCCGATCAACGACAGCTTCCTCGATTTCGACGTGCTCGGCACCGTCGATCCCGCGACTTACGCAGTGACGGGCGAGAGCCACTACGCCGAGATGGTGCGTGACGTCAGGCGCAAGCGACGCCAGCTCGACGGCGCAACCACAGACTGGATCGTCGTGCGCAACCGCCTTTCCATGCTCGGCTCGCGCAACAAGCAGCTCGTCGCCGAGGGCCTGAAGGATCTGTCGCTGCGGCTCGGCTTCCGCTACGTCGACGGCTTCGCCGAGCGGGTCGTGTACCGCGAATTCTTCCCACGCGGCCTGACCGCCCTGGACGATATCGACGAGGCCACGCTCGGCATGCGGCCCAATCTCGGCCATCTCACCGCGCGGGAGGAGGTGACGAGCCTGCTCCGCCAGCTCAAGCTCCCGCTCGACGAGCGCGGCCGCCGCCGCGCGGCCAACCGGGCCGAGTGGTTCAGCCAGGTCGACAAGCCGCTCGAGGTCCACGATATCCTCGGCGCCTGACCTCGCGGTATAGCGCTACTCCCGGCCGATCCGGGCCTTCGGCTGGCGCGGGAACCGGGACTGCGCCGCGCGCGTTTTCACCCTGCATTTACCGCGAGTCGAACCCGATCAAGACCGGTTGCGTCGAATAGGCACCTGCACCCTCACGTAGCGGTATGAGAATGGGGTGCTCACCGAACGAGTGCAACGCACAATGAAAGGGCTGCCGATTCACAACATTTAGCCTTCCTGTCACGCTGCTGTGACATATATTAGGGAATAGGCGACAAGGGGACGAAGAGCCCCGGAGAACACGATTTTCAACAGGGATTCAGGCCGCTTAGGCCTGAGGCTGAGGACGAAAATGAAGCGTGGAATTGCCGTTCTGGTTTCGGTCAGTGCCCTCTGCGGCATCGCCTATTTCACGGCGAGCAAGTGGGCGATCAAGCACGAGACCATCACATTCTACGATGCCTCGCGCGATAACCGTCCGGTGCCTGTTTCCATCGCGGTGCGCCGCGACAAGGAAATGCAGGCCAATGCCGGCATGATCAAGCTGCCCGTCGCGGTGATCAATCACGGCAACACCGTCAAGAACACCGAATACGGCTTCCTCGCCAACATCTTCGCTGCGCGCGGCTACATGGTCATGAGCCCGCAGCACGATCTGCCGACTGATCCTCCGATGGTCACCAAGCCCGGCGAGCTCTATGTCGGCCGGCTGCCGCAGATCCTGCGCGGCGTCGCCAACATCCATCTCGCCGTGCACGAGATGAAGAAGGTTCAGCCCAACGCCGATTACGACAAGGTTACGATGGTCGGCCATTCCATGGGCGGCGACATCACCATGTACTTCGCCAAGCAGTATCCGGATGAGGTCAAGAAGGTCGTCACCCTCGACAATCTGCGCGTGCCCTTCGTTACCGCGGGCAAGTTCAAGATCCTGTCGTTCCGCTCCCAGGATCCGCAGTTCAAGGCCGACGCCGGCGTGATTCCAACCGACGAGGAATGCGAGCAGGCAGGCATTCAGGTCGTGAAGACCGAGTTCCAGCACAACGACATGCGCGATACCGGTCCGGATGTGGCGAAAAGCTCGATCCAGAGCATGCTCGACAAGTTCCTGAGCGCGACCGACAGCGAGATCGCACCGGTCGACACGCAGTCCGCCCCGCCCAAGATCCTGGAGCCGGGCCCGGTCGCCCTGATGGCTCCTGCCAAGAGCTGACGTCCAAGAGCTTACCGAGCTGACGTCGTCGCAAGGCTGCACCAATCGTCGAAGCCTCCGCCGGCGCCCGCCCGCGGAGGCTTTGCGCATTGACCGTGCCGCATGCGCTGACCACATTAGCTTCTGACGCAAGGTGTAGCTGCGATGTCGGGCGAACCCATCAAACCGCGCGGCCGCGATGCCGTCTCGGCGCGAGCAGACGGCGTGCTGCCGCAAGCGCAAACCTCGACCTCGGAAGACATCGCCGCGTTCGTTGCCAAGGCGCGGACCCTCTCGCCGCATGCCCCGGGCGCAAGGGGGCGGCTGATCTTCGCGCTGGATGCGACCATGAGCCGGCAGCCGACCTGGGACTTGGCCTGCGCGCTCCAGGCCGACATGTTTCGCGAGACCGCAGCGCTCGGCAGTCTCGACATCCGGCTGGTCTATTATCGCGGCCTCAACGAGTGCCGAGCCACGGCTTGGATTTCCGACAGCGCCAGGCTGGCGACGCTGATGAGCAAGATCGATTGCCGCGGCGGCGATACCCAGATCGGCAAGGTCCTGAGCGAGGCCAGGCGCGAGGCAGTAGCATCCGGCGTGCGGGCCGTGGTCTTCGTCGGCGATGCCATGGAGGAAGACATCGACGAGCTCTGCGCCAAGGCCGGCGAGCTCGGCATGCTCAAGGTGCCCGTATTCGTCTTTCAGGAGGGCCATGACGCGGTCGCCGAACAGGCCTTCCGCGAGATGGCGCGGCTGACTGGCGGTGCCTGGTGCCGGTTCGATCCCGGTGCGGCAGCGCAGCTGCGCGAGCTGTTGCGGGCAGCTGCGGCCTATGCCGCGGGTGGACGTGAGGCGCTGTTGAAGCTGGCTGGAAGCGTGAGTGGCGCGGCGAAGCTGATCAGCCAGATGAAATAGCAGCCCGGCCCGTGCGGCTTGCGGCGCTGGGCGCCATGCTTTTTGACAACAGCACGACTATATTCCGGCCATGACCCTGATCGCCGGCGCTGTCGCCGTTATCACGCTGTACCTGCTGCTCCAGATGTTCCGGTCCGCCAATCCAGCGGTGCTGGCGCGCACCCTCAAGTTCGGCGGCGGCGTGCTGGCGCTGGTGGTTGCGGCCTTCACCGGCTTGCGCGGCGAGCTGGCGGTTGCGATCCCGCTCGGAATTTTCGGCGCGGGCCTGCTCGGCTGGACACCACTCGCGAATGCCGGCTTCGGCAATGTCGGCGGGCTGTTCGGCGGCGGTGCGACGCGCCCGTCCGGGCAGGCCTCGCGGGTGCGCTCGCAATTCCTGGACATGCGGCTCGACCACGATTCCGGCCAGCTTTCTGGCCAGATCGTTGCGGGGCCTCATGCCGGGCGCAATCTCGACGAATTCGATCTCGCCGGCTTGCTCGCGATGGTCTCGACGTTCGACGCCGAGAGCGTGGCCCTACTTGAAAGCTATCTGGACCGCCGGTTTCCCGCTTGGCGTCAGAACGCGCAGGGCGATACGGCAGGGCGGCAGCGCCGCACGGCGGCGAGCAGCAAAATGACGGCGGAGGAAGCCTATCAGATCCTTGGCTTGCAGCCGGGAGCGGGGCGCGACGACATCAGCCGGGCCCACAAGTCCCTGATGAAGAAACTCCATCCCGACCAGGGGGGCTCGACGTATCTCGCTGCCCGGGTAAACGAGGCCAAGGATACTCTGCTTCGCACGCATAACGGCTAACTCCGGCACCAACGCTACAAACGCCCGTACCGCGTGAGCTCCGTTTGCTCTGTCTGCCGTCGCCCGCCCTTGTCGGCGTGGTCGATCCCCTTGAGCAAAGTTTTAACCGTAAATCCTTGACGAGAGGTTGTCGTGGAACAGCCTTGTCCGGAACAGCCTGCGCATCACTGCCGCATCAAAACGAAAATGCCCGCGCAAGGCGCGGGCATTTGGTCTGGAGCGGAGAAGGAAATCAGTTGCGAACGGTGATGCAGGAGATCTCGGCACGCTTCAAGGTGCGGCAGACGGCTTCGGCCTGATCGCGCTCGAGCCCGGCGAAGCGGGCGCGGTAAAGCTTGCGATTGTCCTTGGCGACGACCGCCTCGGTGAACGGGTCCGCCTTGCTGAGCAGGCCGCGGGCCGAGTTGCGGGCCGCATCGATGCGCTGCTGAGCTTCGTTCTCGCTCTCGAGCGCACCGACCTGGACGATCCAGCCGCTGTGGGTGACGGCGGGCTTGGTGGTGGCGCTCATCTGGATCGGGTGCGGCGCCGGGTCGGCCGAGGCGAGCTTCGGAGCGGCGGGAGCCGGTGCGGCGGCGGTTGCCGCCGGCAGCACGCCGAGAATGCCGTTGCCGGTGCCGAAGCCCGCCGGCTGCCGCGGCAGTTCGGTGCGGGCCATCTCGGCCTTCGGCGCGTCCGGCTGGCTCACCGCCTCCGGCTTGTTGATGAGATCTGCCCTGGCGACGACGGCACCTGAGGTTTCCGCGACCTCGGAACGGGGCGGGACGGTGCTGGTGACCGGCGGCGCAACGACCTGGACACCACCCTGGGCCGGAGCCGCGGAGGCTACCTTCACGGCGCCGGCCTTGACCTGAACGGTCTTGACCCGAACCGGCTTCATCGGCTCGGAAGAGCCGGGGATGATGGAGAGCGGCTGGCTCGAGATCACGCCGTTGGTGAGCGGCGCCGGCTCCACCTTGGACTCCGTCGGCCGAGCTTCGGGTTTGGAGTGAGCGGGCGGCATCGCCGCAGTCGCTGCGGCCAGCGTCGACAGACGCGAGGCAAGGCGCGAAGGGGCGGCTTCGGGAGCAGGGGCCGCCGCGGCCTGGACCGGCAGGGCCGGCCGTGCCGGCGTATCCGAGGCATCGGCGACATCGACGTTGGCTTCAGTGCCGTTGCGCTCCGTGACTGCGGCGACGGTGCGGACGGTCGCGCCCTTTTCGATGTTCTCCGCGAGCAGGTTGCGCATGATGGCGTCGCGCGAGCCACCGCTGCGGCCGCCGAGCACCACGCCGATCAGGTGGCGGTTGCCGCGGCGGATCGAGCTGACGAGGTTGAAGCCGGAAGCGCGGGTGTAGCCCGTCTTGATGCCGTCCACGCCTTCGACACTGCCGAGCAGGCGATTGTGGTTGCGGATCGACTGTCCGCGCCAATTGAACGTCGAGGTTGCGAAATAGCGATAGTAGCGGGGGAAGCGCTCCTGAATGGCGCGACCCAGCGTGGCCTGGTCGCGCGCGGTCGTGACCTGCTCGTCGTTGGGCAGGCCGTTGGCATTGCGGTAGACCGTCCTGGACATGCCGAGCGAACGCGCCTTGCGCGTCATCATCCGGGCGAAGTCGTCCTCGTCACCGGCGATCGCTTCCGCGATCACCACGGCTGCGTCGTTGGCCGAACGGGTGACGAGGCCCTTGATCGCGTCCTCGACGCGAATGGTCTGGCCGGCACGCAGATTCAGCTTGGTCGGATCCTGGTCGGCGGCGTGCTTGGACACCGGCATCTCGGTGTCGAGCTTCATCTTGCCGGATTCGAGGCGCTCGAACAGCAGATAGAGCGTCATGATCTTGGTCAGCGAGGCCGGGTGGCGGATCGCGTCAGGGCTCGTCGCCTGGAGCACTGCGCCGGAATTGCCGTCGATGATGATGGACGCGAATTTCGAGCTGGAGCTCTCGGACACGTCGTGCTGCACCCGGTGGTGCGCGTAATGTCGACGATGGCGCCGTGCCTCGGCTGCATCGACGGTGAAGATGACTGCGGTGGTGACCGTAAGAAGCCCGAAAACGCCAACCCGCGCCCAGCGCGAGGCAGACAAGTTTTTACGAAGCATGGAACCCCGTCCCCGTTTCTGACTTGATCACCGGCTCGTGAGGCGAAATTGTGCCCGACGGACCCGGGATCATTACCTGCTCAGGCTGTCCCTCCGCTGGTGTTGGCCGCGGGGGACGTTGGACCCGAGCCGCTGTTCTGGCTAGGGTGATGTTCTCAAACGGCTTTTGGCCGCTCGCGGAAGTGACCACGTCCAGGGAATCAAGGTAGGGTGGCCCGGTTTCCAAAAGCTTAAGGAACCCTTGCGGGAAACCCCGGGAATCTCTGCGATTTGCGCCGGATTTGTGCGACGCACAAGATTCTTGACTTTTTTGTGCGTTGCACTAATTTTGGGCGGAGTCAGGGAGCCGGGGCTTCCCGACGCGAGCCAGGGAAAAGGATTCCGAAATGTTCAAGGTTGAAGACTTCCAGAGCTACGGGAAAGAGCAGTTCGAGCAGTGCGTTGCCTCCGCGACCTCGGTGCAGCACGGCCTCCAGGCGATCGCCAGCGCCTATGGCGACTACACGAAGAAGTCGTTCGAAGACACCAAGTCCTTCGTCGAGAAGCTTTCCGGCGTGAAGTCGCTGGACAAGGCGATGGAAGCGCAGACCGATTTTGCCCGTTCCGCCTACGAAACCTTTGTCGCG
Source organism: Bradyrhizobium sp. NBAIM03 (assembly GCF_020194055.1). Lineage (NCBI taxonomy): Bacteria > Pseudomonadati > Pseudomonadota > Alphaproteobacteria > Hyphomicrobiales > Nitrobacteraceae > Bradyrhizobium > Bradyrhizobium sp. NBAIM03. The sequence goes on along the minus strand of NZ_JADYVS010000030.1, from coordinate 46,600 downwards.
GAATCGCAGAAGATCGCCGGCCTCTACAGCGACCTCGCCAAGCAGGCGTTCAAGCCGGTCGAGACCATCGTGTCGAAGTTCACCCCGGCCGCGAACTGACCCGCTGATACGAGCCTGAAAGCAAAAGCCCGGCCGAGTTGGCCGGGCTTTTCATTTGCGGATGTTTGATCGGACTACTTCGCGACGCGCAGCTTGGAAATCTGCGTCAGGATGTTCTTGAACGCGTCCGAAGTTTGAGAGGAACTCGTGATCATTTGGAAGTTCCCGTCGGTTGCGCATTTCTCCAGTACCTGAGATTTCGCGTCGGCATTGTTGATGTTGACCTGAATTGTAAAGATCGTGATCGGGTTTGCCTTGTCCGCCTTGATATTGTCGCAGAGGATCGCCTGGCGGGCGTCGATCGCGGACTGCGAGGTGCTCCAGCGGTTCTGGGTATTCAAGCCGTCAGACAGCAGCACGATATAATCCTTGTAAACGTAGTTGCTGGCCTTGGCCGGTGCCGCAATCGGCGGGTTGGTCGTGCTGAGGGATTGCCAACCCCAGGCAAGACCAATGGCCTGGTTGGTGTTGCCGCTCGGCGACATCGACGTGATCTGATCCTTGAGCGTCTGCCACTGATTGCTCATCGGGAACACGGTGGCCGGAAGGCAACCCGACCACTGCTCGGCATAGAACTGCGAGGAGGGGCTCCCGCTGCCCGAACCGGGTGCGGAGTTCTTCGTGTCGTAATCCTGATCGCGGTCGTTCACGCAGCCGGTCCAGGTGTTGTGACCCGGTGCTGCCGCAGCCGTTGCTGTGGTCCCGTCGCCGCGCCAGAGATGGCAGATCTTGCCCGAGCCGCTCCCTGTGCAGGTGCAACTCGTGCTCGATCCGCAGCTTGCGCTCGCCCCTGTGGCGGTAGTGTAGCAGCCGTTGTAGTAGATGCCGGACTTGCCTGAGATCTTGCTGCCATTGTCTCTGCTCGGGCAGATGTAACCGGCATAGGTGCCGGTCGACGGTATCTTGCTGGTGGTGTTGGCGCCGCTCAACGTGGCCGGCCGGTCCATACAGACAAAGCCGTGGGTGGAGTACGAAAAGGGGCAGTTCGATCCGCCGATGGCCGAATTGAAGGCGCTGGACTTGTTGTTGACGAGGATCGGAGGCTCGGCCTCCCATTCAGTCCAGTTGATCCATGAGGCATTGACATTGGTCGTGCCGACGTTGACGTCTTTCGAGAATGGAATGATCGAGATGTAAACGTCGCCCGTCTGCTTGTTGTAGTTGGACAAGGTGGTGATCATGTCCTTGGCCGCGGCTTGCATGGCCGTCATTTTGCCGTTCTGGGCCATCGATCCCGTGTTATCCAGGACCATTGCCACCCGCATGCGCGTATTTCCCCACGCCGCAGTCGAACTGCCATTGTATCCAAGCGTCGGAAAGCCCGCGATCTTCATGAAATCGGTCGGCATGGCGCCCGATCCGGTGACCACGACGTTCGAAATTCCATTGGAATCCTTCGGGGTGTAGGTGGCATGGATGTCTGCGGTCGAGACCAAACCGGGGCGACCCGTATAGAGACCGCTAAAATAGGATTTTGCCTTGGCCTCAACTTCGGACTCCGAGATGATGCCGTTGGTGAGGTCTTTGGAGACCATCAATGCTGCGGAATCGAGCGCAGACTGCAGCGAGGTGCGTGCGTGGACGGCCCGGCTGTAGTCCAGCGCGGCGCCGACAAAACCCAGCACTGGAACGAGCGCAATGGCGAAGATCACTGCGATATTGCCTTGCTCGGCCGCTACGAAACGGGCGAGTTGTCGACCAAGGCGGCTGACGAGGGGCAGACCAGACATGACGATCCCGAAATCTGTGTTTTGCCCGATTTCGCGCCATGCCATTGAATGGCAGGTAAATTGGACCGTAGAAAAACGGAGCGTTTTGCGGAAAACCGTCGCGGCCGGGTTAACGGCCGGGTTCCTGGTCAACACGTTCTAAACGTGCCGGGCGGAAATTTTTGTCAAATCGCTCCGGATTGATTAACCTGATCAGGATCGCCCGGACCGGGAATCGGGACTGCTGCGACCGCATGGGCTGAACCCCCGCGTGCTTGCGGCGGGCCGGGGGCAGGGCCATATTGCTGGCGAGCGATCCGGCCTCGACCACATTTGCCGGGAGCGGCGATCCAAGGCGGCGCGCCTGCGCCAGGCTCCGAAGGGCGGGGTCGCGCGGTGACCGCCATTCGCTTCCGTGGGGAATTTGAACGCCTGTGCCATGCTGCAATTGACTTCCAGCCTCGATCTGTCCGCGCCAGCCGCTGCCAACGCGCCTCGCATGAGCAATGACGACAACCGTTCGGGTACTCCCTCGGGTCCGAGCACGTCGGTCATCACCAAGGTCAAGCCCAAGACCAAGCGGCCGAACCTGTATCGCGTGCTGATCCTGAACGACGACTACACGCCGATGGAGTTCGTCGTTCACGTGCTGGAGAAGTTCTTCAACAAGGACATCGAAGCCGCGACCAAGATCATGCTGCACGTCCATCATCACGGGATCGGGGAGTGCGGCGTGTTCACCTATGAGATCGCCGAGACCAAGGTGACGCAGGTGATGGACTTCGCCCGCAAGCACCAGCACCCGCTGCAATGCGTGATGGAAAAGAAGTAAGACGGCTTGCGGCGCGTTTGAAGCCGGCTCTTGTACAAGCCGCAGTGTGATTGTCGCGTAGCGGCTGCGCGCGGTGGGCTGCAGCCGGCAAAACTACGGAATTCTGCGCCGGCGCCGATCCCGCCCAAATCGGAACGGGTTTTGCATCGAAAATGCCGCAAGTGTGTCGCCGCCGAGTCGCGGAACCGGTCTTTCGCCGCGGTCTTGTATAACTATATGTGACAAAGGTTGTTGTTGCCTGACCGGGCGATGACGATCATGATGGTGGGGGCCATAGAGGACGCGAATGCCGACTTTTTCCCAAAGCCTTGAACAATCCCTGCATCGTGCGCTGGCGATCGCAAATGAGCGTCATCACCAATACGCGACGCTCGAGCATCTCTTGCTCTCCTTGATCGACGACTCCGATGCAGCCGCCGTCATGCGCGCCTGTAGCGTCGATCTCGACAAGCTCCGTACGAGCCTCGTCAACTACCTTGAGACCGAATTCGAGAACCTGGTGACGGATGGCGCCGACGACGCCAAGCCGACCGCCGGTTTCCAGCGCGTGATCCAGCGCGCGGTGATCCATGTGCAGTCGTCCGGTCGCGAAGAGGTGACCGGCGCCAACGTGTTGATCGCGATCTTCGCCGAACGCGAGAGCCATGCCGCGTATTTCCTGCAGGAGCAGGACATGACGCGTTACGACGCTGTCAACTACATCAGCCACGGCATTGCCAAGCGGCCGGGCGTCTCCGAGGCGCGGCCGGTGCGCGGCGTCGACGAGGAGACCGAGACCAAGGGCAACGAGGACGCCAAGAAGAAGGGCGAGGCGCTCGAGACCTATTGCGTCAACCTCAACAAGAAGGCGCGCGACGGCAAGATCGATCCGGTGATTGGACGCAATTCCGAAATCAACCGCGCGATCCAGGTGCTGTGCCGCCGGCAGAAGAACAACCCGCTGTTCGTCGGTGAAGCCGGCGTCGGCAAGACCGCGATCGCAGAAGGGCTCGCCAAGCGCATCGTCGACAGCGAAGTGCCGGAGGTGCTGGCGGCGGCCACCGTGTTCTCGCTGGACATGGGCACGCTGCTTGCCGGCACGCGCTATCGGGGCGACTTCGAGGAGCGCCTGAAGCAGGTGCTCAAGGAGCTCGAGGCGCATCCCAACGCCATCCTGTTCATCGACGAGATCCACACCGTGATCGGTGCGGGCGCGACGTCGGGCGGGGCGATGGACGCCTCGAACCTGCTCAAGCCGGCGCTGGCCTCGGGCACGATCCGTTGCATGGGCTCGACCACCTACAAGGAATATCGCCAGCACTTCGAGAAGGACCGCGCGCTGGTGCGGCGCTTCCAGAAGATCGACATCAACGAGCCGACGGTCGAGGATGCCATCGCGATCCTCAAGGGCCTCAAGCCGTACTTCGAGGACTATCACCGGCTGAAGTACACCAATGAGGCGATCGAGGCGGCGGTGCAGCTCTCATCGCGCTACATCCACGACCGCAAGCTGCCCGACAAGGCGATCGACGTGATCGACGAGTCCGGCGCGGCGCAGATGCTGGTCGCCGAGAACAAGCGCAAGAAGACCATCGGCATCAAGGAGATCGAGACCACGATCGCCTCGATGGCTCGGATCCCGCCGAAGAGCGTGTCGAAGGACGACGCCGAGGTGCTCAAGCATCTCGAGCAGACCTTGAAGCGCACCGTGTTCGGGCAGGACAAGGCGATCGAATCGCTCGCCGCCTCGATCAAGCTGGCGCGTGCCGGCCTGCGCGAGCCGGAGAAGCCGATCGGCTGTTATCTGTTCTCTGGCCCCACCGGCGTCGGCAAGACCGAGGTCGCCAAGCAACTCGCGGCGACGCTCGGCGTCGAGCTGCTGCGGTTCGACATGTCCGAGTACATGGAGCGGCACACCGTGTCGCGCCTGATCGGCGCGCCTCCCGGCTATGTCGGCTTCGACCAGGGCGGCCTGCTCACCGACGGCGTCGACCAGCATCCGCATTGCGTGGTGCTGCTCGACGAAATCGAGAAGGCGCATCCCGACCTCTACAACGTGCTCCTCCAGATCATGGACCACGGCCGGCTCACCGACCACAACGGCAAGCAGGTCAACTTCCGCAACGTGATCCTGATCATGACCACGAATGCCGGCGCGGCGGATCTCGCCAAGCAGGCGTTCGGCTTCACCCGGTCGAAGCGGGAAGGCGACGATCACGAGGCGATCAACCGGCAGTTCGCGCCGGAATTCCGCAACCGTCTCGATGCCATCGTCTCGTTCGGCCATCTCAGCGTCGAGGTGATCGGCACCGTGGTCGAGAAGTTCGTGCTTCAGCTCGAGGCGCAGCTCGGCGACCGCGATGTGACCATCGAGCTGTCCGAGCCGGCGAAGGCCTGGCTGGTCCAGCACGGCTACGACGAGCAGATGGGCGCACGTCCCATGGCGCGCGTGATCCAGGAGCACATCAAGAAGCCGCTGGCCGACGAGGTGCTGTTCGGCAAGCTCAAGGGTGGCGGCCACGTTCGCGTCGTCCTTGTCAAGGACGAGGCCGACGAGACCAAGGAGAAGATCGGCTTCGAATTCGTCGAGGGCCCGGTCACGCCGAAGCAGGAGAAGCTGCCCGGCACCCGCAAGCGCCCGCCGGGCAAATCCAAGCCGGGTGGCCCCGGCGGCTCAAAGGGGCCGACCTCCAAGGGGCCGCTGGTCAAGGTTTGATCGGCAGTGATGAAATCGAAAAGGCCGGCTGCAAAGCCGGCCTTTTTGTTTGCACCGATGTCTGCGCGAGGAGGCCTTACGTTCCGGCCTGCGGTTCGCGCGGTGGCCGCGGCTTTCTCGGTGCGCGCGGTGCTGCGTGCGGGACCGACGGCTGCATCGTCACGATGACCGGATTCGGCTTGTGATCGGTCGCGGCTCCGGTCGCTGCGTCGACGCCCATGCCGATGATACCGCCCAACAGGAGATTGCCCGCAAAACCCGCGGCTCCGCCCGTCTGGACGTCCCGGCTGAGCGGAACGATTTGCGGCTGATAGCCTTCCTTCTGGAAGGTGATCGAGATGTCGGCGTTCCGCTTGACGACCACGGAGCAAGGGGTCGTGCAGGTGGTCGGAACGTCCATTCCGCTGACGACGGCTTCCACGCCTGATGGTGTCGATGAAATGCTGATATTCTCCGTCGTACCGCGCGTGACCGACGCGCAGCCGCCCAGCATGACGCTGAGCGCCACAATTCCAAATGAACGCATGAAATGCCCCTTGTCCCACCGCCACTATGCGCAACCGGGGCGGGAGGGCAATAGGCCATTGCTCCGAATAGTTAAGCCACGCAGAGGTTGTGCACGACTACGCGCGAACCGGGTCGGGTCCGGCTATTCACCCCGCAGGCGCTGATCGTCCTGCACGCGGACGTGCTCGGCACCGCGCGCGCCGGCTGTGGAAAGCCGCAGCATGCTCAGCATCGCGCCGCACAGCGCAAATCCAACGCCGACAAGGAGCGCCAGCCTGGTCCCCTCAAGCGGATACCGTCCGAGCAACAGCGCCACCAGCGCCGCTCCGGTGGTCTGGCCGAGCAGGCGCGCCGTCCCCAGCATGCCGCTGGCGCCGCCGGCGCGCTCGCGCGGGGCGGCTGCGATCATGGTGCGGTTATTGGGGGTCTGGAACAGACCGAAGCCGGCGCCGGCGAGCGCCATCCGCCAGATCACGTCGAGCGGCGTTGGCGTCGCCGGCAGGAAGGCGAGCGCGCCAAGGCCGCAGGCGAATAGCGTGAGCCCAATACCGCCGAGCAGGCCGGCCGGATAATGCTCGACCAGGCGGCCGGCGAGAGGGGCCGCAAACGCCAATGCGATCGGCCATGGCGTGATCAACAGGCCCATATGCACGGCCGAATAGCCGAAGCGGCTCTGGAGATAGAAGGGGATCGCGACGAAGGCCAGCATCTGCCCGCAGAACGATGCGATCGAGGTCGCAATCGACAGCGCGAACACGGGGATGCGCAGCAGGTCGATCGGCAAGAGTGGCGAGGTCATGTGAGTCTCGCGATAGATCAGCAGCGCACCCGCGGCGATCGCGATGGCAAACTGCACGAGACAGGTGATCGCGGCCTCGCCATGACCGACGTTGTCGACCGCCGCGATGCCGACGCCGAACGTGATCGCCGACAGCCCCGCACTCTGCCAGTCGAACGAGCGGCTCGCGGGCTTGGTGTGCGGCAGGCTGCGCAGGCCCAGCACCAGCGTCACCACGCCGAGCGGCACGTTGATCGCGAACAACCAGGGCCAGCTTCCGACCGCGAGGATGCCGGCGGCGAGTGTCGGGCCGATCGCGGCCGAGAAGGCGACGACGAGCGCGTTGAGCCCGATGCCGCGGCCGAGCAGGCTGCGCGGATAGGTGAAACGCACCAGCGCGGCGTTGACGCTCATGATGCCGGCCGCGCCAAAGCCCTGGAGGATGCGCGCGATCGTCAGCAGCGGCAGCGTGTGGGCCAGCGCACAGAAGGCCGAGGCCAGCGTGAACAGCGCCAACCCGACCAGATAGACGCGGCGATAGCCGACGATCTCGCCGAGCGAAGCCAGCGGCAGCAGCGAGATCGTGATCGCGAGCTGGTAGCCGCTGACGATCCAGATCGACAAGGCCGGGGTCGCATCGAGATCGGCCGCGATCGTCGGCAGCGCCACATTGACGATGGTGCTGTCGACCACCGCCATGACGATGCCGAGCGCAATGGTCAGCACCGCCTGATTGCGTTGCGGCTGCGGCAGGCCGTCGGCATGCTCAATGGTGACTGTCGACATCGTGAGCGGCGTATCGTTGGCGAATCGGACTCGGCCACATGCCGAGTATTGCGCCAACAGGGCAGGGCCGCGATAGTTCCGGAACCGGCCGCCAGCGCGCCGGCTTACCCAAGCGCGCTTGATGCAGCTGTCCTACACCGCCGGTGGATTGCGGTCGCTGAAGGTCACGCGCTGGTGCCAGTAGGGATAGGGCAGCGTCACCGTGCTCGCGGCATCGAGCTTTGCGACCTGGTCCTTGGTCAAGGACCAGCCAACCGCGCCGAGATTTTCGCGCAGCTGGGTCTCGTTGCGTGCGCCGATGATCAGCGTCGAGACCGTCGGACGCTGCAGCAGCCAGTTCAGCGCGATCTGCGAGACGCTCTTGCCGGTCTCCTTCGCGATCTCGTCGATCGCATCGACGACACGGTAGACGTGCTCGTCCGAGACGGGCGGTCCGAATTCGGCCGTCTTGGGCAGGCGGCTGACTTCCGGTTTCGGCTGACCGCGGCGGATCTTTCCGGTGAGGCGCCCCCAGCCGAGCGGCGACCAGACCACGGCGCCCAACCCCTGGTCGAGGCCGAGCGGCATCAACTCCCATTCGTAGTCGCGCCCGATCAGGGAATAGTAGGTCTGGTTGGCGACGTAACGCGGAAAACCGTGCTTGTCGGCGACGCCGAGCGACTTCATCAGGTGCCAGCCCGAGAAATTCGAGACGCCGACATAACGGATCTTGCCGGCGCGCACGAGCACGTCGAGAGTCGAGAGCACCTCTTCGGGCGGCGTGAAGGCGTCGAAGCCGTGGAGCTGGAAAAGATCGATATAATCGGTGCCGAGCCGGCTCAACGAACCGTCGATGGCTTTGAGCAGGTGCTCACGCGACGAGCCGATATCGTTGGGACCGTCGCCAAAGCGGAAGGTCGCCTTGGTCGAGATCAGGACCTTGTCCCGGCGACCCTTGATGGCCTCACCGAGCACCCGCTCGGACTCGCCGAGCGAATAGACATTCGCGGTGTCGAACATCGACACGCCGGCCTCGAGGCAGATGTCCAGAAGACGCCGCGCCTCGGTCGCGTCCGTCGTGCCCCATGCCGCAAGGCGGCCGACGCCGCCGAACGTGCCCGTTCCCAGGCTCAAGGCAGGCACCATGAGGCCGGACCGGCCCAAGCGTCGGTATTCCATCGATCTGCTCCTCGGCTGGCCGCTGATGATCGTGGCGGCCTTGGCGGCGGAAGATACTGCAAGCAGGCGCCGTGTCCTATCACCTGCTCACATACCGGCCCTGCTCGGCATGACCTGATCGTGCAGATGACAGCCGACTGGAATGCACCTCAATGCCGCAACTGGCTCTGCCGGAAGTCGCGCGGCGACATCCCGAAATGCTCGCGGAAGACGCGGCCGAAATGCGAGAGGTCGTTGAAGCCCCAGGCGAAGGCGATCTCGCTGATGTGGCGATGGGCGAGCAGAGGCGAGGCGAGATCCCTCCGACATCGGGCGAGGCGTTCGGCAAGGACATGACGCTGGAAGGAGGTGTCCTTGTCTGCGAGAAGATCGTTGACATAGCGCGGCGAGATGCCGAGCGCGGCTGCGGTTTCAGCGACCGAGAGATCGGGATCGGCGAGGTGCGCGCGGATGTGCGCCTTCACTCGGTAGAGCAGGGCCGAGCGGTGGGTCGAGGACGGCAGCGATGACTTGCCGAGCCGCTCGCTCAATGCCATCGCAAGCAGATCAACTGCCTGCTCCGACAGCGCCGTAGCCGTATCCAGAGCCAAGCTATCCGCATTTTGGCAGAGCCGGACAATGAAATCATAGGCGAGCCGCTCGAGCGGTGCGTCGGCGCCAAATGACATTGCTGTCAGCGTCTCGGTGCCGCCGAGCCGCCGCTGCAGCATCTCGCGTGGGACCTTGAAGATGGTCTGCGTAAATCTGTCGTTGAACTTCAGCTCGTACGGGCGCGTCGTGTCGTAGAGCGCGAACTCGCCGGGGTGGATCACGGTCTCGCGGCCGTCCTGTACAACGCCACCGTTGCCGCGATTGCCGAGTGCGACTAGGACGAAACCCTGATCCGAGCGCGCGATGCGCGACGGTGTGCGGAAGACGTGCTGGCGGTCCGAGCAGACCTCGGAGCACACGGCCTTGCCGAGCGAGGCCTGCGTGACCGAGCCATGAAAGGCGCTGCCGAGGTCGGACTTGCAGTCGAGCCCGACGAAGACGTCGCAGACGATGTCCTGCCAGAGCGCGAGCCGCCGGTAGCCGGGACTGCCGTCTGTCGTGAACTGGATTGGCATCAGGACAGCCTCCCTTTCACATCCTGCAAAACCGCATGTTGGCGCAGATCGAGCCTGACCGGAGGCAAATTCCGTACCGGGCGATCCCTTCCAGTCGAGTTTTTGTTCCGCCGTGGTCGAGCGCCTGGCCGCCCAGCTTGGCCAAATAGACTGCATCGGACGTGGCTTGCGATCAACCGGCAATGGAGGCGGCAATGGGCATCGAACATCCGAAATACAAGGTTGCGGTGGTGCAGGCGGCACCGGCCTGGCTCGATCTCGACGCCTCGATCGACAAGTCGATCGCGCTGATCGGGGAGGCCGCGGAAAAGGGCGCCAAGCTGATCGCCTTTCCTGAAGCTTTCATCCCCGGCTACCCCTGGCACATCTGGCTGGACTCCCCGGCCTGGGCGATCGGGCGGGGCTTCGTGCAGCGCTATTTCGACAACTCGCTGTCCTATGACAGCCCGCAGGCCGAGCGCCTGCGCGAGGCCGTGCGCAAGGCAAGGCTCACCGCCGTGATCGGCTTGTCCGAGCGCGACGGCGGCAGCCTTTACCTCGCGCAATGGCTGATCGGCCCTGATGGCGAGACCATTGCAAAGCGCCGCAAGCTGCGGCCGACCCATGCCGAGCGCACGGTCTATGGCGAAGGCGACGGCAGCGACCTCGCCGTGCATGCGCGGCCCGACATCGGCCGGCTCGGCGCATTGTGCTGCTGGGAGCATCTGCAGCCGCTGTCGAAATACGCGATGTACGCTCAGAACGAGCAGGTCCATGTCGCGGCCTGGCCGAGCTTCTCGCTCTACGATCCCTTCGCGCCGGCATTAGGGGCCGAGGTCAACAACGCGGCTTCGCGCGTCTATGCGGTGGAAGGCTCCTGCTTCGTGCTCGCGCCTTGCGCCACCGTCTCGCAGGTCATGATCGACGAGCTCTGCGACCGGCCGGACAAGAATGCGCTGTTGCATGCGGGCGGCGGCTTTGCGGCCATCTACGGCCCCGACGGCAGTCAGATCGGGGACAAGCTGGCACCCGATCAGGAAGGCCTGCTGATCGCCGAGATCGATCTCGGCGCCATCGGCGTTGCCAAGAATGCTGCCGATCCCGCCGGACATTATTCGCGGCCCGACGTCACACGGCTGCTGCTCAACAAGAAGCGATACCAGCGGGTCGAGCAGTTCGCGCTGCCGGTCGACACCGTCGAGCCCATGGACATTGCGGCGGCGGCAAGCTGATCGCGGCGATCACGGGGAGGGCATGGCTATGGAATCCGCTATTCCTGCGCATCTCGAAACTCCACGCGCGCGCCACAAGCGCGTGCCGGACGATTACCAGCCGCCATATCCGTCCTTCGTGGCGCGCTACAAACCTTCGGTCGGCCGCGTCGTAATGGCCTATTTCGGTGTCCAGCATGGCGGTGCGGCACCGGCGGCAATGGAGGCGTTGAAAGAACTCGCAGGACTGTTCGCAATGGATGGCGGTCCGTCGCATTGGGACCGGGCAAGTTATACAGATCAGTTTGGCTCTGAGAATGTTGTCATGGTCGCTTATTGGGACGATCTCGCGCGCTTTGATGCCTGGTTCGCGGGGGCTCGCGAGATGTGGACCGGGCGGCAACGCGACGGCATCGGTACCTTCATCGAGGTGCTGCGTCCCGTTGTGGCCCGTCACGAGACGCTGTTCTCCTCGCCCGATCGGCCAGAAGGTATCGCCGTCGTTGCGGAAGGCATGAGCGGCGAGGTGCAGGAGCACGCCTATTGGGGCGGGATGCGCGACCGTATCCCGCTGTCGCAGACTGATGCGATGGCGCCTGGTGGCGCGCCTGAGCTGATTTGCGACGGCCCGCGGCTGAGAGTCGTGGCGCACGATAATCTCTGCCTGATCCGGTCCGGGCAGGACTGGAGCGATACGGAAGCATCCGAGCGAAAGCTCTATCTCGACGACGTCGAACCGGTGCTACGCGAAGGCATGGACTTTCTGCGCGATGATGGCCTCGCGATTGGCTGCTATGCCAACCGCTACATGCAGGTGCTGGCGGCCGACGGAAGCGCGAGCGAAAAATCCTACGGGCAGAGCTGGTGGAAGAGCCTCGCCGCGCTCGAACGCTGGGCGGAGTCGCATCCGACCCATGTCAGGATCTTCGGCGCGGCCATGAAATATCTGTCGACGCTCGGGCCGTCAGCCAAGCTGCGGCTCTATCACGAAGTGACGGTGGCGGCCGCCGACGAACAGTTCTTCGAATATCTGAACTGTCACCCGAAGACAGGCATGCTAGCGGCGGTCGAAACTGTCAGCACCTAAGCGACACAATGGCCGAGCAGCTCGGGATGTGCCGCGCAGATGTGATGCGCGCCGGCCTCCCGCAGCTCGGCCTCGCTGCCGTAGCCGTAGAGCACGCCGATGGCGGTCATCCCGTTGGTCCTGGCGCCGACCACGTCGTGGCTGCGGTCGCCGATCATGATCGCGCTGTTCGCATCGACGCTGGTCTCGTCGAGCGCGTAGCGAAGCAAGTCGCGCTTGTCGACACGCGTGCCGTCGAGCTCGGAGCCGAACACGCGTTCGAAATACGGCTTCAAGCCGAAATGATCGACGATGCGGCTGGCGTAGACGGCGGGCTTGCTGGTCGCCACGAACATGCGCTGACGTGTCGCTGCGAGCGAAGATAACGTGTCCGTAATTCCGCTGTAAGCCTCGTTCTCGAACAGGCCGATATCGCTAAAGCGCTCGCGATAGAGCAGCAGTGCTCGGTCGGCGAGCTCATCGGCTCCGGTGAGCTTGCGAAGGCTGGCAAGCAGCGGAGGGCCGATGCACCAGGTCAGTTCGTCCTCGCTCGGCACGGGAACGCCGAGCCGTTCCAGCGCATATTGGATCGAGCGGGTGATCCCGGGCTTCGGGTTCGTCAGCGTGCCGTCGAGATCAAAAAAGATTGTCACCATCGGGCATGACCGGTGTTGATACTGCCGTCTGTTGCTAGTTGGCTCTGGTTCCAAGTCAAGGTCCGATTTGTCCGATAGCGTCAATGCCATGCGAATAGCTCGGGTCGTTACTGTGTTGTGCCAGGCTTTGCTGCTGGCACCGGCGCTCGCGGAGGAGGCACCCTCCACCGATGCGCGTCCGAAGGCCGAGGAACCCGAGAAGCCAGCGGAGAAACCGAAAGATGCCCGCGAGAGCGACACGCGGGAGTCGATCTGCCTGATCGTGGAGGCGGCCGCGCGCGACAATAACCTGCCGCTGGAATTCTTCGCGCGCGTGATCTGGCAGGAAAGCCGCTTCCAGGCCGATGCGGTCGGGCCCATGACGCGCAGCGGCCAGCATGCGCAGGGGATCGCGCAGTTCATGCCGGGCACTGCCAGCGAGCGCGGGCTGCTCGATCCGTTCAATCCGGTGCAGGCTTTGCCGAAGTCGGCCGAATTCCTGAATGAGCTGCGCAACCAGTTCGGCAATCTCGGCCTTGCCGCGGCCGCCTACAATGCCGGCCCCCGGCGCGTGCAGGAATGGCTCGCCGGCACCGGGCCGATGCCGGAGCAGACCCGCAATTACGTCTATGCCATCACCGGCACCAGCGTCGATGCCTGGGCCAAGGCGGGGAGCACCGGCAAGGGACCACCGAGCTCGCCGACGACGAGCTGCCGTGATCTGATCGCGCTGCTCAAGCGTGCTCCCAATCCATTCGTCGCCGAGCTCGAGCAGCATGTCGAGCTTGCAGCCGCAAAGATCTGGGGCGTGCAGCTCGCGGCCGGCTTCGACCGCAACAGGGCGCTCGCGATGTATTCCCGGGCCGTGACGAAACTGAGCACCGTGATCGGCGAGCGTGATCCGAGCCTGCTCTCCTCGGTGATGCGCAGCCGTGGCACGCGCGCGTTCTATCAGGTCCGCATCGGCGCGGATACGCGCGCCGAGGCTGATGATCTGTGCAACCGCATCCGCAAGGCGGGCGGGGCGTGTTTCGTGCTGAGGAACAGGGGTGTGGCGGGGTAGGATGAGCCGTCATTCCGGGTTCGCGCCAAGTGCAGCGCCCCCGAATGACGGCGGTGAGCCTGGCTGTCATGCATGCCAGCCCCGCCGCGCCTTTCCTTGACGCGCGCACCCGTCTCGCTCGTTATGCGGGCACGATTCCTCACCGGCCAAAGCTCCCGTGGCGCTTCCTCCGCTCGATTCACCGCAATGGAATAGTCCCTGGCGCGCCTTCGCGTGGGGACTGCGCTCGATCACGCAGACGATCCTCACCATCGTGCTGTTCGTGACCTATCTCGGCATCGGTGCGCTCGCTCACGACACCCATTTCAGCCTGCTCTGGGCATTGTGCTCGACGCTGTTCGTCTGGGCAGGTCCGGCGCAGATCATCCTGATCACCACGCTCGGCTCGGGCGCCACCATCATCCAGTCGGCGATCGCGGTGACCGTCAGCGCCATCCGCCTGTTTCCAATGGTGGTCTCGGTGCTGCCGCTGATGCGCACACCCACGACCAAGCGGCGCGAGCTGATTTTCGCCGCGCATCTCACCGCAGTGACGCTGTGGGTCGAATGCCACCGCTTCCTGCCGCAGGTGCCGCGCGAACGGCGGATCGCCTTCGTCCACGGGCTCGGCTGCGGGCTCGTCTCCGTGTGCCTTGTCGCCAATATCGTCGGCTATTTCCTCGCCGCCAACCTGACGCAGACGCTTGGTGCGGCGATCCTGTTGCTGACGCCGCTGTCGTTCCTGTTCTCGACGGCGCGCAACAGCCGCGAGGTCGCCGACGTCGTCGCGCTCGTGCTGGGCATCGTGCTCTATCCGCTGGCGGCGAAGATGAACTCCGGCCTCGATATCCTCGTCAGCGGCGTGGTCGCCGGGACGATCGCTTATGGCGTGCACTGGTGGCGGGAGGTACGCGCATGAGCTTTGCGCAAGCGATCGGCGACTGGCACGCGCTGGCCGTCCTGTTCGTCGCCGGCGTCGTTCCCAACCAGATCTGGCGCATGCTGGGCCTGTGGTTCGGCGGCGGCATCGACGAGGGCTCGGAGCTGCTGGTCTGGGTCAGGGCGGTCGCCACCGCGATCCTGGCCGGCGTCATCGCCCAGATCGTGGTCCAGCCGCCGGGGGCGCTGGCCAGCGTGCCTGATGTCCTGCGCTATGGCGCGGTCGGTGCCGGGCTCGTCGTTTTCCTGCTGACCCGCCGTTCGATCTTCGCGGGCGTGGTCACGGGCGAAGTCTTCATGCTGGCCGGCAAGTGGTGGTTGGGCTAAAACCGCCAGCGAACAGCCAGGGAACAGGACATATGGTTCGCGAACAGGAGCTCCGCGAGGGCGAGGTCGCCATCGAGCTGCCGCCGACGCAAGATGCCGGCCTCGTCTTCATCGGCCGGATCCGCACGCCCTGGTCGTCGCGGCTGGAGACGCCGCGGCAGGGACGTCAGGACGGTCCGATCTGCCGCCTCGAGATCTTCGAGCCGTTCGTGCCGGCCATCAAGGGCGTCGACTTCTACAGCAACCTCGAAGTGCTCTATTGGCTCGACCGCTCGCGCCGCGACATCGTCCTGCAGAGCCCGAAGAACAACGAGAAGACCCGCGGCACCTTTTCGCTGCGCTCGCCGGTGCGGCCCAATCCGATCGGCACCTCGATCGTCAAGCTGGTCGGCATCGAGGGCAATGCCATCCTGGTGCGCGGCCTCGATTGCATCGACAACACGCCGCTGATCGACATCAAGCCCGACCGCTGCGAGTTCACGCCGCTGGCCGCGCCGCAAAAGGGTGATTTCGAGACGGGGTAATCCGTCATTCCGGGGCGACGCGAAGCGTCGAGCTACGGTGCGCAATTGCGCACCTGAGAATCCATCGGGCAGCAATGACGATGGTGAGATGGATTCCGGGTTCGCGCCAAGAGGCGCGCCCCGGAATGACGAGTTGATAGAGCTACCCCTTCAACGCCGCCATCAGCTTCGCCGCGTGCGCCTGCAGCACCTTATCGTCTTCCTTGCGGCTCGCGGGCGGCAGCATGGCGACGCCATCGTGGCGGGGCATCACGTGCATGTGCAGGTGAAACACCACCTGTCCGCCGGCAGGCTCGTTGAACTGCTGCACTGTGATGCCGTCGGCATTGAACGCCTTCATTGCGGCGGCCGCGATCTTGTGCGCGCCTCGGGCGACATGGGCGTAATCGTCGGGCTTGATGTCGAGGATGTTGCGGGCAGGAGCCTTCGGGATCACCAGCGTGTGACCGGGCACGCGCGGCATGATGTCGAGGAAGGCGAAGACGTGCTCATCCTCGTAGACCTTGTAGCAGGGCAGCTCGCCGCGCAGGATTTTCGCGAAGATGTTGTTAGTGTCGTAGGCGGTCATGGCGGCGGCTCCTCGAACGATTTGCGCTTACTGTCACCAGCCGTGGCGACGCGTCAAGGCGCCTCGTCGGCCGCTTTGCGGAACGGGCCGAGCTCGGCGAGCTCTCGTCCGGCTTCCGCGACATAGGCGCGCTCGCGCTTGAGGTAATCGTCGATGGCGCGGCGCAGGCCGGGATCGGCGATGAAGTGGGCGGAATGAGTGGTGCGCGGCAGGTAGCCGCGCGCGATCTTGTGCTCGCCCTGTGCGCCGGCCTCGACGTGTTTGAGGCCGCGCTTGATCGCGAAATCGATCGCCTGGTAGTAGCAGACCTCGAAATGCAGGAACGGGTGATGCTCGACCGCGCCCCAGTTGCGGCCGAACAGCGTGTCCGAGCCGATGAAGTTGATCGCGCCCGCAATCCAGCGATTGTTACGGCGGGCCATCACCAGCAGCACGTCCTCGCTCATGGACTCGCCGATCAGCGAGAAGAACTCGCGCGTCAGATACGGCCGACCCCATTTGCGCGAGCCGGTCTCCATGTAGAATGCGAAGAAGGCATCCCAGGCATCCTCGGTGATGTCCTTGCCGGTGAGCCAGTGAATGGTGACGCCGGCGGCCAGTGCATCGCGCCGCTCGCGCTTGATCGACTTGCGGTGGCGCGAGTTCAGCGTCGCCAGGAAGTCGTCGAAGCTCGCAAAGCCCTCATTGTGCCAGTGGAACTGCTGGTCGGTGCGCTGGAGGAAGCCGTGCTCGGCGAGCAGCTTCCATTCTGACTCCCGCGCGAAGGTGACGTGGACGGAGGAGGCCTTGCTGACGCCGCACAGCGCTATGAGTCCACTCGCCAGCGCCTCGGTGATACGCTCGCGATCGACGCCATCACGCACCAGCAGCCGCGGCCCCGTGGCCGGCGTGAAGGGAACCGAGACCTGGAGCTTCGGGTAGTAGCGCCCGCCGGCGCGCTCATAGGCATCCGCCCAGCCGCGATCGAAGACGTACTCGCCCTGGCTGTGCGATTTCAGATAGCAGGGCACGACGCCAGCCACGCGGCCGCCGAGCCGAGCGACCAGATGCCGGGGTCCCCAGCCAGTCCGGATCGTGGCCGAACCCGATTTCTCGGCCGCAGAGAGAAAGGCGTGGGAGACGAACGGGTTATAGGCGGGTTTTAAGATGTTGGCGGAATCGCCTGGAAGAGCGGATGAGGTTCCCGCGCCATGGCCATTACAAGCTTTGCCCGGATTCGCGCAGGCGTCCCAATCCTCGGGCGAGACTTCGCCGATGGACGGGACGGCCTCGAGCGTGATTTCGGATGATGGCATCGTGCCCAAGATCGTGCATTGCAGCAGCGACTTCAAGGGGTGGAGAAAGCTCGCTCTCGTGCCCCGGACGCAGCGCAGCGCTCCTTCAGCGGGCGCTGCAGAGCCGGGGCCCATGTGGCAGCGCGCTCGTCGAGAGATGGGTCCCGGCTCTCCGCCGCAACGCTGAAGCGTTGCAGCTTGTCCGGGACACGCGAGGTGCTACGGCACGAACCCCTCGAAGATCATCTGGTCCGCATACCGCCCGACCCGGCTCCGCTGCTCCGGGGTGCGGACGGTCCAGCCGAGCAGGGCGCAGCCGAACAGGTTGCGGGCGATCCAGGGGGCGGGGGCCGGCAGGTGGTCGATCTTGAAGGCGACGAAATGCGGCCGGGTTTGCAAGCCGTGGCGCAAGTACAGCATGCTGTCACGCTGCTCTTGGGTGAGGTTGGCCCAGTACTCGTCCTCATAGCTGCGCTGGGCGACGATGCCGCGCGGACGATTGGGCAACAGGTCACGTAGCGCCAGCACCTGGTCGGGATCGAAGGACATGCCGACAGCGGGGCCGTCATACGAGGCCAACACCTCGGCCATCCGCTTCACCAGCTTGCGATCGCCGCCGAAATGGCTCTTCACCTCGATTACCAGGGGCACACGTCCGGCGACCATGGCGCAGAGGTCGGCGAGCGACATCATCCGCTCGTCGGTGTCCTTGAACCTGACGGCCTTCAGCTCGGTCGCGGTCTTTGCGATCACCTCGCCGGTGGCCTCGGTGAGTCGGCCCAGGGCATGGTCGTGATGGACCATGGCCTCGCCGTCGGCCGAGAGCTGGATATCGACCTCGATCGCAAAATTACCAGCAATCGCAGCCTGCACCGCGCCCGGCATGTTCTCGACGATGCCGCGCGAAATGTCATGCAAGCCGCGATGGGCGACCGGCCGCGCTGTCAGCCAATCCGGAGCGCGCATTTGGCGTCAGGCGACCTCGAACACGCCTTCGACCTCGACCGCCGCATCCGCGGGCAGCGAGGCGACGCCGACGGTGGTGCGGGCGTGGCGGCCCTTGTCCCCGAAGGCGGCAATCATCAGGTCGGAGGCGCCGTTGAGCACCTTCGGCCCATCCAGGAAATCCGGGGCCGAGTTGATGAAGCCGCCGAGGCGCACCACGCGTACGACCTTGTCGAGATCGCCGAGCGCCGCCTTGACCTGGGACAACAGGTTGACGGCGCAGCCGCGCGCGGCTGCGGCGCCGTCCTCGATCGAGACGCCGGCGCCCAGCTTGCCCTTGGCGATCAGCTTGCCGGCGGGGTCGAAGCAGACCTGGCCGGAGACGAAGAGGAGGTTGCCCGTGCGCACAAAGGGCACATAGTTGGCGACGGGGGAGGGGGCCTCGTGCAGCTTGATGCCTTGCTCCGCCAGTTTCTGCTCGACCGTGCCCGCCATGTCCGACCTCGTTGTCCAAAAATCCTTCGCTCCGGCGCGTCCCCTGGATGGCCGGGCGCGCCCTGTTTCGCCCATCGTGCCGCCACATGCAAGCAACCGGAGGGGCTGCATTTTGTTGAGGCTGGCCGGCAGGTTCAACGTGGAGGGGCAATTTTACGTGGACGGCCTCAGTTGCGGCGCAATGGAACGGTCATTAAAATGTCGAATCTGCGCTTTCCTCAGGGAACAGACATGGTGCATCTTTTCCGGACTTCGCTCGGTGTGATGGCGCTTGCCGCGGCGAGTGTCGGCCTTGGCGGCGTAGCCGAGGCCGCCAACGGTCCGTTTCTCGCGCACCAGGCG
This sequence comes from Bradyrhizobium sp. NBAIM03, assembly GCF_020194055.1. Taxonomy (NCBI): domain Bacteria; kingdom Pseudomonadati; phylum Pseudomonadota; class Alphaproteobacteria; order Hyphomicrobiales; family Nitrobacteraceae; genus Bradyrhizobium; species Bradyrhizobium sp. NBAIM03. The sequence goes on along the minus strand of NZ_JADYVS010000030.1, from coordinate 27,583 downwards.
CTGTATGATCTCCGCCTCGTCAAATCGCGCACCAATTCGGTCAATAGCGCCCGCGGCCGGATCCTCTACAATTTCACGGGGAACGCCTGCGAGGGCTATACCTCGGAATTCCGCCAGGTCTCCGAGCTCGACAGCGGCGAGGGCAAGGTCACGCTCAGCGACCTCCGCTCCAACTCCTGGGAGGACGCCGCCGGCAAGAGCTACCGTTTCAAGATCGAGACGCGCATGAACGAGGCGGATGCCGGCCGCGTCGACGGCTCGGCCGAGCGCGACGGCGACCACATCAACGTCAAGCTGAAGCTTCCGGCGCCGAAGACGTTCACGCTCGACGGCAAGATCGTGTTCCCGACCGAGCAGATCCAGCGCATCATCGCCGCCGCGAAGGAAGGCAAATCGCTGCTGGAGCTCTCCGTCTATGACGGCTCCGATGACGGCCAGAAGGTCTACAACACGCTGACCGTGATCGGTCAGCCGATCCCCGCCGACCGCGCCACCTCGTCCGATCCGTCGACTGCGGACGAGCACATGAAGTCGCTCAAGCGCTGGCCAGTCACCGTCAGCTATTTCGACCGCGAGGCCCAGCAGAAGGAGGGCGAGCAGACGCCGGTCTATGCGATGGCGTTCGAGCTCTACGAGAACGGCGTCTCGCGCCAGCTCATGCTCGACTACAACGATTTCGTCATCTCCGGCGCCATGGGCAAGTTCGACGTGAAGGACAGCAAGCCCTGTAATTGAGGGCTAGGTCTCTCGTCGCGAGCAGCGTCGTAGGGTGGGCAAAGCGGATCGTGCCCACGCTTTCTCTCGATAATCGTTGATAGATGGTGGGCACGGCGCAAGTGCGCCTTTGCCCACCCTACGAGATCTCTCTTGGTCGCTTCGCTCCTCGCAATGACGGGGCTAGCTCTCGTCACACTCTCCCGCTACGCTCCCTCCCAACCACAAATTCGGGGAGCCAGCCCATGCCGAAGCTCGACCATCTCCGCCCCAGCGGCCTGCATCACAATCCAGCCTATTCCCACGTCGTCACCGCGACGGGGGCGCGCACGATCTACATTTCCGGCCAGGTCTCGACCGACGAGGAGGGCCGGATCGTCGGCGAGGGCGATATCGCTGCGCAGACCACCCAGGTGATGCAGAATCTCGGCCTCGCGCTGAAGGCCGCGGGGGCGAGCTATTCCAACATCGTCAAGATCACGACCTTCGTGGTGAACTACAAGCCGGAGCTGCGGCCCATCATCGGCAAGGCCCGCTCGGCCTTCTTCGAAGGCATGGAGCCGCCAGCCTCGACGCTCGTCGGCGTCTCCGCGCTCGCTGCGCCGGAATGGCTGATCGAGATCGAGGCGGTCGCGGTTGCGGATTGAGGTTTTCCTGTAGCCCGGATGAAGCGCAAGCGTAATCCGGGAAGCCTGTCGCCACGGAGCACTGTCCCGGATTGCGCTCCGCTCCATCCGGGCTACAGCTGCTATGAGTGCTTCGCCTCTGACACCTCTTGTAGAGCCGCCATCGCTTCGTCGGCTCTGTCGGACGGTACGAAGAGATAGTCGTGGTGGAACGCCGACACGGCATTCACGCTGATGCCGGCGTCGGCGAGGCGCGCCGTGATTGCCGCCAGGAAGCCGACCGCATCGAGCGCGGAGTGAACCGTGAGCGTGATCAGGCGTGAGGCGAATTCGTAGCGCAGTCCTGCGCGTTCGGCATCCTCCAGCGGTGCTACGACGGTTGTGCCCTCCGGCTCGCGGAAGATCAGGAGCGGATCGACTGCTGCGGGAATAGTCTCGTCTGCCGCGATCGTGCAAAATACGAAGGTGCCCGGTCGCAGCTCCGGCTTCATCAGTCTCAGCAGCGCATTGAGATCGCGTTCACCCGTCATCACTCCTGCGCCTTCTCCGGGCCCTCATAGGCAATGCCGCGGATCACCGCGGCGCTGCCGAACTTCTTGCGCAGGCTGTCGACCGCGCGTTCGGCGTGGGCGGCGCGGCGGTCGAGCATGTCGGTGTCATCGATCGCCGAGCCCTCGCGCAGCGCGCTGACGCCGGCGCCCATCAGGCGGAAGGCGGTGCCGTCGATTTCCTTGGCCAGCATCTCGCGGCAGATCGAGAAGATCTTCGCGGCCAGCTGCGTCGGGGCGGCGATCGATTGCGAGCGCGTGCGCTGGCGGAAATCGGCGGTCTTCAACTTCAGCGTCACGGTGGAGCCGGCGAGTTCGCTGCTCTTCAGGCGCGACGACGTCTTCTCGCAGAGTCGCCACAGGATCTTCTCCAGCGTCGCGAAATCGCGGATGTCGGTCTCGAACGTCGTCTCGCTTGAAATGGTCTTGGCGCCGCGGTCAGGCTCGACGCGGCGGTCGTCGATGCCGCGTGCGAGCCGCCACAGCCTGCGGCCCTCGCTCGGAAACTGCCGCATCATCTCGATCTCGTCGGCCTTCTGCAGATCGGCGATGATGCGGAAGCCGCGCTGCACCAGGCGTTCCTGCGTCGCGGGACCGACGCCGAAGATGAAGCCGACCGGCTTTTCCGCCAGCATCAACCGCGCTTCCTCCTGGTCGAGCGCGGCAAAGCCTCTGGGCTTGTCGAGGTCGGAGGCGATCTTGGCCAGGAACTTGTTGCAGGACAGGCCGACCGAGACGGTGATGCCGATGTCGCGCTCGACGTCGCGGGCAAAGCGCGCCAGCACCTTGGCGGGGATCATGCCGTGCACCCGCTCGGTGCCGGAGAGATCGAGGAAGGCCTCGTCGATCGAGAGCGGCTCGACCAGCGGCGTCAGCGCCTGCATGGCCTGGCGGACCTCGCGGCCGACCCGGACGTACTTTGCCATGTCCGGGCGGATCACGGTCGCATGCGGGCAGGCTTCCAATGCCTTGAACATCGGCATCGCCGAGCGAACGCCATAGGTGCGCGCGATGTAGCAGGCCGCCGACACCACGCCGCGCTTGCCCCCGCCGATGATGACGGGCTTGTCGGCGATGTCAGGGTTGTCGCGCTTCTCGACCGTCGCGTAGAAGGCGTCGCAGTCGATATGGGCAATCGTCAGGCCGGCGAGCGAGCGGTGGCGGAAGAGGCGTGGGGAACCGCAGGCCGAGCAGCGCCGCACGCCCAGGTTCTGTACGCCCATGTCGAGGTCGGCCAGACAATCCCGGCAGAAGCAGCGGGGCCCGGCCGGCTCTGGGACGCTCACGGCACGTCGCGCTCCCAGGAGGGGTCACCGAGCGCATCGCCGAGGACCTGCCGCGCCGCGGCAACGTTGGTCGGGTGCAGTTCCGCCACCTTGGCAAAGGCCTTCACCGTGGCATCGTCCCGCATCACGAAATCGAGCACGCTGAGGAGGAAATTCGGGTCCGCGGCGGCGTTGCGCAGGGTCTCCGGACCGACCCCCGTCTCGGCCAGGAACAGGCCCAGCCGCTCAGGCTCGCCCGCGACGAAGGACAGGGCCTGAATCGCAACGATTTCAGCGACTTCGCGGGGGTTGTGAACAGGCTTTTTCACGGGGACGGTTTGCCTTTCCGTTAACTTTCAGTCTCTAATTTGGAATCATCATGCCCGAGTCTCGTGCTCAAGTCTTCCGGCCCCGGACAAGCAACTGGAAACCACATCGCAGAAAGTGGACCCTCGGGTTTAACGAAACTCAAGCGAATCTGAGGCTAGTTTGAATCCAGTTTTCGAAACGCCGGGAAGCGGCGTCTGAGGCGTCACATGTACCGGTCCTTCGGACCAATCAGGAGGGCGGGATGGCTAAGACCGTCCTGATCGTGGAAGACAACGAGCTCAACATGAAGCTCTTCCGCGACCTGTTGGAGGCGCACGGGTACCAGACCTCCGGCACCAGCAACGGCTACGAGGCGCTCGACCTCGTGCGCAAGATGCGGCCCGACCTCGTGCTGATGGACATCCAGCTGCCGCAGGTCTCCGGCCTCGAGGTGACGCGCTGGATCAAGGACGATCCGGAGCTGCGCGCCATTCCAGTCGTCGCGGTCACGGCGTTCGCGATGAAGGGCGACGAAGAGCGCATCCGCGAGGGCGGCTGCGAAGCCTATTTGTCCAAGCCGATCTCGGTCGGCAAATTCATTGAGACGGTCCGGCGTTTTATCGGATAGGAAGTGAGTTCACAGTGTCCGCGCGTATCCTGGTCGTCGACGACGTCCCCGCCAACGTCAAGCTGTTAGAGGCCCGCCTTTCCGCCGAATATTTCGACGTGATGACCGCCGCGAACGGCACCGAGGCGCTCGCGATCTCAAGGCGTGCCGAATGCGACATCATCCTGCTCGACGTGATGATGCCCGACATGGACGGCTTCGAGGTCTGCCGCCGCCTCAAGACCGATCCGGCGACGCACCACATTCCCGTCGTGATGGTCACCGCGCTCGACAGCCCCGCCGACCGCAACCGCGGGCTCGAGGCCGGTGCCGACGACTTCCTGACCAAACCCGTCTCCGACGTCGTGCTGATCGCGCGGGTGCGCTCGCTGACGCGGCTGAAGATGATGACGGATGAGCTGCGCATGCGCGCCATCACCTCGCTCGAGATCGGCATGCAGGCGCCCGAGCGCAGTGCGATCGCCGACACCGGCAAGGGCGGCCGCATCCTCCTGGTCGACGACCGCCAGTCCTCCTACGAGCGGCTGGCGACGATCCTCGCCGCCGAGCACACCATCGACGTCGAGCCGAACCCGACGGAGGCGCTGTTCCACGCCGCCGAAGGCAATTACGACCTCCTGATCGTCTCGCTCGACCTCAACAATTTCGACGGCCTGCGCCTATGCAGCCAGGCGCGATCGCTGGAGCGCACGCGGCACGTGCCGATCCTGGCCATCGCCGACCCCGAGAACTCGACACGGCTGCTGCGCGGCCTCGAGATCGGCGTCAACGACTACCTGCTGCGCCCGATCGACAAGACCGAGCTCTTGGCGCGCGCCCGCACCCAGATCCGCCGCCGCCGCTACACCGATCATTTGCGCGACAATGTGCAGAACTCGATCGAGATGGCGATCACCGACGCGCTCACCGGCCTGCACAATCGCCGCTACATGGAGAGCCATCTGGCGACGCTCGCCGAGCAGGCCGCGACCCGTGGCAAGCCGCTGGCGCTGATGATCCTGGACATCGACTATTTTAAGTCGATCAACGACAATTACGGCCACGATGCCGGCGACGACGTGCTGCGCGAGTTCGCGGTGCGGGTGCGCAAATCGATCCGCGGCATTGATCTCGCCTGCCGTTACGGCGGCGAGGAATTCGTCATCGTGATGCCCGAGACCGATCTCCATGTTGCCGGCATGGTCGCCGAGCGCCTGCGCCGCTCGATAGCGGGTGAGCCCTTCGCGATCCACAAGGGGGCGAAGCGCATCGAGGTCACGATCTCGATCGGCCTCACCACGCTCGAGCGAAAGGGCGAGGCGGTGGCCGACGTCCTCAAGCGCGCCGACACGGCGCTCTACCGGGCCAAGCACGACGGGCGTAACCGCGTGGTGTCGCAGGCGGCGTGAGGGCCGCCCGCACAAAGTTGCGAAAACAACCCCATGCACAGTAGCCGCCGCGAGCGGGATCAATGGGTTACCCGGGTGGCGAGATAATTTGCGCCGGCAGCGGCGTCGTTTGACCCGTCGGGCAAAACAGGAGCATATTGGTAGGGTCGCGAAATGGTCCTGACGGGTAGTCAGGCGCCCGCGCTTTCTCCACAAATCCCGGTGTCATTCCCCGCCTTGTGCGCAGTCGCGCACTGGAGCGGGGAATCCAGTACGCCGCAGCGTCTCGGGTCTAGCTTCACTGTCTCTGGAATACTGGATCACCCGCTTTCGCGGGTGATGACAGCGAGCGATCAGGCGACAGCGGTTAGTCTGGAGCGCGCTTGCTCCGTTTCTCCGCCGGCTTCGCATCCTCGCCAACATCCACCCCCGCATTCCGCAGCAACACCTTCGCCGCTTCCTTCGCGGCTCTGGCCATCGCCGGATCATCGCGCACGAGGTCCTGCGCGATGGAGCCGTCGACCAGCAGCACGAGCTGCGTCGCGAGCGCGTCCGCTTCGGCAACGCCGAGCTCGGTCAGGCGGTCGCGAAACCAGAGGCGGCGGCTTTCCTTGAAGGCGATCGCGATCTTCTTCACGGCGCGGTCGCCGGGGCCGAGCTCGGCGACCGCATTGACGAACGGGCAGCCGCGAAAGTCTTTCGCCGCGAAGCGTTGCTCCAGCGAATCGAACGTTCCGAGGATCTGCTCGGCGGGCGGCTTGTCGGAGGGGCGTGCGCTGACAAAGCGGCGCTCGAGATAGGCCGCGATCAGCGCGTCCTTGGACGGGAAGTGATTGTAGAGCGTGCGCTTACTGATGCCGACCTCGGCCGCGATGGTATCGACGCCGATGGCGCGAATGCCTTGCAGATAGAACAGCTTGTCGGCGGTCTGAAGGATCCGCTCTTTCATCGTCTGTGGGGCAGGCGGGGGAGCCATGCGGAGCTAAGCGTCCTGTTCGCTTGACAGCCGCTTCCATCTATAGCCTAAGTGCACAGGTCTGTGTACCCAAAAACATCGGCAAAAGCAGACGACGGCACGCGTGCCGCGCCCAAAAGGGAGAAGAAAAATGCCCCTGCTGCAGGTTCTGCGTCCCACCTTGCCGATCCTGATCGGCGCCTCGATCATGCTGACCTTGAGCATGGGGCTGCGGCAGTCGCTCGGTATCTTCATGCAGCCGCTGACGCACGACATCCACATTTCGATCTCGGATTTCACGCTTGCACTGGCCGTGCAAAACCTCGCCTGGGGCTTCCTGCAGCCGCCCGCCGGTGCACTCACCGTGCGCTACGGCTTCCGCCCGATCATGGTCGCCGGCGCGCTGATGTACATCGCGGGCCTCGCGCTGATGGCAACGGCGAATGGGCTTCTCAGCATCATGATCGGCGCCGGCGTGCTGATCGGGACCTCGCTCGCCTGCACCGCGGCGGCGATCGCGATGTCGGTGGCGGCACGTGCGGTGCCGGAGACGGTGCGCTCGACCGTGCTCGGCATCGTCTCCGGCGCGGGCTCGCTCGGCGCGCTACTTTCGGCGCCGATCGGACAGATGCTCAACGAGGGCTTTGGCTGGCGCGTCGGGCTCGCGGGCTTCGTCATCATGTCGGTGCTGATGATCCCTGCGGCCTGGTATGCCGGGCGCGTCGACAAGATTCCGTTGCCGAAGCCGGCGGCCGACGAGATCGATGATGCCACGGCTGCAGCCGCGGCGAGGACCGCGTTCGGCAATGCCTCCTTCGTGGTGATGACCTGCGCCTATCTCGTCTGCGGCATGCAGCTCGTGTTCCTCACCACGCACCTGCCGTCATATCTCGCGATCTGCGGCCTCGATCCGATGTTGAGCGCACAGACGCTCGGCATGATCGGCGGCTTCAACGTGCTGGGCTCGCTGTTCTTCGGCTGGGCCGGCCAACGCTGGAACAAGCTGGCGCTCTTGGGCGGGATCTACATCCTGCGCTCGCTCGCACTCGCCTGGTACTTCATGCTGCCGGCAAGCCCGTTCTCGACGCTGCTGTTCGGCGCGATCATGGGCTTTCTGTGGATGGGCGTCGGCCCGCTGGTCGCGGGCGCGGTCGCCGAGATGTTCGGCCTGCGCTGGCAGGCGATGATCCAGGGCCTCGCCTTCATGAGCCACCAGATCGGCAGCTTCCTCGGCGCTTACGGAGGCGGGCTGCTCTACGACGCGCTCGGCTCCTACACCATGGCCTGGCGCATCGGTGTCGCGCTCGGCCTTGCCGGCGGCATCGTGCAGGTCGCGTTCGCGCTTGTCAGGCCGTCGCAGCCGCCCACGCCAGTGCTGCGGACAGCGTAGGGCGGGGCGGGTGGTCGTTTTCCTTGGCCTTGCACCGCTGCCGTTCTCACAAATTTGCATTTGCCTCAAAGCGCTCGGTTGCTGACGTGCGAGAGAACTTTTCGTCGACTCGGCAGGCGGTCGTTCATGGGCTTGCCAATTTCGCGTTTGGGTCGTGTCAGGCTGTGGTCAGCCTTCTCAGATTGAAAATGGGCTTGAGTTGCAGAGTGTTAGCCAGTTCATAATCCTAATCGCGCCGGCCAGCTTAAGCTTTCGAGACAACCGCTCGGGAGGCAACGATGACGCCCGGCTGGCTCATTTTCCCTGCGACTATCGCCTGTGTCTACTTCCTGGTCATTGTGAGTTTGATCATGCTTGGCGCTTGGTAGGCGGCTGAGGGAAGAGAATCTTGAAAGAGCGCGCTTTCAAGATTCGCCCATAGACCGACGCGAACTCATGTCGGTCGGAATTCGATCGGGTGCGGCCATGGATTGCGCGAATTGCGGCAGAGTCAACCCGGAGGGAACGAAGGTCTGCGGCGATTGCGGCGCGCCGCTGTTCTTTCGCTGCCCTGCGTGCGGGGGCGACAATCCGACAGGCAAGAACTTCTGTGGCGACTGCGGTGCCGCGCTCACGCCGACCGTACCGCCGCAAATGACGAGAGGGGCCGGCGCAGCGACGTCCATCGTGCCACCGGTCACGGAGCGCGCAGGCTTGTTGGCCGCACCAAGTTCTTCCGCCGAGCGTCGTCAGCTCACAGTGATGTTCTGCGATCTCGTCGGCTCGACGGCACTTGCGACAAAGCTCGATCCGGAAGATCTACGGGACATAATTGCTGAGTACCGCGATAGCGTAGCGGCGGTCGTCCGCAAATACGGTGGCACCGTCAGCCGTTACATCGGCGATGGCATGCTCATACTATTCGGTCATCCTTCAGCGCATGAGGACGATGCCGAACGCGCAGTGCGCGCTGCGCTTGAGATCGCCGCGACCAGGCACGCGCCGGGAGCCCCAGCCGAGTTCGAGCTGCGGGTTCGTCTTGGGCTCGCGACTGGCCTCGTCGTCGTAGGTGACCTTATCGGCAGCGAAGCGGCGGAGGCGCAGGCCGTGCTTGGCGAGACGCCGAACCTTGCCGCTCGACTGCAAGCGCTCGCCGAACCGGATGGGGTAGTCATCCCTGAGGACACGCGGCGGCTCATCGGCGGGCTCTTTGACTACGAGAATCTCGGCGCCGTGACGCTGAAGGGCTTCGCCGCACCGGTGCAAGCCTGGCGGGTGCTTCGTGAGGGAACAGCGGAGAGCCGGTTCGAGGCGTTGCACCCTTCGGTCCTCGCCCCGCTGGTTGGGCGTGAGGAAGACCTCGCGCGGTTGGAGCGGAGCTGGCGCCATGCGCGGGCGGGTACCGGTCAAGTCATGCTGCTTGTCGGCGAGGCGGGGATCGGCAAGTCGCGCCTCGTTGCGGCTCTTCAGGAGCGTATCGAGCGAGAGCCGCACACCTGCTTGCGCTACTTCTGCTCGCCTCATCATCAGGAAAGCGCGCTTTACCCCTTCATCGCACAACTCCAGCGAGCGGCTGGCTTCGATCGTGAGGACACGCCGACGACCAAGCTCGACAAACTTCGAGCGCTCCTGTCGCCTGCATTGTCGCCCAACGAGGACGCGGCGATCCTGGCGGAGTTTCTGTCGATCCCCAACGATAATCTATACTTACCGGTTACGAGTACGCCGCAACAAAAGAAGGAGAGAAGCTTCGCCGCTCTGGTTCGCCAGCTTGAAGCTCTCGCGCAAAGACGTCCAACCATGATCGTGTTCGAGGACATGCAATGGATCGATCCAAGCTCGCGCGAGCTGCTGGACCGAACCGTCGATCGCGTAGCAAGCCTGCCGGTTTTGGTCTTGATCACCTACCGCCCCGAGTTCCAGTTAGTATGGACCGGAAAGCCGCATGTCAGCTTGCTCGTGCTGAACCGGCTCGACCAGAATGCGGGCGCTGCGCTGATCCGGAGCGTGGCAGGTGGCCAGACGCTGCCGACCGAAATCGTCAATGAAATTGCTGAACGTACGGATGGTGTGCCGTTGTTCGTTGAGGAGTTGACCAAAGCGGTGCTCGAAACAAGCCCCCAGAGTATCGCGCGAGCGATCTCCTTCGCGCCGCTGCCCGGACTTGCCGTACCGGCCACGCTACATGCTTCGTTGATGGCGCGGCTCGACCGGATTGGGCCGATCGCCAAGGAGGTGGCACAAATCGGCGCAGCTATTGGCCGCGAGTTCTCCTATGATCTGCTGGCCTCGGTCGCACAGCGGTGCGACAACGAGTTGCGGGCGGCGCTTGACCGGCTGATCAATACCGGCCTCGTGTTTGGGAGTGTCGAGCCGCCCGACGCCAATTTCTTGTTCAAACATGCACTGGTCCAGGATGCGGCATACGGCACAATGTTGCGCGGCCAACGCCGCGAGCTGCACGCTCGGATCGCTGGCGCACTCGAGGAGAGGCTCGCTAGAGGCATCCAAGAGCAGCCGGAAATCCTCGCCCACCACTGCGGACATGCGGGTTTGGCCGAAAAGGCGGTTTCCTATTGGCAGGAGGCTGGTGAGCGTTCAAAGGCTCGATCGGCAATGACAGAAGCAATCGCGCAGATGCGAAAGGCGCTTGATTTGCTATCTCAACTGCCGGATGCTCCCGGGCGCCAGCGCACCGAAACTGAACTTCAACTCGCGCTCGGCGGTGCACTGATCGCCGCGAAGGGCCACGCGGCCGAAGAGACCGGCAGGGCCTACGCCCGGGCGCGTTGCCTCTGCGAGGCACTAAACGACACGCCGAATCTGCTCAAGGCACTCTGGGGCGAGTTCGTGCATTATCACGTCCGTGGTGAAACGGACCGATCGCATCGCATCGCCGAGAATTTGCTCGATTTGGCCGGGCGACAGAACGATGCGGCCATTCTTGTCGCCGGTCATCGGGCAGTCGGCGATAGCTGGCTTCATCGCGGACAATTGGCCTTGGCGCGCACCCATCTCGAGCGGGGGCTCGCCCTTTACGATCCGGCGCAGCAGCGCTCTCTGACGGCCCTGTTCGCAGAAAACGCCCGCGTGGCGATGCTTTCGTTCCTTTCGCTTACGTGTGGCCTTCTTGGCTTCGCCGATCAGGCGCGCGTGCAGAGCAGTGACGCCCTGGCAGAGGCCCGCGATTCGTCGCACCCGATCAGCCTCGCATTCGCGCTGAGCGTTGCCTGCCGGTTGCATTTCGTGCTCGAAGACGCGGGCATGGTTGGGCAACGGGCGGACGAGCTGGTTGCGCTCACCACCGAGCAGCGCTTTGCCTTCTTTCTCGCGATGGGGACGGCATATCGCGGCTGGACGCTGGCCGAAGCCGGCGACCCCGAGGCCGGGGTGGACTTACTGCGGCGCGGCATCGAGGGATTCCAGGCGTCCGGCGCAGCATGGACTCTTCCGTTCTACCTTGCGCAGCTCGCAGCAGCCGAGGCAAAGAGAGCACGATATGAAACGGGGCTCGGCCAACTCTCCGACGCCTTGGCACTAACCCAGAAATCGGGGGTGCGGTGGTTCGAGGCCGAGCTGCATCGGCGCCGAGGCGAGTTGATGCTAAGGGCTCGGCCAGGCGCGGAGGCCGATGCGGAGACCGAGTTTCGCCACGCCATTGCGATCGCTCATCAGCAGGAGGCGAAACTCTGGGAACTTCGCTCCGCCGTCAGTCTCGCCCGGCTCTGGCGTGATCAGGACAGGGGTGATGAAGCACGCGGTCTTCTCGCGCCGGTCTACGGTTGGTTCAACGAGGGCTTCGACGTTCGCGACTTGAAGGAAAGCAAGGCGCTGCTGGAAGAACTCTGAGTGTAACGTGGAGCTTGTCGTAAGCGCGCTCCATTGGAGCTCCGTAACGTTCTCGGGTTTCGCGACTCCGCTGCACCCTAAAGACACGTAAGGGCAACGGTGACCTGCTCGGCGCCGTCAATTCTCGGGTTGGCCCCGTCGCTCCGGTTCGCAGCTGGAGTTGGTCCGCGCTGCTGGTCGCGCTTCGGGTTATTCGCATGACCTCTCCCGGCTTCGCACTTTGTGCTGACCCTTTCCGGTCCGGATCAGGTACTCGACCGCAACCACTGCGAAAAGACCCGAATGGTCCGCGCGCGCGGGTGGCTTGGCCTGCTGACCACATAAAAGCTGTAGCCGGGTAGGTTCAACGAGAATGCCTTCACGAGCGTGCCCGCGGCGAGGTCGTGTGCCACGAGCACATCACTGAAGATCCCGACGCCCTGCCCACTGATCACCGCCTCGATGGCGTGCAGTTCTTCCCGGAAACTCAAGTGCTGCAGGTCCTTGTATTGGGGCACCTCGCGCCACCGGCGCTGGGCCAAACCGAGCCATCTCTGCCACGTCGGTGGCTCACGATCGGCCGGCGACCAATAGGAGTGGATCAGAACGTGCTTTGCGAGGTCGACTGGTCTCTTCAGCCGTCCGGTTGAAAGCAAATCCGGATTGCAGATCGGCCAGAACGTATCGCTGAAGAGTTCATCGACGATTCCGTCTGTCGGCGGTACGCGGCTGGTCGCATAACGGATGGCAACGTCACTGTCTCCGGCCTGCAGATCGAGCACCGTGTCAGTGCCGATCACTTCCAATGGCACGTCAGGATGCAACTTCCGCCACAGGGGCAGGCGGGGCACGAGCCAGCGGCTAGCGAAGGCGTTGGTCGTCGTAACCCGGAGCGGCTGCTCGTCACCTTCCTGCTTGAGGGACGCAATGGCAGCGGCAAACGCCTCGAGTCCGCCGCGAATGGCGGGAAACAGCCGCGCGCCGGCATCGGTCAACGAAAGAGGGCGTGGTCTGCGCCGGAATAGGGCGCGGCCGCAATACTGCTCGAGCAATCCGATCTGGTGGCTGATCGCGGTCGGCGTGACGCCGAGTTCTGCCGCGGCTTTCTTGAAGCTCAGATGACGCGCGGCAGCCTCAAAAGCGCGGAGCTCGATCAGGGGCGGCAGCTTGTGCATGCGGCGAGTGTAGGTGAAATCAGTTCATCGTCACCTGAATTCTTCGGATTTGCTCTGAGACAGCCCGCGATCGAGGATGTGGCGGGCCAAGCTAGGGAGCTCGTGTCATGTCCATCGCATCTGTTGCCAGCGCTGCCGCCGAACTTAGCGCCTCCTTTGGAGGAGAACTGCTCAAGCCAGCGGACGAGGGCTACGACGAGGCGCGCAAGGTTCACAATGGGCTGGTCGACAAACGGCCAGCATTGATTGCCAGATGTCGCAGTGCGGCTGATGTCGTGGATGCCGTGGCACTTGCGACCAAGCTCGGCCTCGAGGTCGCGGTTCGCGGCGGCGGCCACAATGTGGCCGGGCGCGCAACCATCGACGGCGGGATCATGATCGACCTCTCACCCATGAAGGGGGTCCGGGTCGACGCGATCGGCAAGACCGTATGGGCGCAGGGCGGGGTCACCTGGGGCGAGCTCAATCGAGAAACGCAGCTTCACGGACTTGCGGTGACCGGCGGCGTGGTCTCGACCACCGGCATCGCGGGCCTGACGCTCGGCGGAGGACTGGGCTGGCTGATGGGCAAGTACGGCCTCGCGTTGGATAATCTGCGGGCTGTCGAACTCGTCACCGCCGATGGCAAGGTTGTGCGGGCCAGCAAGCAAGAGCAGCCGGATCTATTTTGGGCCGTGCGCGGCGGCGGCGGAAACTTCGGGATTGCCACCAGTCTTGAATACGACCTCCATACGGTAGGGCCGATCATCACCGGCGGCCCGATCGTTCACCCTATCGAGCGTTCCCGCGACGTGCTGGAATTTTTCCGGACCAGCACGCGATCGCTCACGGACGAGCACATGCTGTTCGCATCCCTGACCCATGCGCCCGACGGGTCCGGCAGGGAGGTCGCGGCGCTGGTTACCAGCCACTGCGGTCCAGTCGCCGAGGCCGAACGAGCGATGCAGCCGCTGAAACAGTTCGGGCCTCCCATTCTGGATGCGGTCGGACCGATGACCTATTGCGAGCTCAACCGCATGCTCGACGCCAACTATCCGAAAGGCGCGTTCAACTATTGGAAGTCGAACCTCCTCACGGAGCTGAGCGATGGTGCGATCGCGACGATGATCGAATGCTTCGCCCGCTGCCCGACTCCGATGGGGCAGCTGCTGCTCGAGCACATCCACGGTGCCGCGGCCCGCGTGGGTGCCGGGGATACGGCATTTGTGCATCGGCAGGAGGGCTACAATTTCCTGATCCTCGCGCAATGGACGCAGACCAGCGATACCAGCCGCAGCATCTCGTGGGCACGCGCAACCTATGAAAGGATGCGGCCCTTCTTTGCCTCAGGACGCTATGTCAATTATCTCGACGACGATGAGACAGGCGATCCGGTTGCCGCTGCTTATGGGCGGAACTACAGGCGCCTGCAGCAGATCAAAGCGAAATACGACCCTACGAACTTCTTCCGGATGAACCAGAACATCCGGCCGCTCGCCTGATTGCCGGCTGACGATTTCTCGCTCTCATCAAGATGTGAGTAGAAACTAAGCCGCGACCCGATGCATCGTGGGCGGGGCGAGCTGACGCCCGGGAGGGACTAGAGAATGGCGGTCGTGTGCAGGCCCGCTCGCATCGACGACTTGAAGCAGGCCGATGACATCGTGGTCGCCAGCATCAATGAGCTAACCGAACGGCGGGGGTTCGGGAAGATGGCATCCTCTCGTCCGCCGAATTTTCAGGCCTTCTCGCTCGCGGATGATCCCGAGGGCTTATGGGTGGCCGATGACGACGGAGAAATAGTCGGCTTCGCGTGGAGTTGGGTCTGTGGCGAGCTTTGGTTCCTGGCCCAATTGTTCGTCGCGCCTGATCGTCAGAGCGACGGCATCGGCAATCAACTCATCAACAAGGCATTCGCGCATGCAGAAATGCGCGGAGCACCCATCAAGGCACTGATCACCTTCACGTTCAACAACGTATCTCAAGGCCTCTACATCCGCCACGGACTGTTCCCGCGCTTTCCGATCTACATGGTCAGCGTCCCTCGTGACCGCCTGGCGCCACGGTTGGCTGCGCCGCGGCTCCGTCTTGAATCTCTCACGGCCGACGCGATCCCATACGACAGGCTGGCGCAGATCGATGTCAGCGCAGTCGGCGTTTCCAGGGAGAAGCATCATCGATTTCTCCTTGGCGACAGCACGACGCGCGGATTCACCATCCACGCCGGCAATGAGTGCGTCGGGTATGTCTACATTTCGGGTGGACACATTGGTCCGCTTGCAGTCCACAGGCCAGATCTGGTTGAGTCCGCTTTCGCCGCTGCGTTGTCGTTCGCGGCACAGAGCGATTGTCCGGCCATTTCGGCTTTTGTGCCGGGCGTGAGCGAGCCGGCGCTCAAGGCGGCAATCGACCACGGGATGCGGCTGACGTTCCCGATGCTGCTGATGTCAAATCGACCATTCGGAGATTGGGGTAGCTATTTCCCGCGCAATCCGGGTTTCATGTAGGGGATTCAACCGAGAAGGTCGACGTTGCGGGGCAGGCCGGAAGGCACGGAATGATGGCTGGATCGGCGCTCGTCACGGGCCGATCATGCTCTAGCCCTACCGGGGACGCGGGCTGCGGCCTGGAGGGGACGGCCGCTGCACATATGGGTTTTCCAGGCACATCGCCGAACGGCCCGCCGCGCTGGCTCTGCATTCGTCAAATGAACGATACTGGCAAGAGATGTAGGTGCCGCCGCCCCATTCCCACTCCTGCAGACATACCGGAAAATTGCCGCCGAACCGCTGCGCTGCCGCTGGACCGGGCGCGGACATGGTGATCAGGACGAAGAGCAGACAGGCAAGCGCGCGCATCATGATCAGCGCGGCCGCTGCGGAGCGTGCTGCTTGAACCTCACGCGCGGGTTCACATCGCAATAGGTGTTCGACCGCCCGGATGCCGACGCCAGGCACTGTTCCCGCGTCGAATACATGCAGTCTCCGGAAGCGCCGAGCCCTCCGCCAAAAACGCACCAGGGATAGTCATACTGAGCGTTTGCTGCGGAAGAAAATCCGATGACCATAACGACAATGAGCAGAGCGATGCGCATGCGATTCTCCCATCAAGTCAGTTGAGCGGCAACGCAAGAGGTTCGCTCCGAAAGATAGCCGCTTGACGATGCTGGCTCAACAACCACGACTCAAGCGAGTTCCTCTCGTCACGCCGGAGTGTCCCTGGTGTGATCTCGCAGAGCCGGTCCGGATTTGCTTCGCTGCGCTAAGCAGCGCAGCGCTGGGTAGCAGGGTACATGAGCAGGGACATGCGAGCCGAAACGACAACGGGGCCCGCAAGGGCCCCGCAAAAAAACCTTAGCGCGCTACGCCGCGATCTTACTTGATCTTGGCTTCGCGGAATTCGACGTGCTTGCGCGCGACCGGGTCGTACTTCTTCTTGACTAGCTTGTCGGTCATGGTGCGCGAATTCTTCTTGGCAACGTAGTAGAAGCCGGTGTCGGCCGAGGACACGAGCTTGACCTTGATGGTGACCGCTTTGGCCATGTTCTGAACCTCAGAATATCAGGGGAATCTGGAGCCGGCCAAACGGCCCGCGTTGGCCGGCAACCTAGTCAGAAACGGCGGGAAGTCAAGGTTTCAGGCGGCGGAAACCGCTCAAATCGGGCCCATTAGGCCTCAAAGAACCGGTTTTTCGGCCGCGGCAGGCCCAGATTCTCCCTCAAAGTGGGCCCTTCGTACTCTTTGCGGAAAATCCCGCGCTTCTGCAGCTCCGGGACCACCTTGTCGACGAAATCGTCGAGACCGGCAGGCAGGAACGGGAACATGATGTTGAAGCCGTCGGAGCCGCGTCCGACCAGCCATTCCTCCATCTGGTCGGCGATGGTCTTGGCGGTGCCGACGAAGGACAGGCCGCCATAGCCGCCGACGCGCTGGGCGAGCTGGCGCACGGTGAGCTTCTCACGGGCGGCGAGATCGACCAGGCGCTGCCGGCCGCTCTTGCTGGCATTGGTCTCGGGGATTTCGGGAAGCGGCCCATCGGGATCAAAGCCGGAGGCATCGGTGCCGAGGATGACGGAGAGCGAGGCAATGGCGCTGTCGTAATGCACGCGGCTGTCGAGCAAAGCGCGCTTCTCCTTGGCCTCATCCACGCTGTCGCCCACGACGACGAAGGCGCCGGGGAGGATCTTCAGGTGCTCGGGGTCGCGGCCGATCTTCTCCATGCGGCCCTTGATGTCGGCATAGAGTTTCTGGCCGTCGGCGAGGCTGCCGCCGCCGGTGAACACTGCTTCCGCGGTCTCGGCGGCGAGCTGCTTGCCGTCGTCGGAGGCGCCGGCCTGCACGATCAGGGGCCAGCCTTGCACGGGGCGGGCGATGTTGAGGGGGCCGCGCACTTTGAAGTATTTGCCCTTGTGGTCGAGGGTGTGCATCCTGGCGGGATCGAAGAACAGGCCGCTCTCGACGTCGCGCATGAAGGCATCGTCGGCGAAGGAGTCCCAGAGGCCGGTGACGACGTCGTAGAACTCGCGGGCGCGCTTGTAGCGCTCGGCGTGCTCCATGTGATCGTCGAGGCCGAAATTCAGCGCCGCGTCCGGGTTCGAGGTGGTGACGATGTTCCAGCCGGCGCGGCCGCCGCTGAGATGGTCGAGCGAGGCGAAGCGGCGCGCGACGTGATAGGGCTCGTCGAACGTGGTCGAGCCGGTCGCGATCAGGCCGATGCGCTCGGTCACGGCTGACAAAGCCGACAGCAGCGTGAACGGCTCGAACGAGGTTACGGTGTGGCTGCGCTTCAGCGCGTTGATCGGCATGTTCAGGACGGCGAGGTGATCGGCCATGAAGAAGGCGTCGAACTTGCCGGCCTCGAGCTTTCGGATCAGCGTCTTGATGTGCGAGAAGTTGAAATTGGCGTCGGGCCAGGCCCCGGGATAGCGCCAGGCGCCGGTGTGGATGCTGATCGGGCGCATGAACGCGCCAAGCTTGAGTTGCCTTTGTGCCATCGCCCGGTGTCCGTTCTTGGTGACGCTCGCAAAGACATAGGCATGAGTGGAAACTCCGCCATTGGGGGAGGCGGGAAGAATTTTTTGTTTTTCGTAGCTCTCTCAGCACGTCATTCCGCGGCGACGCGGAGCGGCGAGCCCGGAATCCATAACCACCATCCGGAGTATGGATTCCGGGCTCGCGCCAAGAGGCGCACCCCGGAATGACGGAGGATAGACTTGATCGAACTACGCCCCAGCGCGCCAACTAGCTCAAAACGTCCTTCTGCATCTTGCCGGCGTAGAAGTGGAAGAACGGCACCGGCGCGTCGTGACGGAGCGGGCCGGTGGCGAGGCGGGTGTCGAGCTCGTTGAGCACGTTGCGCGTCATCGGATGCAGATCGGCGAGCGGTTTTGAGCCGAGCTCGACCCAGACCAATTCGACCAGCTCCGCATCGGCATGGATCACGCCTTCGACGCGGTGGGTGATCGCAGAGGCATCGGCGGTGAAGAAACGCGTGTCGAAGCGCTTGACGCGGCCGGGCGGGGTGATCGCGCGCGCGATCAGGAACAGGCTGGAGGGATCAGGCAGCAGGCCCGCATCCGCGAACGGCTGCCAGGGACCTTCGAGCTTCGGCACTTTGCCTTCGGCCTTGCGGCCGAGGCAGAGGCCGGTCTCCTCGCAGGCTTCGCGGATGGCGGCAATGGCGAGCGATTTCGCGCGCGAGGCCGGCGTCTTCGGGCTGCCCTTGGCGAGATTGGCTTCCAGTTCGGCGGTGATGGGCGCAGCGCAGGGCACGCGATAATCGGCCTTGTCGACGCGCCCACCCGGGAAGACGAATTTTCCCGGCATGAACACCACCTTGTCGTGGCGCTTGCCGACCAGCACTTTCGGAATGGCGCCGCTGCGGTCGACCAGGATCAGCGTCGCCGCATCCTTCGGGCGGAAGTAAGGATGATGATCGGCTTCCTTCTCCTCGTGAACCCTGGTCTTCTCCTCGGCCTGCGAAATATCGGTCATGTCCTCACCCGAACTGTTCTTTTACGTGTTTACACAGGCGGAATACCATCGGGAGGGTTGTCGTCAAACCCGTGCATGCGCAGAGCCCATTGCAAGCCGACCACAGCTCCCTTCACGGGCTGCAGCAGCGCGAGCGAGGCGACGAAGGTGAAGGGCAGATAGGCTGCGAAGCTGAGCCAGACCGGCGTCGAATAATTGGTCTCGATCCAGAGGATGGCCGGCACCACGATGTGGCCGACGATGACGATGACGAGATAGGCAGGCAGATCGTCGGCGCGATGCGGGGTGAAGTCGAGGCCGCATTTGGCGCAATGGTCGGCGGTCTTCAGGAAGGCGCGGAACAGCTTGCCTTCGCCGCAGCGCGGGCAGCGGCCGCGGAAGCCGCGCTTCATTGCTGACCAGACGTCGCGCTTCTCGACGAGACCGTTCTCGCGCGTCCAGATCTTTGGTGCCGTGCTCATCGTCACCATGCCTTGCCCTTCTTGCCCTTACCCTTGTTCTTTCCTTTGGCCTTCCTTCCCTTGCCGGACTTTTTCTTCTCCGGCTTGCGTTTTCGCTCCGGGCTGCGTCCGGGCTGCGGCTTGGACGATTTGCGCTGCGGACGGAGCGGCCTGCGCTGGCGCGGGCCGCTGTCGGTCTCGAACGACAGCAGCTCGAAACGCAGCGCGCCCGCGATGGGAGCGGCCTCGATCAGACGGACGTCGACGACGTCGCCGAGCTGGTACATGGTGCCGCTGCGCGTGCCGACGAGGGCATGGCGGCTTTCGTCATAGTTGAAATATTCCGTGCCGAGGGATCGGATCGGGATCAGCCCGTCAGCGCCGGTCTCGCTGAGCTTCACGAACAGGCCGGCGCGGGTGACGCCGGAGACGCGGCCCTGGAAGCTGGCGCCGATGCGGTCGGCGAGGTGATGGGCGATCAGGCGGTCGACGGTCTCGCGCTCCGCCTTCATGGCGCGCCGCTCGGTCAGCGAGATATGCGCGGCGACTTCGCTCAAGCTTTCCGGCGTCTCGCTGTCGGGCAGGGCGCCTTCGCCAAGGCCAAGCGCACGCACCAGCGCGCGGTGCACGACGAGGTCGGCATAGCGGCGGATCGGCGAGGTGAAATGCGCATAGCGGCGCAGGTTCAGGCCGAAGTGACCGTAATTCTCTGAGGAATATTCGGCCTGCGCCTGCGCGCGCAGCACGACCTCGCTCACCAGCGGGTAATAGTCGTGGCCTTCGAGCTGGGCCAGCACGCGGTTGAACGTGGTGGGGCGCAGCGCGCCGGACTTGGCGAAGGGAACGTCCAGTGTCTCCAGGAATTCCGCGAGCGCGTGAACCTTCTCCAAGGTCGGCTCGTCGTGCACGCGGTAGATCAGCGGCAGCGATTTCTTCTCCAATGTCTCCGCTGCGGCGACGTTGGCGAGGATCATGAACTCCTCGATCAGCTTGTGCGCATCGAGACGCTCGGGGACCACGACGCGATCCACGGTGCCGTCGCTCTTCAGGAGGATCTTGCGCTCGGGCAGATCGAGATTGAGCGGATCACGCTCGTCACGCGCGCGCTTGGCGCAGGCATAGGCGGCATGGAGCGGCCTCAGGATCGGATCGAGCAGGGGGCCGGTGGTGTCATCAGGCCGGCCGTCGATCGCGGCCTGCGCCTGCGCGTAAGCGAGCTTGGCGGCCGACCGCATCAGGATGCGATGAAAACTGTGCGAGCGCTTGCGGCCGTCGGGGCCGAGCACCATGCGCACCGCCAGCGCGCCGCGCGGCTCGCCGGGCACCAGCGAGCAGAGATTGTTGGAGATGCGCTCGGGCAGCATCGGCACGACGCGGTCCGGGAAATAGACCGAGTTGCCGCGGTCGAGCGCGTCGCGGTCGAGCGCCGTGCCCGGCCGCACGTAGAAGCTGACATCGGCGATGGCGACGTTGACGATGAAGCCGCCCTTGTTGTTGGGATCCGGATCGGGCTCGGCATGCACCGCGTCGTCGTGATCCTTGGCGTCGGGCGGATCGATGGTGACGAGCGGGACGTCGCGCCAGTCCTCGCGGCCTTTCAGATTGGCGGGCTCTGCCGCTTCCGCCTCGCGCTCGGCGGCGGAGGAGAATTGCAAGGGGATGTCGTGGGCGTAGATCGCGATCAGGCTGATCGCCTTTTCCGACTTGACCGAGCCGAGCTTCTCTTTCACCCGGCCGGAGGCGAGGCCAAAGCCGCGGGTGCGGACGATGTCGACGCTGACGAGGTCGCCATCCTCAGCGCCGCCCGTATCGGTCCTCGCGATGTTCAGCTCGCGGTCGGCGAACTTCTTGTCGACGGGGACGAGCCGTCCGGCGCCCTCCGGCAGGCTGCGGAAGACGCCGAGGATGCGGCTCTTGGCCTTGTCGATGACCTTGATGATGCGGCCGCGATAGGCGGGACCTTCATCGTCATCGCTGCGTTCGACGCGCAGCAGCGCGCGGTCGCCGACGCCGGCGGCGGTGCCGGGCCTCGGCCGGCGCGGCATCTCGATGAGGATCTTTGGCGGCTCGCCGTTCTCGACCTCGTCCCATTCGGCGGGGGAGGCGATCAATTCGCCATCGGAGTCGCGGCCGGTGATGTCGGCGAGCAGCGTCGGCGGCAGCGCGTCCGGCTCGGAGACCTTGTGGCGCTTTTTCTTGATGATGCCGTCGTCGGCGAGCTCGCGCAGCATGCGCCTGAGCTCGGCGCGATCGGCGTTCTTCAGGCCGAACTCGCGTGCGATGTCGCGAGTCCCGACCTTTCCTGGATTTGCCTTGATGAAGGCGACGATGGCTTGCCTGTCGGGAAAGCCACGGTCTTTCTTTGGTTTCACTTAACCTCTAATTCTTGATCTCAGGTCTTGCCGGCACTCTTCTTGGCCGGAGCCTTGGTGGCGGCTGCCTTGGTCGGCGACGTCTTTGCGGTCGACGGCACGGCGGCGCGCGCCTTGCTGGTGGATTCGGATTTGGATTTGGCCGCGGCTTTCTTCGCAGCCGGCTTCTTCGGCTTCGGTGCGGCGTCCTCGCCGTCCGCAGCCTTCTCTGACGCTTTCTTGGCCTTGGCCGGCTTCGCCGCCTTCTTGGCCTTGCCGCCGCCCTTGCCGGCGCGCTCGTCGATCAGCGCGATCGCCTGCGGCAGCGTGATGGTGTCCTTCTCGAACTCGGCCGGGATCGTCGCGTTGACGCCGCCCGCGGTGACATAGGCGCCGTAACGGCCGCTCTTCACGGTGACGGTGCCAAGCGTCGGATGATCGCCGAGCGCCTTCCCGGGATCGGCGCCGAAGCGGCGGCTCGGACCCTTGGCAACCTTCTCCGCGATCAGCGTCACCGCACGATTGAGGCCGATGTCGAACACCTCGTCGCCGGCCTCTAAGCTCGCATAGGTCTTCTCGTGCTTCACGAACGGTCCGAAGCGGCCGAGGCCCGCGGTGATCGGCTGGCCGGTCTCCGGATGCTTGCCGATCTCGCGCGGCAGCGACAGCAGCTTCAGCGCAAGCTCGAGATCGACGTCGCTGGGCGAGGTGCCCTTCGGAATGCCGGCGCGCTTGGGCTTCTCGCCTTCCTCATAATCCTTCTGCTCGCCGAGCTGGATATAGGGGCCAAAGCGGCCGGCCTTGACCCAGACATCGCGACCCGTGTCGGGATCCTGGCCGAGCGAACGGTCAGCAGTCGCCTCGCCATCGGCGGCGAGCTGACGGGTGTAGCGGCATTCCGGATAGTTCGAGCAGCCGACGAAGGCGCCGAACTTGCCGGCCTTGAGGTTCAGCCGGCCGGTGCCGCAGTTCGGGCACTGCCTGATATCGCCGCCATCGGCGCGGGGCGGATAGATGTGCTGGCCCAGCATGTCATCGAGCACGTCGAGCACCTGGGCGACGCGCAGCTCCTTGATGTCGTCGACGGCGCCGATGAAGCCGGTCCAAAAGTCCTTCAGAACCTGCTGCCAGGAGATCTCGTTGTTGGAGATACGGTCGAGCTGCTCTTCGAGGCTCGCCGTAAAGTCGTACTCGACATAGCGGGCAAAGAAGCTTTCGAGGAAGGCGACCACGACGCGGCCCTTGTCCTCGCCGTGCAGACGCTTCTTCTCCAGCTTGACGTAGCCGCGGTCCTTCAGGACCTGGAGGATCGAGGCATAGGTCGAGGGCCGGCCGATGCCGAGCTCCTCCATGCGCTTGACGAGCGATGCTTCCGAGAATCGCGGCGGCGGCTCGGTGAAATGCTGGGTGACGGACAGGCTCTGCCGTTTCACGGCCTCGCCCTGGCTCATCGCGGGCAGGCGGCGGGAATCCTCGTCCTCCTCGTCGTCGCGGCCTTCCTGGTAGAGCGCGAGGAAGCCGTCGAACTTGACGACCTGGCCGGTGGCGCGCAGCTCCAGCGTACGAGAGCCCGCCTTCGCCGTGATGTCGACGGTGGTCCGCTCGAGCTCGGCGGATTCCATCTGGCTCGCGATGGTGCGCTTCCAGATCAGCTCATACAGCTTGGCCTGATCGGCATCGAGCTTGCGGCTCATGCTGTCGGGGCGGCGCGAGAGGTCGGTCGGGCGGATCGCTTCGTGGGCTTCCTGGGCGTTCTTGGCCTTGGCCTGGTACTGGCGCGGGCTATCCGGCACGTAGGCGTTGCCGTAATCCTCGCCGATCACCTTGCGCGCCTGGGTGATCGCCTCGGGGGCGATCTGTACGCCGTCGGTACGCATATAAGTAATGAGTCCGGTGGTCTCGCCACCGATGTCGATGCCCTCATAAAGACGCTGGGCGATGCGCATCGTATGCGCCGGCGCAAAGCCGTATTTGCGGCTGGCTTCCTGCTGCAGCGTCGAGGTGGTGAAGGGCGCCTGCGGATTGCGACGGGCCGGCTTGGCATCGACCGCGGTGACGGCGTAAGTCGCCAGTTCCAGCGCCTTCTTAAAGTCTTCGGCTTCCGCGCCGGTGCCGATGTCGAGGCGCTGGATCTTCTTGCCGTCGGCGCCGACGAGGCGGGCCTCGAAGGCATCGCCCCGCGGGGTGAGCAGGGTCGCGATCAGCGACCAATATTCGCGGGCTACGAACTTCTCGATCTCGAGCTCGCGGTCGCAGACGAGGCGCAGCGCCACCGACTGCACGCGGCCGGCCGAGCGGGCGCCCGGCAGCTTGCGCCACAGCACGGGGGAGAGGGTGAAGCCGACCAGATAGTCGAGTGCGCGGCGCGCCATGTAGGCGTCGACCAGGGCGCCGTCGATCTCGCGCGGATGCTTCATCGCTTCCGAGACGGCCTGCTTGGTGATGGCGTTGAACACCACGCGCTCGATCTTCTGATCCTTCAGCGCGCGCTTCTCCTTCATCACCTCGAGCACGTGCCAGGAGATGGCCTCGCCCTCGCGATCGGGGTCGGTGGCGAGAATCAGGCGGTCGGCGCCCTTCAGCGACTTCGCGATATCGTTGAGCCGGCCGGCCGCCTTGGGGTCGACCTCCCAGATCATCTTGAAATTGGCGTCGGGATCGACGGAACCGTTCTTCGCCGGGAGATCGCGGACATGGCCGAACGAGGCCAGAACCTCATAGGACGAGCCCAGATATTTGTTGATCGTCTTGGCTTTCGCCGGCGACTCCACAATGACGATATTCATTTAGTTCCAGTGGCTTACGGGAAAATCTTGGGCCGAAAACGAAAGGACTCGGGTCGGCCGTTTCGACCCGAACATGGGTGGTGAGCGGCCCCCTGTCAAATCGTGGGGTGTTGAAAGGCGCCGCAATGGGAAAAGTTTCATATCGAAAAAGTTGCAGAATACCACCTTGGAGTTGCGGTTGATGTGGGCGTAATGTCCTGTCGGGGCATGGATTCGGGTGGGGTTCTGGTGACCAGGCCAGGAAAGAAACGGGCGCGCGCCGGATCCGGCGCGCCGGGGGGCACGCGTCACGAGGAACCGGGGGAGGGCGGTGCGGACGAGGCCGTGGCCTTCATCGCCGAGCAGACGGGGGCCTTACGCAAGCTGGCCGAGCGCCACAAGCTGGACGTGCTGCATTATCTCTTGGGCATGACCAAGCTCGAGGCCGACGAGCACCTGCGGCTACGGACCAAGCGCAAGCTGTCGTGAGAGTGGGCTCCCCGGTGATCGTGAGAGACTTGAGCGCCGCTCTCTCCCCCGTCATTGCGAGCGAAGCGAAGCAATCCAGAGTCTTGCCGCGGTGGGATTCTGGATTGCTTCGTCGCAAGGGCTCCTCGCAATGACGTCGTGGGGGCGGTGCCACAATCACGCCGACCGACGTCGCGACGACGGTCGTGGCTTCAGCGTGGTCTCCGCCGGCGTGAGCAGCCGCCCATCATCGGCGCGCATTTCCAGCTTCTTCACCGGACGGCCCTTCTCGCGATCGACCAGCATCGTCGCAATCTCCTCAGGGCGGTCGTCGAACTCCTCGCTCCACTGCCGCAGCGCGACCAGGATCGGGAAGGTGCCGCGGCCCTTCGGCGTCAGCACATATTCCTGATAGGCACTGCCGTCGGAGGCGGGGGCGGTTTCGAGAATGCCGTGGTCGACCAGCGATCGCAGCCGCGCCGCCAGGATGTTCTTGGCCATGCCGAGCTTGTTCTGAAACTCGCCGAAGCGGCGGACGCCGAACAGCGCCTCGCGGATGATCAAGAGCGACCACCAGTCGCCGAGCGCCTCCAGCGACCGCGCGATCGGGCAGGCATCACCCTCGAAGCTCGTCCGTTTCACCATCGTTCGTCCTTTCGCATTCACACGCCGCCAGCGCCGATCACGCGCTTGTGTGGTTGCATCATAAAACCAAATGGCCTAGATGGCAACTTAGTTTCATCATGCAACTACTGGAGGCGAGCGTGAGACTGAAGGACAAGACGGCGCTGATCACCGGCGGCAATAGCGGCATCGGGCTGGCAACGGCAAAACTGTTCGTGGCCGAAGGCGCCAAGGTGGTGATCACCGGGCGCAACAAGGAGACGCTGGCGGCGGCCGCGAAGGAGCTCGGGCCGAACGCGCTCGCGCTGCCAGCCGACGCGACGGACATCGCGGCGACGGAAGCTGCAATCAACCAGGGCGCGGAGAAATTCGGCAAGTTCGATATCGTGTTCGCCAATGCCGGCATCGCCGGCGGCACGCCGCTCGGCTCGGCCGCGCTCGAAGTGTTCGAAAAGGTGATCAGCACCAATTTGACCGGCGTGTTCTTCACCGTTCAATCCGCGCTGCCCCATCTCAACGACAACGCCTCGATCATCCTCAACGGCTCGGTAATCTCGGTGCTCGGCATTCCCGGCTACTCGGCCTATGGCGCGGCGAAGGCCGGCGTGCGGGCGATGGCGCGGATCATGGCTTCAGAACTGTCGCCGCACGGCATCCGCGTCAACGTGGTCGCGCCGGGTGCGATCCGCACCCCGATCTGGGGACCCGCGACCGCGACGCCCGAAGCCGAGAAGGCGTTCGAGAAGCGGATCGCGCTATCGACGCCGCTCGGCCGCATCGGCGAGACCGATCACGTTGCAAAGACGGTGCTGTTCCTCGCTTCCGATGATTCCGCACATGTGCAGGGCCAAGAAATCTTCGTCGATGGCGGCGCGGTGGCCTCGCCGAGCGGCGCGCCGATCTATCGCGGCTGATCAAATCAAGCGAATTTGCTCGGGCGCAACATTCGCGTTGCGCCCGAAGTGTTAGCCACGGCTAGGCTGCGCTCAGGCTTGTTGCCGATTGGAGCGCACCAGCGATCGCCTTCTCGCGGTGCTCCGGCCCGAGTTGGATACCGTCGGCCGGGATGAATTCGACGCTGGTGATACCCATGAAGCCGAACACCCAGCGCAGGTAGGTTTCGAGATGCTCGCCGGCTGCGTAAGGCGTCTCTGCGCCGTAGTGGCCGCCGCGCGAGATGGCCACGATCACGCGTTTGCTGCCGGCGAGTCCCTCCGGCCCGGCCGCGCCGTACCTAAAAGTCTTCCCCGCCACCAGGATGCGGTCGATCCAGGCCTTGAGCTGGCTCGGAATGGTGAAATTGTACATGGGCGCACCGATCACGACGATGTCGGCGGCCAGGAACTCCTCCAGCGCCGCGGCGCTTGCGGCAAGGTCCGGTCCGAGCTCCGCCGGCGCGGCGGCGCCTTGCGCGGCGGCGAGGTGCGAGCCGGAGAGGTGGGCGAGCGGCGTCTCGGTCAGGTCGCGGTAGACGACTTGAAGCGAGGGCGCCGCCTGCCGGAGCCGGTCGACGATGGCGGCGGAAACCTGCCGGCTGACGGAGTGGGGGCCGAGCACGCTGGAGTCGACATGGAGGAGTTTCATGTGGGGTCACCCTGGTATAAGTTTGTAACCAGCGCTACATGTGTGACTATCGAAATCCCCGCAAGAACGCACTTTTTTGAGCCATGGGCACATCATTGAAACCTGCGCACACCGAATTGCCCGCAACGCCGCGGCCAAATCCGAGACTGGATACCAGGCCCATGCCGGATCCCAACCATGCGGATTGCCGTGGGGTCGCCTCCGTGCTGTCCCGCGTCGGCGACAAATGGAGCGTGTTCGTCATCATGATGCTGAGCGACGGGCCAAAGCGCTTCAACGAGCTCAAGCGCATGATCAACGGCATCTCGCAGCGGATGTTGACCCTGACGCTGCGCGGCCTCGAGCGCGACGGCCTCGTTACGCGCACGATCTTTCCGACCATCCCGCCGCGGGTGGACTATGAGCTGACCGATCTCGGCCGCGGCCTGTCGCGCCCCGTCGAGGCGCTCGGCAAATGGGCGAAGGACCATCTGGATCAGATCGAGGCCGCGCGCACGAAGTTCGACCAGCGTAACGAGGGCTGAAGCGGAGAATGTTGCGAGGTCGATTTTACCCTCCCCTGGAGGGGGAGGGTCGATCGCGCGAAGCGCGAGCG